>NZ_JBEAFX010000025.1:0-16654 GCF_040062325.1 Klebsiella sp. GG_Kp175 | reverse complement strand
CGGCCTGCTGTTCGGCTTTGCGCGCTTTGGCGCGGGCGATAGCGGCTTCCACCGCCGCTTTGCGTGGATCGGCAGCGTCGGTCGACGGGGATTCCGCCGGCGCGGCCTGCTGCTGCGCTTTACGCGCCCGGGCTTCGGCCTTCCGCGCTTCGCGGGCGGCAATCGCCTCGCTGTTGTCCGGTCTGGCGCCGGCCTGAATCACGATAGGCTGCGCGGCGTCGCGCTGTTTATCACGTACCCGGGCCAGGGCGGCGTTAATCGCATCCTGATCTTTGGCGGCAGGCTGGACGGCGGCTTTTTTATGCCGCTCGGCGCGGGCCGCTTTCTCACGCTCCAGGCGCGCCTGTCGGGCCTCGAATCGCGCCTTGGCTTCCGCAGCGCGCTGCTCTTCCAGACGAATCGCCGCGATCTCGGCTTTCTCCTGGCGGAAGTACTGCACCAGCGGAATATTGCTTGGGCATACCCACGCGCACGCGCCGCATTCGATGCAGTCCGCCAGATTGTGAGCGGTGGCTTTATCGTGCTGCTGGCCTTTGCTGAACCAGTACAGCTGCTGCGGCAGCAGATCGGCCGGGCAGGCGTCGGCGCAGGCGCTACAGCGAATGCAGCCTTTTTCTTCCTGCGGCTCGCCCATTTCGCTGGCGGAGGGCGCTAACAGACAGTTGGTGATCTTCACTACCGGGACGTCGAGCCCCGGCAGAGTAAAGCCCATCAGCGGGCCGCCCATGATCACCATCGGCTCAGCGCTGGCGCAGAATCCGGCGTCGTTCAACAGATGGCGCACCGGCGTGCCAAGGCGCGCCCAGACATTGCCCGGCCGGGTTACCGCCTCGCCGGTGAGGGTGACCACGCGCTCGGTTAACGGTTCGCCGTCAATTACCGCGCGTTTCACAGCGTAGGCTGTACCGACGTTCTGCATTAGCACGCCAATGTCCGAAGAACGACCGCCGTGCGGCACCTGTTTCCCGGTGAGAATCTGGGTGAGCTGCTTGGCGCCACCGGAGGGGTATTTGGTGGGGATCACGCGCAGCGAAATGCCATGGGCGTCGCAGAGTACCGCCCGCAGCATGGAGATGGCCTGCGGCTTATTGTCTTCAATGCCGATCAGCACCTCGTCAGGCTGCAGAATGTGGGCGAGGATGCGGATCCCTTCGACAATCTGCGCCGCGCAGTCCTGCATCAGGCGGTCGTCCGCCGTGATATAGGGTTCGCACTCGGCGGCGTTAATGATCAGCGTTTTAATTTTATCGCCGCCGCCGCGCAGTTTACTGCCGGTGGGGAAGCCGGCGCCGCCGAGGCCGGCAACGCCAAACTGGTGGATGCGCTCAATCAGCGCTTCACGTGTGCGGGTCTGGTAGTCGCTCCAGCCGTCGCGTTCGATCCAGCGGTCTTCGCCGTCGGCGTCAATGATCACGCTCATCTCCGCCAGCGCGGATGGATGGGCGGTGGTGTGCGGGGCGATAGCGGCAACGGTGCCGGAGGTGGGGGCGTGAACCGGCAGCATTCTTCCCCAACCGCGGGTTAGCGGCTGGCCGCGCAGCACCCGGTCGCCTACTTTGACGCACAGTTCGCCTTCGGCGCCGATGTGCTGCTTCAGCGGGATCACAAAGCGCTGCGGCAGGGAAACCTGGCGCAGCGGGGTGCCGTTTGACTGGGTTTTCATCTCCGGCGGGTGAATACCGCCGTTAAAATCCCAGACTTTGTCTTTTCGGAAAGCGGAAAATAGCTTAAACATGTTGTTCCACAGGAATATTTCGCACCGGGATCGTGTGCAGATCCCATTTCCAGGTCTCCGGGGTGGTCGCCACCGGAACGAGTGAAATGCACTGGGTCGGGCAGGGGGCAACGCACAGGTTGCAGCCGGTGCATAGGTCGCTCATCACGGTATGCATGGCGCGGGTCGCCCCGACAATGGCATCCACGGGACACGCCTGAATACATTTGGTGCAGCCGATGCAGTTCGGCTCGTCAATCACGGCGAGCATGCGGGCCGGCTCGGCTGCCTGCTCGTCGCCATCGACAGGCTGCGGGTCGACGTTGAGCAAGGCGGCGATTTTTAACATCACCGCTTCACCACCCGGCGCGCAGCGATTAATTTTCTCACCCTGCACGCCCACCGCTTCCGCATAGGGGCGGCAGCCAGGGTAGCCGCACTGCCCACATTGGCTCTGCGGTAACAGTTCATCAATTTTTTCCACCACCGGGTCGTCCTGCACCGCGAAACGGCGCGACGCATACCCCAGTATTAAGCCGAAAATCAGCCCTAACAGGCTGATGGCGATCACGGCTATCCAGACTGCGCTCATTACAACTTCACCAAACCACTAAAGCCCATAAAGGCCAGAGACATTAAACCGGCGGTAATCAGCGCGATGGCATTACCGCGGAACGGCGCGGGGACATCGGCCACCACCAGACGTTCGCGGATCGCCGCGAACAGCACCATCACCAGCGAGAAGCCGACGGCGGCGGCAAAGCCGTACAGCGCCGACTGCAGGAAATTGTGGCCCAGGTTGATGTTCAGCAGCGCCACCCCGAGCACCGCGCAGTTGGTGGTGATAAGGGGCAAAAAGATGCCCAGCAGGCGATAGAGCGCCGGGCTGGTTTTACGCACCACCATCTCAGTGAACTGGACCACCACGGCGATAACCAGAATAAAGGCCAGGGTACGTAAATAAACCAGATTTAGCGGGATAAGGATCCAGGTATCAATCAGCCAGGCGCAAATAGAGGCCAGGGTCATCACGAAGGTGGTGGCGAGCCCCATCCCCATTGCGGTTTCCAGCTTTTTGGAAACCCCCATAAACGGACACAGGCCAAGGAACTTCACCAAAACGAAGTTATTGACAAGGACAGTACCGATAAAGAGCAGTAAATAATCAGCCATCATGCGACCTGAAACGAAAAAAAGCCGCTTATTATCGAATAAAACGATACCGGCGACAACAGGTTAAGTGTGGGGTTATTACGGATTAACAAAGGTCCGTTTTACCCGCTGTGAACGGCGAAAATAGGGCGCCAGCAGCGCGGCGGCCAGCAGCGGAAACAGTAGCTGACGCAGTGCAAGGACATCCGAAACGGGGGAGAAGGCAAACGCCTTTATCGCCAGCAGCAGCGTAATGAGCAGCCAGATAATATAGTGTTTCGGCACCAGCGAGCGCCGCTTGAAAAAGGCGATGGTCAGCCAGAGCGTATAAAACCACATGGCGAGGGCAAACAGCAACGAGGCGACCCACAGCGCCATGTGTCCGGTGCTCATGGCGCGCAGCAGGGCCCAGGTTTGCGGCGACATGAGGGCATTGGCAAAAAACAGCAGCGATAACGAGGCGCTCAGCAGCGCCACCAGCAACCAGGCCAGCGGTGCCAGCAGCCATCCGCCGATGCGTTCCGCAGATTGAGACGTCATGGTTCTCCCCTATTTAACGCCAGTATATAAAAGCAGGCCGGGAAGTATAAGCAACTGGCGTGAAGGATGACAGTCTTACTGCACGAATCGCCAAACGGATTTAGGCACCTGGCCCACATCGAACAATTTACCGCCGGAAACCAGCTCTGCCCGGCGGTGATCGGCGGCGCGATACATATTAACGATCTCTTCGGTGTCAGTCAGGGAGTAGTTAAGGTGATCAAATAGTTTTTCAAGACTTTCCAGCGAACTGATTTTGCGGAATTTTAATAAATAGTCCAGAACGGTCATTTTCGTATCCATTTTATAATCGGAATAATTACGTTGAATATTATCAGCATTCACTAAACCTACTCTCAACCAACGGCGCCTTCTGCCGGGGCCGCGTGGAATGTTTCAGGTTATATAAACCCATGACAAGGGGCAAAGCCAGCCTTGAAGAGCAGGGAGATGTTTAAGAATATTCTAAATCAGACCGGGCGCCGAATGGCGCCCGCAGGAGAAGATTAACGCTGTTCGCCGCGACTGGCAATAACAGATTTGTACCAATAAAAACTCTTCTTTCGTTTCCGTGCCAGATTTTGCTGGTGGTCCACATAGACAAAGCCATATTGCTTTTGATATCCGTTGAGCCAGCTAAGCAGATCGATAAACGACCAGGGATAATAGCCGCGAACGTCAGCTCCCTGCGCCAGCGCCTTTTCCAGAGCGCCAATATGGCTGCTCAGGTAGTCGATTCGCGGATCGTCGACCACCTCACCGGCAATAATCGGGTCTTTCGCTCCCAGCCCATTCTCGGTGATATAGATCGGGATATCGCCATAGCGCGCCTTGATCATCATAATGCCGTCGGTTAGCCCCTGCGGCCAGATCTCCCAGCCCCATTCGGTATAAGTGCTCTGCGGATTACGCACGAAATAGAATAACCCCTCCACGCCAGGCTCGCCGCCGGTGGGGATTTCGGGCGGCTGGGCGGATACCGTTTCCCGACGATAGTAATTCAGACCGATAAAGTCACAGCGGTTGTCTCGCAGCAGCGCGTCGTCGCCTGGAGCAAAGCGCGGTACTCCCCACAGGGCTTGAGTCTGCGCCAGCAGGGCAGCAGGATAGGTGCCTTTTAGCACCGGATCGTACAGCCAGTGGGTATGGATGGCGTCAGCCAGGTCGGTAGCCTGCCTGTCCGCCTCGCTGTCGGTGAGCGGGGTATGCGGCTGCAGCACATTGACGAAACCAATCTCGCCCGCCACGGCCATCTCGCGAAACGCCTTCACCGCCAGCGCATGGGCGATAAACACGTGATGACAGGCCTGGATGGCGCGCGCCGGATCGCGAACGGCCGGCGGATGCAGGCCGTTAATGTAGCCGTGGCCGATAAAGACGATGGTCTCGTTAAAGGTAGCCCACAGCTTCACCCGCGAACCAAAGCGGGCGTAGCAGAGGCGGGCGTACTCGGCGAAGGCTTCGGCGGTGCTGCGTGCTTCCCAGCCGCCCTCATCCTGCAGGGCCTGCGGCAGGTCCCAGTGATAGAGGGTAATCATCGGCTCAATATTATGCGCCAGCAGTTCATCGATCAGATCGCTATAAAACTGCACGCCTGCTTCATTAACCTCGCCGCGCCCGGTGGGCAGCAGGCGCGGCCAGGAGATGGAAAAGCGATAGCTCTGCAGGCCCATCTCGGCCATCAACGCCACGTCTTCGCGAAAACGGTGATAGTGATCGACGGCGATATCGCCGGTGGTCCCTTCAAAGGTGGTTCCCGGCAGGTGAGAGTAGATATCCCAGATTGACGGTCCTTTACCGTCAGCGTCGTGCCCACCTTCAACCTGATACGCTGCGGTAGCGGCACCCCATAGAAAATGTTGCGGAAAAGAGGCCATGAAAAAACTCCCAGTCTGATGATAGAGGGAGTGTAATCAAAGCAAGGATAACTGTGCAACCGGTTTCTGAAACCGGTTGCACAGTTGCGAAGCGGGTCACTGTTTCACGGCGGCGCTACTTTGTCTGCACCACATCCGCTGGCGGTGGCGACTGGTAGTTATCAATATGGTGCGCGATAACCAAAAGCAGTGCGGAAATCCCAAAAACAATCCAGCCAATAAGTTCTACAATACGAGTAAAAACAGTCGTCATAACACTTCAATATCCTTTGAACACAGTGGGAAATGTTACTCTATGGTCAGCAGATCACAAGGGGTATCTGTCTGATTTTGCACGCATGCGTTAAAACCTTAAGTGAAAAAATGATAAGTTTTATTCACGTTTTGTAAGAATATTCTCATTAGTCAGATATTGACATCAGCTGAATAAGAGAGGCGGTTAAATGAGTGATGCGATCCGGGTGGGGCTGGTGGGCTATGGCTATGCCAGCAAAACGTTTCACGCGCCATTAATCAGCGGCACGCCGGGCCTGGCGCTGACGACGGTCTCCAGCAGCGACGCGGCCAAAGTTCATGCCGACTGGCCTGGCGCGAAGGTGGTTAGTGCGGCGGGTGAATTGCTGAACGACCCGGAGATCGATCTGGTGGTCATCGCCACGCCGAACGACACCCACTTCCCACTGGCGAAAGCGGCGCTGGAGGCCGGTAAGCACGTGGTGGTGGATAAACCCTTTACCGTGACACTGTCACAGGCTCGTGAGCTGGAGAGCCTGGCGAAGCACTGTGGCCGGGTGCTGTCGGTATTTCACAATCGGCGCTGGGACAGTGATTTCTTAACGGTCAGAACGTTAATCGACGAAGGCCTGCTGGGAGAGGTGTGTTACTTCGAATCCCATTTCGACCGCTTCCGCCCGCAGGTACGCCAGCGCTGGCGGGAACAGGCGGGCCCCGGGAGTGGAATTTGGTATGATCTCGGACCGCATCTGCTCGACCAGGCGGTGGTGCTGTTTGGTCTGCCGGTGAGCATCACGGTGGATCTCGCTCAACTTCGGCCCGGCGCGCAATCCACCGACTATTTTCACGCGGTGCTGGCCTATCCACAGCGGCGGGTGGTGCTGCACGGCACATTGCTCGCCGCCGCGGAGAGCGCGCGCTTTATCGTCCACGGCTCGCGGGCCAGCTTTATCAAGTACGGTCTCGACCCGCAGGAGGAGCGGCTGAAAAATGGCGAGCGTTTGCCGCAGGAGGACTGGGGGTATGATATGCGTGACGGTACCCTGACCCGCGCCGAAGGCGACGAACGTAGCGAGGAGACATGGCTGACGCTACCGGGCAATTATCCCGCTTACTATGCCGCTATCCGCGATGCGCTCAATGGGGTGGGAGAAAACCCGGTTCCGGCCAGCGAGGCGATTCAAATCATGACCCTGCTTGAGCTCGGTATCGAGTCGGCTCGGCATCGCGCCACGCTCAGCCTTGTGTAAGAGATAGCCCGGCAGCGCGGCTGCCGGGCCGGCTATCAGCCTTTAGCCACCCGCTGAATGAGCGCGGCTTTTTCCTGTTCGCTCAGAAACGCCTGGGTCAGACCATTGATCTGGGCCTGGCGGATCTGCCCCCGGCTCAGGCCCGCCGCCGGCGCCGCCACGGTGTATTCGTGGATAATATCGACCCCCTGGACCGCCGGATCGTCAGTGTTGAGGCTCGCCAGCACGCCGTGCTCAAGGAACTGCTTCAGCGGATGCTGGGCCAGAGAGGGTACGGTGCTGGTTTGCACGTTCGAGGTGAGACAGGATTCAATCCCGATGCGGTGCTCGGCCAGATAGTCCATCAGGGCGGGATCCTGTACCGCTTTTACCCCGTGGCCGATACGCTCGGCGCCCAGCTCACGAATGGCCTGCCAGATACTTTCCGGGCCGGCCGCTTCGCCAGCGTGAACGGTGATATGCCACCCGGCATCGCGGGCCTGGTTAAAATGACTGAGGAACAGCGCCCCCGGGAAGCCCAGCTCATCGCCAGCGAGGTCGAGGGCGGTGATGCCATCGCGGTGGGCGAGCAGCGCCGCCAGCTCTTCCTGACAGGCCGCTTCGCCAAAGGTGCGGCTCAAAATGCCGATCAGGCGGGCGTCGACCTGAAAATCGCGGCACCCCTCACGTACCCCGGCGATCACTGCCTCTACCACGCCGTCAACCGGCAACTGGTGGGTCATCGCCATATAGCGTGGGGAGAAGCGCAGCTCCACGTAGTGCAGGCCATTGCGCGCCGCGTCTTCGACGTTCTCATACGCCACGCGACGGCAGGCTTCCAGCGAGGCCAGGACTTTCACCCCCCAGTCGAGCTTGGCGAGAAAACTGACCAGATCGGGCTCCAGGCTGGTGACCTGGACGTGGGGACGCAGCGTGTCAAGGGTGGTAGCGGGAAGGGTGATATTAAACTCGCGGCCAAGATCGAGGATGGTTTGGGCCCGGATGTTACCGTCAAGGTGGCGGTGAATGTCGGTTAATGGCAATGAGGAATCAATCATGGTCGCACTCTTTTTTTAGTTAAAGTGCACGTCATTATACAACATGAGCATAACTGTTTAAAAGCATTGAAAAAATCTATGCGATACAAACAGCTGGGGGCAATCAGGTCATTTTTACGCGCTTTTTGACTGGCCCCTTCAAAACAGGGGCCGAATGTCATGATCGACGCGATCCTGACCAGACAAGAAAAGCACACGCGCTGACCGCGGCACCCGCAAGGCAGACCGCCTGCCATCCCCAGTGGGAATAAAGCTGTGTGGCAACGATAGCCCCTGCCGCGCTACCCAGCGAATAAAAACACATGTAAGCCCCAACCAGGCGGCTTGCTGCTGCAGGCCTGGCGGCAATGATCAGGCTCTGGTTAGAGACATGTACGGCCTGTACCGCAAAGTCCAGCGCAATGACGCCAGCTAACAGCCAGAGCAAAGAGGTTTCAACATAGGCGATAGGCAGCCATGAGAGAGCCAGCAGCGCCAGCGCCAAGCCGGTAGTACGCTGAGCCCATCCCTGGTCAGCCCACTTTCCCGCTCTTGAGGCGGCCAGCACGCCAGCGAGGCCGGCTAAGCCAAACATCCCCGCCTGGGTGTGCGAGAGGGAAAGGGCGGTAAGCGGCATGACCATAGTTGTCCATAGCATGCTGAAGGCGGCGAAGATAAGAAGCGCCAGGATGCCGCGCTTTCTCAGTTGCGGTTCAGTGATATATAGCTGAAACACTGACTTCAATAAGGAAAGGTAGGTGGACTTTTGTGGCTGCGATTGCTTTGAGGGCGGAGGCATGACCTTCCAGACGACACCGGCCATCAACAGCATCATACAGGCAGCCGTGAGATAAACGGCTCGCCAGCCGGCAATATCGGCTATCGCGCCTGAGATAAACCGAGACAACAGGATGCCTGAAACAATTCCGCTGGTCAGGGTACCCACCGCCTGGCCTCGTTTCTGCGGTGTCGCCAGTATTGCCACCCACGCCACCATCAACTGCACCACAACGGCCATCAGGCCAACGATCAGCATGGCGCCAAACAGAGTGGCTATATTGGGGGATAACCCTGCTACAACTAACGCCGCCGCTGAAAGCAACAGCTGAGTCATCGCCACGTATTTACGGTTCAGCCAGTCCCCGAGCGGAACCAGGAACAGTAAGCCAATGGCATAGCCCAACTGCGTAGCGGTGATGACGCCGCCAATCATGCCTGGCGCCACCTTGAGGCTGACCGCCATCGAGTCGAGTAAAGGTTGAGCTGAATAAACGTTGGCTACCGCCAGCGCGCAGGTCAGTGAAAACAACGTCGTTATCCCTGCGGTGAGCATCGCGTCAGGGGCTGACGCGGTTTGAATTCCGTGGCCGGTACACCTGCTTGTCTTATCTTTCATAAGAGACCTTCTATCTGGTTGCTTTTTAAAACTCGTTTACCTATAGAAATAGCCATAGTGGTTTTTTTTTGCAACTGGTAAAACGGAAGATTAAGCTAGCATTAGTAGACAGATTGATGAGGAGCGCGCAGATGGCAAAACAGGAATCACTCAGAACCAGTGAATGTCCGGTGGCGAGAACGTTGGAATCAATTGGTGAACGCTGGTGCCTGATGATTATCCGCGAAGCATTTGACGATGTACGGAGATTCAGCGAGTTTCAAAAAAATTTAGGGCTGGCCAAAAATATCCTTGCCGCGCGCCTGAAGCACCTGGTCGAGATCGGTATTTTCGAGATTTTACCGGCATCGGATGGCAGCGCATATAAGGAATACGTCCTGACTGAAAAGGGGCGCTCCGTGTTTCCCATTGTTGTGGCGATGCGTCAATGGGGAGAGCGTTATATGTTTGAGCAGGGAGAAACCTACTCTGTCCTGCTGGATAACGAACACGGCCAGCCGCTTCAATATCTGGATGTGCGTTCCGCTCAGGGAGATAAATTGCAACCAGGCGACTGTCATCGCCGGCGCGTTGTATCAGATACCAGCGCCGAATAATGTCGTGAAGGGTTTGCGGGATTCTAGTGAGAATACGATCGTACCGCTAAAGGGTTGTGGAACAATCCTGACCTATTTTTTGCGCACTGCTTCTGATGCTAACTCCCCGGACGCGTAACAGTGACCCGCCGCCAGCCGCATAATCATTTACATTTATATTTTATTTGAATGTATTCATGTTACATATTAAATTCTGCTTACTTTATCGACGATGAGGCAGGGATGCGGATGTGGAAAGCGTAATCCATAATAATATTGAGGGTTTTCTGCTGTTGTTATTAAGCATGTGGCCCATTCTGCTGGTGGTATTCGTTGGCGTCGCGATCTCCTTCTATACCATGCTGTTACGCAAAACGGCGCTGGCCTGCCTGCTGTTCGCCGTCGCCATCGGCGCCGCAGGCTGGAGCTTTGCCTGACGCCAGGCCTCAGGGTTTATCCAGCAGGCTCATACTGGAGGTGGCGGCGCCATCATTCAGATTGGACGGCGAATGCCAGTCGCGACCCGCCAGGGCGCTGTCTCCCTGACCACTACTGGCGACGCTGTCCTGCTGCGTCGACAGCGTTGACCCTTCAAGCGCTTCCTCTGCCCCCGACTGGTCGGGCAGAGAACTGCTATACCCGCCATTATTCGAATACGTATCCATACCGTTGACTTCATTCGGCACCGTGTCGGTAGTGGTCCCGTCATCGTTAATGCAAAATGAGCCACCGATGCCGTTAGGCTGACAGTCCGCGGCGAAAGTCGGGCTGGCCAGCGCGGTCAGCAGCAATAGCGGTAAGCTGATTTTCTTCATTTTCATCTCCATACGCAGCGTGGCCGACAGATGTTCTCAACTATAGAGGGGAGCGCGCGGCGGCAGGTAACAAAAATGTTTAATTTTGTAATAGCGGATGGTATCCGGCGCCCGTTTGCGTGGTCCGGGTGCAGCGGCTCAGCACAATGCGGTAATCAATTGTTAATTCAACGTAAAGGTTAATGAAAATTTAAGAGAAGGCCGCTATGTTGGCACAATCACACTTTCCATTAAGGATATTCCATGCGCGATAAATATTCCGGCCTGCAGATCGGCATCCACTGGCTGGTCTTTCTGCTGGTGGTGGTGGCCTATGCGGCGATGGAGCTGCGCGGATTTTTCCCCCGCAGCGATCGGCCGCTGATCAATATGGTTCATGTTTCCTGCGGAATCACCATTGGCGTGCTGATGGTGGCGCGTCTGCTGGTGCGGCTGAAAATGCCGACGCCGCCGATCGTGCCAAAGCCCTCACCGATGATGACTGGTTTCGCCCATCTCGGCCATCTGATTATCTATCTGCTGTTTATCGGCCTGCCGCTGATTGGCATGGTAATGATGTACTGGCGCGGGAATCCCTGGTACGCCTTTGGCCTGACGATGCCGTATGCTCCGCAGAGCGATTTTGAGCGGGTGGACACCCTGAAAGCGATCCATGAATGGTTAGCGAACGCCGGTTACTTCGTGATTGGCCTGCATGCCTTTGCTGCGCTGCTCCATCATTACTGGTGGAAAGATAATACCCTGCTGCGAATGATGCCCCGTAAGCGCTGAAGGGTTTGCTTCAACATTCAGACCCCGTCCCGAGACGGGGTTTTTTTTGCCTTTGTGGTGAATAAAATATAGTATACCCCCCTATATGATACGGAGGCGTTATCGTGCCACATTCACCTGAAGATAAAAAACGGGCGCTCAGCCGCGTACGACGCATCCGCGGCCAGGTTGAAGCCCTTGAACGCGCGCTGGAGTCCGGCGAGCCCTGTATGACCATCCTGCAGCAGATCGCCTCGATTCGCGGGGCGGCAAACGGTCTGATGGGCGAAATGGTGGAGATCCACCTGCAGGACGAGCTGGTCAGCGGCGACACCACCCCGGACCAGCGGGCCGCGAGAATGGCAGAGGTCGGTCATCTGCTACGATCCTATTTAAAATAACATCACGACGAGGAAGAGACAGTTATGAAATCACGCGCAGCAGTGGCCTTTGGCCCCGGTCAGCCGTTAAAAATCGTAGAGATTGACGTCGCGCCGCCGAAAAAAGGCGAAGTTCTGGTGAAAATCACCCATACCGGCGTGTGCCATACCGATGCTTTCACCCTTTCCGGCGACGATCCGGAAGGGGTCTTCCCGGCGGTGCTGGGCCATGAAGGCGGCGGCGTGGTCGTGGAAGTGGGCGAGGGCGTCACCAGCCTTAAGCCGGGCGATCATGTCATCCCGCTGTATACCGCCGAATGCGGCGAGTGCAAATTCTGTAAGTCGGGTAAAACCAATCTCTGTCAGGCGGTACGCGCTACCCAGGGCAAAGGGCTGATGCCGGACGGCACCACCCGTTTCTCGTATAACGGCGAACCGATTTATCACTACATGGGCACCAGCACCTTCAGCGAATACACGGTCTGCGCTGAGATCTCGCTGGCGAAAGTCAATCCGCAGGCGCCGCTGGATAAAGTGTGTCTGCTGGGCTGCGGCGTGACCACCGGTATCGGCGCGGTGCACAACACGGCGAAGGTTAAGGCCGGGGATACCGTCGCGGTCTTTGGTCTGGGCGGCATCGGCCTGGCGGTGATCCAGGGCGCTGTGCAGGCGCAAGCCGGGCGCATTCTGGCAGTCGATACCAACCCGGATAAGTTCACTCTCGCTAAAGAGATGGGGGCTACCGACTTTATCAACCCCAACGACTACGATAAGCCGATTCAGGATGTGATTGTTGAGCTGACCGACGGCGGGGTGGATTTCAGCTTCGAGTGCATCGGTAATGTCAATGTGATGCGCGCGGCGCTGGAATGCTGCCATAAGGGCTGGGGCGAGAGCGTCATTATCGGCGTGGCCGGCGCCGGGCAGGAGATCAAGACCCGTCCGTTCCAGCTGGTGACAGGCCGCGTGTGGCGCGGCTCCGCCTTTGGCGGCGTGAAAGGCCGTAGCCAGCTGCCGGGAATGGTGGAAGACGCGATGGCGGGTAAAATTCGCCTCGACCCGTTTATTACTCATCGCCTGCCGCTGGAGCAGATTAACGAGGCCTTTGACCTGATGCATGAAGGCAAATCGATTCGCACCGTGATCCACTTTGGCGACCAGTAATCGCTAACGCGCAAGGCGTTTCGGCAACAGCAAAAAAGGGCCCGGATGGGCCCTTTTGCTTAAGTCAATCAGTGATGGTCAGGGAGCGCGTAGGCGATAATGTAATCGCCGCGATCCGGAGACTGACGGGCGCCGCCCGCATTGATAATGATGTACTGCTTACCGGTTTTCGGCGACACGTAGGTCATCGGGCCTGACTGGCTGCCAACCGGCAGACGGGATTTCCAGATCTCCTTGCCGTTAGCGGTATCAAAGGCGCGCAGGTAGAAATCCTGAGTGCCGGCGAAGAACAGCAGCCCGGACTGCGTCGCCAGCGACGCGCCAAGGGTCGGCATACCGATCGGAATCGGCATGTGCATGCGGATCCCCAGCGGCCCGGTATCCTCTACGGTACCTACCGGCACCTGCCACACCAGTTTCCCGGTTTTCAGATCCACTGCGGACATGGTGCCGAACGGCGGCTTCTGGCACGGAATGCCCAGCGGCGACAGGAAACGTTCGCGCATGGCGCCAAACGGCGTGCCTTCCATCGGCACGATGCCCATCTCGATGCCGCTGGCGTCTTTCGCCACCTTCTCGCGCGGCACCATATAGTTGGCGAGACCCAGACGCATATCGTTAACGAACATCAGGCTGTTGTTGGGATCCACCGAGACGCTGCCCCAGTTCATGCCGCCAAGCGAGCCCGGGAACTGCAGGGAGCGGTCTTCCCCCGGCGGGGTAAAGACGCCCTGATGGCGCATTTCTTTGAACTGGATACGGCACAGCAGCAGGTCGATCGGCGTCGCTCCCCACATATCGGACTCGGTCAGCGTCTGGTTACCGATCATCGGCATTCCCACCGAGTAAGGCTGCGTCGGCGAGTAGCGCTCGCCTTTGACATTGCCCACCGGCACCGGCCGCTCTTCCACTTTCGCCACCGGCTCGCCGGTTTCGCGGTTGAGCATAAAGATCATGCCCTGCTTGCTGGTCTGCACCAGCACCGGGGTGGTGCCGCCCTTGCCGTCAGGCAGATCGTACAGCAGCGGCTGGGACGGCAGGTCAAAGTCCCACAGGTCGTGGTGGGTGGTCTGGAAGTGCCAGCGTACCTGGCCGGTAGCGGCATCCACGGCGACGATGGAGGAGCTGTATTTATCGTCCAGCGCGGTTCGTTCGCCGCCAAAGAAGTCAGGCGTAGCGTTACCGGTCGGCAGATAGATCAGGTTCAGCTTCGCGTCGTAAGACATCGCCGACCAGACGTTCGGCGTGCCGCGCGTATAGGTCTGGCCCTCCGGCGGTACGCCGGTCAGCGCCGGATTACCCGGATCCCACGCCCAGGCCAGTTTACCGGTGTGGACGTCAAACGCACGGACCACCCCCGGCGGTTCGCCGGTAGAGTAGTTATCCGCGACGCGGCCGCCGACCACCACCACATTACCCGCGACCAGCGGGGTGGAGGTCTGCTGATAGTAACCTGCTTTGACTTCGCCCATCCCGACGCTAAGGTCGACAATACCGCGATCGCCGAAGCTCTCGCACAGTTTGCCGGTGTCGGCATCAATGGCGATCAGGCGGGCATCGATCGTTGGCAGGAACAGACGACGGGAGCAAGCGGCAGGCTGAGCGCCTGACGCTGGCGTCGTCTGCGCCTGGCTATCTTCGTAATAGCCTAAGCCGCGGCAGCGCTGCCAGTTAGGCGAAGAGGATTTGGAGTCATAGCGCCATTTCTCTTTGCCGCTGTCGACATCCAGCGCCAGCACTTTGCTGTAAGGGGTACAGACGTAGAGGGTATCGCCAATCTGCAGCGGGGTATTCTGATCTTCCGCGCCGGAGCCATTGCTCTGTGGGATATCGCCAGTATGCGCCACCCAGGCTACCTGCAGCTGGTTGACGTTTTGCTTGTTGATTTGATCCAGGGCGGCGAAGCGGTCGCCGTGGGTGGTGTTGCCCCAGTGCGCCCAGTTTTTCTGCTCTTCGCCCGGCGCGACGGGTTTCACCGGCACCGCTTCCGTGGCGCTGACCAGCGGTTCGGATTTAAACATCCAGCCAAAGCTTCCCGCCAGCGCCACGGCGAGCACGGCGGCGATGGCAAAAGCCGGGCCTTTTTTCGCCGGCGAGCTGGCAAGGAAAGGCCAGACCAGGGCGGCGAGGAAGGCCAGCACGCCAAGGGCGAACAGACGCGAGAAGAGCGGCCAGAAGTTCCAGCCAGCGTCGCCGATCGCCCAGATCACCGAAGCGATAAACGCCACGGCGTACAGCAGAATACCCCCGCGGCGGCGACGGAAAATCAGCACCGCCGCGATAACCATCACCACGCCCATCAGCGCGAAGTACAGCGTGCCGCCGACGAGAGCCAGTTTTACCCCCAGAATACCGATAGCCAGACCGATGATCAGCATCAGTCCGGCGAGAAGCCACTGCAGGATCCGGGGGAATCCGCGCGGCGCGTTGCCAGTTGTCATGAAATCTCCTTAACCACACCAGCCACCTCAGTGCGAACCAAATGAAACAAAGTTATTTTGTTTTATTTTTGAATGAAGTGGTTTGTATCTTCATAAAGCCAAATTTATTGCCTGTTTTGATTTCGTATGAACCATTTGGTGAAATCGCGATATGATAGATCTGTTAAAGAAATTTGCGCAAATGTTAATAAATAATTTCGCACTAAATGATTATTTTGCTGAATGTGACGCAGTCAGCGTTGGCTCCCCGGCCGCTACGGGCCGGGGGATCAGCGGATCAGGCAGGCATTGATTTACGAATAGCGCTGAGCAGGGTTTGTGTACCGGGGGTCAGCGTCGCATCGACGCGGGTTAGAATGCCGATGGGCTCCCCGGCGCCCTGGGTGGCAATCGGCAGGGCGGTCAGTACGCCACGGCGAAGATCGTCTTTCACCGCCCCGGAAGGGACGAACCAGACATAGTCAAAATCGACCGTCAGCTGGCGCGACAGTGAAGCAGAGAGGGTCTCGATGCAGCCGGCGGGCATTTTACAGCCCTGGCTCTGGAGCAGCGCTTCGGCGTTTTGCCGCGGCACGGTGCCCTTTGGCGAGACCACCACCGGCCACTCCATCACCCGACTGAGGGTCACGGTCTCCTGCAGCAGAGGATGTCCCGGGCGTACCACCAGCTTAAGGGATTCCAGGAACAGCAGTTCGTAATGCAGCCCGCTCATCAGCTCCGGATCGGACATCCGTCCGATGCCGATGTCGATCTCCCCGGATTTTAACCCGGCGAGCAGCATGGTGTTGTTCATGGTGGCGACCTGCAGCGTGATATCTTTTTGCTGCTTATGGAACTGGCCGATCACCGTCGGTAGGATCCCCAGCGCGGCGGTAGGCAGCGCGCCGATGCGCACGATATCGTTATTCAGCCCCTCTTTACGGTTCAGCGCCTGGCCCGCCGAGTTAAGGGCATCAAGCACTTTCACGGCATGAGTCAGAAACTGTTCCCCGACCAGGGTCAATTGCGCCCCCAGACGTCCCCGCTCAAACAGACGGGTACCGGTCAGCTGTTCAAGCTCGTTAAGCGTTTTTGAAAGTGCTGGCTGGCTCAGATTTAAAGTTTCAGCCGCGCGCCCCAGCGTTCCCTGTTGAGCGACGGCCACGAAGGTGTGTAGATGGCGCAAGCGAATGCGCTGACTGAAGAGACCATTTTTTTCCATAGTAAGATGATGTTAAAAACACAGCGGTGAAAGAGACAAGCGGCCTTGTTTAAATTTGATAACCAGATAGCAAAATATTATTAACATTTGAGCTGATTACATTACAAGATCTTTCCCTATGGTTTAACACGCCGTCGCCCCGGCTGTGC
>NZ_JBEAFX010000024.1:0-26207 GCF_040062325.1 Klebsiella sp. GG_Kp175 | reverse complement strand
TTTCAGGATTTTTCTCTTCAACCGAACCGGCTGTTTGTGTGAAGTGATTCACATCTGCCGTGTCAGTGGGTGCGCATTATAGGGATCCCATTTTTTTGCACAAGCCTTTTTTCGATCTTTTTTTCTGAATGGTGATTTTTCACCCTTTTCGCCGTGTAATTGCACGATTTGCTCAATTTTCACCGTTTTCAGGGGTTGCAGAGCGAGATAAAAGCCACCAAAGTCTTCTTACGCTCCCGTATTTTTGAGGTCAACATGTCTGCTCAACTGCGCCCCTATAAAGCATTTTTCCCGCAAATCGGTCTTCGCGTCATGATTGACGCATCCAGCGTCGTTATCGGTGATGTCAGAATTGCCGATGACGTCAGCGTCTGGCCTCTGGTAGCCATTCGCGGCGACGTCAACTATGTATCGATAGGTCAACGCAGCAATATTCAGGACGGCAGCGTTCTACACGTGACCCATAAATCCTCTTACAAGCCTGAGGGAAATCCACTGATCATTGGAGAGGATGTGACGGTTGGCCACAAAGTGATGCTGCACGGCTGCACTATCGGCAACCGCGTACTGGTTGGTATGGGTTCGATCTTATTAGATGGTGTCGTCGTTGGCGATGACGTCATGATTGGCGCGGGAAGTCTGGTACCGCAGAACAAACAGCTGGAAAGCGGCTTCCTTTACTTTGGCAATCCGGTCAAACAGATCCGCCCCCTGACAGAGGCGGAGCGGGAAGGCCTTAAGTATTCAGCGAATAACTATGTGATATGGAAAGATGAATATCTGGATCAGGAGAGCCAGACCCAACCCTGAGCATCCTCCTGATTATCGCGGATCAATGCCTCTGCCTCTTCCTCAAGATCCCAACGATGTTCCTGAAATGCGGCCAGCCACTGCGCTGGCCCCTCTGCGCCAAAACGCTGCTGCAGGATCTGCCCTGAAATTGCGCAGGTTAATTGCATCCCATTAACCAGCGCGGGAAACACCACGCCCTGCCGTTCGGCATCCCATGATTCCCGATCGGGAAACTGAATCGCCTGATTCATGCATTCAGTTCCTGTTGCAGCCTTTCTATAACCGGGGTGATAGCCGGCAGGACGCCGTGCCATAGCAGAACGGCATGGGCGGCTTGCGCCACCAGCATTCCCAGCCCGTCAGCACAGTGGGTTGCGCCATGCTGCTGGCACCAGTGAAGAAACGGTGTCGGCCCTTTCTGGTAGAACATGTCATAGCAATACACGTCAGCGTTGACAACAGATGCCGGGATAGCCGGTACATCACCGTCTATTCCACTGGACGTCGCATTGATGATCAGATCGAATGTTTCCCCGGATAAGGTATCCATCTCCCTTGCGCTGACGCTGCCGGTATGAGCGAAGAGCGTGGCTAACTCATGGGCACGAGCGTAGGTGCGATTGACGATCGTGACGGCACATCCCAGCGACAGCAGCGGCAGCAGCACCCCACGCGATGCGCCACCGGCACCGATAAGCAGGATCCGCTGGCGTGGCTTAATGAATCCCAGACGCTCCAGATCGCTCAGCAGACCAATACCGTCCGTGTTGTCGCCCAGCAAACGCCCGTCTTCGAGACGTTTCAGGGTATTCACCGCTCCCGCCAGCGCAGCGCGTTCTGTCAGTTCATCCGCGCGCGCAAAAGCTTCTTCTTTAAAAGGAACAGTAACATTGGCGCCCTTTCCTCCCTGCGCAAAAAACTGATTGAGAGAAGAGACAAAATCGTCCAGCGGCGCTAGCACACGTCCATAAGGATGGATAATCCCTAACTGGCAGGCAAACAGCTGGTGAATAGAAGGCGACTTGCTGTGCGCAATCGGATTACCAAAAACAGCATAGGTTTCCATGGTTCACCCCTGGCGGAACAGTTCACCCGTCAGGGCATCACGTATTTCAGATGGATTTTGCCGTCCGCCCGTAGCGCCATCCACGACCGGGAAGCTGTCACCAAACTGAGCACGGACTTCTGCGGTGGTGCGGCAAGGCGGTTGCCCGGTGAGATTGGCGCTCGTCGAGACCAGCGGTTTTCCGTAGGCTTCGCACAATTCAATCACCAGCGGATGGTTGGTCACGCGTACAGCCAGCGAATCAAAACGACCAGTCAGCCAGCGTGGTGTTTCAGGACGCGCCGGGAATACAAACGTCACCGGTCCTGGCCAGCAGGAAAAGATCGCTGCCCGCTGCGAATCACTTAACCGTGAATCATCAATATAGGGCTTGAGTTGCTCAAAGCTAGCGGCGATAAGGATCAATCCCTTCTCAACAGGACGTTGCTTCAGCTCCAGCAGACGCATAACGGCCGTTTCGCTGTCAGGGTCGCAGCCGACGCCAAAAACGGCTTCCGTGGGATAGGCGATGACATGTTCATTATTCAGGACCGCCACGGCATGGGCGACGGCTTCTGAGGGCAGGTTATTGTTCACTGATTTATTCCGCCGGGATCGGCTTTCCACATTGTTTACTGGCACAGAAGCGTCTGAGCCCCTGCGCCGTCTTCTTTTCTATTAACAGCGGGTAATGGCATTCAGGGCATTCGCCCGCCACCGGTTTAAAATTGATAACGAACTGGCAATCAGGATAGCGATCGCAGGAGTGAAAGGTTTTACCGAAACGGGAACGACGCTGGACCAGATGGCCTTGTCCGCACTGCGGGCAAGCAATAGCCGTCTCATCTGGTTTATCAATTAGCTCAGTATGTTCGCATTCCGGATAGCGGCTACAGCCAATGAACATCCCAAAACGCCCCTGACGTAGCACCATAACCGCGCCGCACGATGGGCATGCTTGCCCCTCCAGCACCTTAACGACATGCCCGTCAGCCTGACTTTTCAGGGGACGGATATAGTCACAGTCCGGATAATGCGAACAGCCGAGAAACGGGCCATGTTTCCCGGAACGGATCACCAGTTCAGCCCCGCACTGTGGGCAGGGCTCATTTTTACGCACCGAAAACAGTGCTGATTTGGTCATAACAACTCGATGTTGCTGCAAAAAGATTAATGCAGCATACCTTCATTTACTTCGAAGAGTAATTCTTCCATTTGCTGATAGGCGTTTTCACAGCCCGGAATATTGAACAGTACCATCAGGATGACCCATTTCAGGTCCTCCAGCTCAAATTCTGCCGTATCCAGCGCCAGTACGCGCTCTATCACCATTTCTCGCGTTTCGAGGTTCAACACCTGAATCTGCTCGAGGAAGAGTAAAAACCCCCGGCAACTGGCGTCCAGACGCTGGCACTCCTCTTCGGTATATACCCGAAGCGACAGCGGGTCGGAAGCGAGCTGCATGGGTTCAACGAGACCTTCCTGATAATCAGCCAGTTTCTCGAGCCACATTAACGCGTTATAGATATCTTCCCGCTCAAAACCTGCGTCGGTAAGATCCCGCGTCAGTTTGTCCTGATCCACGCGCATTTCTGCTTCGCTATGGATGTAAGTTTCAAACAAATACATGAGTACGTCGAACATGGCTTGCCCTCCTTAATCGGACATAGCCGCCGGGTACAGCTGCGATCCAGCCTGCTAACTCCAGTTCAAGTAGCTGAGCTACGGTTACTGGCACAGATTGGCCGGCACGTTCAGCGACAACGTCAACAGGTGTTACCTCATCTCCTACGTTAGCCAGGAGCTCCGGAAATGGCAATGCTACAGACGGCTGATCGGCGCAATTATTTATCGAATCAGACGTATCAGTTAGCCAGGCCAGCTCGTTGTGCCAGTATTCCACAATATCCTCTGGCGAGGTCACCGGCACCGCGCCTTGCTTAATTAACCAGTGTGGGCCTTCCGATCCCGGATTGCCTATCGGCCCAGGCAGGGCAAACACATCCCTTCCCTGTTCCAGAGCACAGCGGACGGTAACCAGCGAACCGCTTCTCAATGCCGCCTCAACCACCAGCACGCCCAGGCTCAGGCCGCTGATAATCCGGTTGCGTCTGGGGAAATGCGCGGGAAGCGGCGGCGTTATAAGTGGAAATTCAGACACCAGCGCACCTCCATTATCGACGATCTGCTGGGCGAGGCTCGCATGGCGCCGCGGATAAACCTGGCCCAGTCCGTTGCCCAGTACCGCGATGGTTTTGCCCTCGGCCGCGAGCGCGCCGCGATGCGCGACGCCATCAATGCCTAACGCCAACCCACTGGTGATAGTCATCCCTTTACGCGCCAACGTTTCGCTGAACAGCTTCCCCCAGCGAGCGCCATACCAGGAATGCAAGCGACTGCCAATAACGGCAAGCTGCGCGCTGTGAAGCAGAGCGGGATCGCCGCTGACCAGCAACGCGCCGGGATAATCAACGATGGCCCTTAGCCGCAGCGGAAAGCGTGGATCGTCGGCCAGTAACAGATGATGTTCCGGGTGCTCCAGCCAGCGCCGCGTCTCGTCAAGCTCACGCCCGTCAAGCCGAAAAAATAACGTTGCCTGCGCCGCGGTCATCCCGACGGCATGCAGCGCTTCATGATCAATGCTGGCGGCTGCGCATAAGCGCTGAGCGATCTCTACCATCCTGTCGCCATACAAGCTACTGACCTTCATCAGCCGCAGCCAAATCTCGTCGGGCGTCATCCTTACCCCCTGCCATAAGCGGTATTGACAATCTTTGCGATTGGACAGTGAGACTGTCAATTGCAGGGTGTTTTGTCTAGAATAGAGCTAATAATCTTATCAACTCCTGAATACGACTCTGGAACTTTATGGCAGTTTTGCAAGTGTTACATATTCCGGACGAGCGCCTTCGCAAAGTCGCCGAGCCGGTCAAAGAAGTGAATGCGGAAATTCAGCGTATCGTCGATGATATGTTCGACACCATGTACGCTGAGGAGGGCATTGGTCTGGCCGCGACCCAGGTCGATATCCATCAGCGCATTATCGTTATTGATGTGTCGGAAAATCGTGAAGAGCAGCTGGTGTTAATCAACCCGGAGCTGCTGGAAAAAGATGGCGAAACCGGCATTGAAGAAGGCTGCCTGTCTATTCCGGAACAGCGCGCCCTGGTGCCGCGTGCGGAAAAAGTGAAGATCCGCGCGCTGGATCGCGACGGTAAGCCATTTGAACTGGAGGCCGATGGCCTGCTGGCTATCTGTATTCAGCATGAGATGGATCATCTGGTCGGCAAACTGTTTATTGATTATCTGTCACCGCTCAAACAACAGCGCATTCGTCAGAAGGTTGAGAAACTGGATCGTTTACGTTCCCGTGCCTGATAACAAGGAATACCGTGTCACAATCACTACGTATCATTTTCGCCGGCACCCCCGATTTTGCAGCGCGTCATCTTGACGCGCTGTTGTCGTCTGAACATCAGGTTGTTGGCGTATTCACTCAGCCAGACCGCCCTGCTGGCCGCGGCAAAAAATTGATGCCGAGCCCGGTAAAGGTGCTGGCTGAAGCCCATAACTTACCTGTATTCCAGCCATCCTCCCTGCGCCCGCAGGACAACCAACAATTAGTCGCCGATCTCGGCGCCGATATTATGGTGGTGGTGGCGTACGGTTTGATTCTGCCGAAAGCGGTGCTGGAGATGCCCCGTCTGGGCTGCATCAACGTTCACGGCTCCCTGCTGCCGCGCTGGCGTGGCGCAGCGCCGATCCAGCGTTCGCTGTGGGCGGGGGATAGCGAAACAGGCGTAACCATCATGCAGATGGACGTCGGCCTTGATACGGGTGATATGCTGTATAAGCTTTCCTGCCCCATTACCGCAGAGGATACCAGCGGCAGCCTGTACGATAAGCTGGCCGAGCTCGGCCCTCAAGGTCTGCTGGCAACTTTAGCCCAGCTGGCCAACGGCACCGCGCAGCCTGAAGTACAGGATGAATCGCTGGTGTGCCACGCCGAGAAGCTGAGTAAAGAAGAAGCTCGCATCGACTGGTCGCTTTCCGCCGCACAGCTGGAGCGCTGCATCCGCGCCTTTAATCCGTGGCCAATGAGCTGGCTGGAAATTGACGGGCAGCCGCTAAAAGTGTGGCGGGCATCGGTCATTGCCGAAGCCGCACATGCCGAACCAGGTACTATCGTGGCAGCAACCAAACAAGGTATCCAGGTCGCCACAGGCGATGGGATCCTCAGTCTGGAATCGCTACAGCCTGCGGGTAAAAAAGCGATGAGCGCCCAGGATTTACTCAATTCCCGCCGGGAGTGGTTTACGCCTGGCACCCGTCTCGCCTGACGGTCGTCTCTTCTGAAGCCCGGGTTCGCCGGGCATTTTTATTTTTGCGCTTATGAAAAAGAATATAAATTTACGCAGCCTGGCCGCCCAGGCTATCGAGCAAGTCGTTGAAAAAGGTCAGTCTTTAAGCAACGTCCTGCCCCCTCTACAGCAAAAAGTCAGCGATAAAGACAAAGCGCTGCTGCAGGAGCTGTGTTTTGGCGTACTGCGTACGCTCAGCCAGCTGGAGTGGCTTATCAGCAAGCTGATGGCGCGTCCGATGACCGGCAAACAGCGCACCGTGCACTTTCTGATTATGGTTGGGCTCTATCAGTTACTCTACACCCGCATCCCTCCACACGCCGCGCTGGCTGAAACGGTAGAAGGCGCGGTGGCGATTAAGCGCCCGCAGCTTAAAGGGCTGATCAATGGGGTGTTACGCCAGTTTCAGCGCCAACAGGAAGAGCTACTGGCAGAATTCGCCGGGCAGGAAAACCGCTACCTTCATCCCAAATGGCTGCTGAAGCGTCTGCAGCAGGCATGGCCGCAACACTGGCAGGAGATTGTCGACGCTAACAACCAGCGCCCGCCGATGTGGCTGCGCGTTAACCGCAACCATCATTCCCGAGATGAATGGCTTGCTCTGCTTAAAGAGGCCGGTTTAGAAGGTTTCACCCACCCTGACTATCCCGACGCCGTGCGTCTGGCCACCCCTGCCCCGGTCCATACGTTGCCGGGTTTTGCCGAAGGATGGGTAACCGTTCAGGATGCCTCGGCCCAGGGCTGCATGCGCTATCTGCAGCCGGAAAACGGCGAGCGCATTCTTGATCTCTGCGCTGCGCCGGGCGGCAAGACGACGCATATTCTGGAGGTCGCTCCCCAGGCTGAGGTCATGGCGGTGGACATTGATGAACAGCGTCTTTCCCGCGTCTATGACAACCTGAAACGGCTGGGCATGAAAGCCGAAGTCAAACAGGGCGATGGTCGCTTCCCTGAGCAGTGGTGTGGCAGCGAGCAGTTCGATCGTATTCTGCTGGATGCCCCCTGTTCCGCCACCGGTGTTATTCGCCGCCATCCGGATATCAAATGGCTGCGCCGGGATCGGGATATCGCCGATTTAGCCCAGCTACAGGCCGAGATCCTCAATGCCATCTGGGGGCATCTGAAACCAGGCGGCACGTTGGTTTACGCTACCTGTTCTATTCTGCCGGAAGAGAATAGCCAGCAAATTGCCGCCTTCCTCGCGCGGACCCCGGATGCGGAGCTTGACGCAACCGGTACGCCGGCAAGCCCGGGACAGCAAAATCTGCCGGGTGCGGAAGAAGGCGATGGCTTCTTTTACGCTAAGCTAATCAAACGTCGCAACTAATGGATCACTGCAGATGAAGATTATTATTCTGGGCGCCGGCCAGGTCGGCGGCACGCTGGCGGAGAACCTCGTCGGCGAGAACAATGATATTACGCTGGTTGATACCAATGGCGACCGTCTGCGCAGCCTGCAGGATAAGTTCGACCTGCGTGTCGTCCAGGGGCACGGTTCTCACCCCCGCGTACTGCGCGAGGCAGGAGCCGATGATGCCGATATGCTGGTGGCGGTCACCAGTTCGGATGAAACCAACATGGTGGCCTGCCAGGTCGCCTATTCGTTATTCAATACGCCAAACCGTATTGCTCGTATTCGTGCGCCTGATTACGTCCGCGATGCGGAAAAGCTCTTCAATTCTGAAGCAGTGCCCATCGATCACTTAATCGCTCCGGAACAGCTGGTCATCGACAATATTCACCGTCTGATAGAATATCCCGGCGCGCTGCAGGTCGTGAACTTCGCGGAAGGGAAAGTCAGCCTCGCCGTGGTGAAAGCCTATTACGGTGGTCCGCTGGTGGGTAATGCATTGTCCACCATGCGTGAGCATATGCCGCATATCGATACGCGCGTGGCCGCTATTTTCCGCCACGATCGCCCCATTCGCCCACAGGGTTCGACGATTGTCGAGGCCGGCGATGAAGTCTTCTTTATTGCCGCCTCGCAGCATATCAGGGCGGTCATGAGCGAACTCCAGCGTCTGGAGAAGCCTTATAAACGCATCATGTTGGTCGGCGGCGGCAATATTGGCGCGGGCCTGGCCCATAAGCTGGAAAAAGACTACAGCGTTAAGCTTATCGAGCGCAATCAGCAGCGAGCCGCTGAGCTGGCAGAAAAACTGCAGCATACTATCGTCTTCTACGGTGATGCATCGGATCAGGAGCTGCTGGCCGAAGAGCATATTGACCAGGTGGACCTGTTTATTGCCGTCACTAACGATGACGAAGCAAACATCATGTCTGCGATGCTGGCCAAGCGAATGGGGGCTAAAAAAGTGATGGTGCTGATCCAGCGTAGAGCCTATGTGGATCTGGTTCAGGGTAGCGTCATCGATATTGCGATATCGCCTCAGCAGGCCACGATTTCCGCCCTCCTCAGCCATGTTCGTAAAGCCGATATTGTCGGCGTCTCCTCCCTGCGCCGCGGCGTTGCGGAAGCGATCGAAGCAGTGGCACACGGCGATGAGAGCACCTCGCGGGTGGTCGGGCGATCGATCGATGAGATCAAGCTTCCGCCAGGCACGATCATTGGCGCCGTCGTGCGCGGGAATGACGTGATGATCGCCAATAATAATCTGCGGATCGAGCAAGGCGATCATGTGATCATGTTTTTGACTGATAAAAAGTTTATTTCCGATGTAGAAAGGCTGTTCCAGCCAAGTCCTTTCTTCCTCTAATTCCCAGGGCGTCGAACAGGCGCCTTTTATTATCCCTTATTATTCAAAGGTTAATATTTTCCTGTAACGCTCTACGGGGAATGGCAAATGAAAATACATTTGTTAAACTTACAACGTCAGCTGGCTCAAGGAGAATAAAATGAGTTTTTTAAAAGAGTTTCGCGAATTCGCGATGCGCGGGAACGTTGTCGATTTGGCAGTGGGTGTGATCATCGGTGCAGCATTCGGTAAAATTGTTTCGTCGCTGGTCGCGGATATTATTATGCCGCCGCTCGGCCTGTTGATTGGCGGGATCGATTTTAAACAGTTTGCCGTCACGCTGCGCGATGCCCAGGGTGATGTACCGGCAGTGGTGATGCACTATGGGGTGTTTATTCAGAACGTTTTCGATTTCATCATCGTCGCATTTGCCATTTTCATGGCGATTAAACTGATGAATAAGTTAAATCGCAAGAAAGAAGAGGCTCCGGCGGCACCGCCAGCGCCCTCTAAAGAAGAAGCCCTGCTGAGCGAAATTCGCGATCTGTTGAAAGAACAAAACAAGCGTTCTTAATCAGCAGCGAAAGCAGAAGACCAGTGGTAAAAAAGCGATTCGCTTGCTTGCCACTGGCCTCCCGGTCCATCCTTGCTGCATGTTTATCTTTACGTTGATAGCTTCCCTTCCCTTTCTTGTTCTTCTCTACACGCTGCCTGAATAATGGATCGTGGAGAAGTGCCTCAATGGCATTATCTTTAATTTGCCCTTTGGTATGCTGATAGCGACTCATAGTAACTCCAGTACATGTGTGAATTCCGCGCGAGTGTAGATCCGCGCGCACAAAAAATCAACGGCTGGCATTGCCGTTACTGGCGCCTTGCTCAAGGGCCTCGAGGATCGAACAGTAAACGCTGCTGTGAGCTGTGCCGCAGCAGGCGTCGTTGAGCCGTTGCAGAGAGCGACGCATCGTTTGTAGCTCGTTGATCCTCGCCTCAACTTCGCTTAATCGCGCCTGAACGATCCCTTTCGACTCCTGACAGGTGTGATGTTCCGGATCGATACGGATCGACAATAATTCGCGGATCGCTTCCAGAGTAAAGCCCAGCTGACGGGCATAGCGAATAAAGCGCAGACGCTGAAGATCGTTATCCGAGTAAAGACGAAATCCCCCCTCAGTGCGCACGTCATGATCCATCATTTGCTGTTTTTCATAATAACGGATGGTATCTGGCGTCACATCAGCCAGTTTTGCCAGCTCACCAATACGATACATATTCACTCCTGATTGATTTTATGCAGCAACGCATCGGCGTACTCACCGCGTAAAAAGTCGGTGTTCAGTCCTGCCTGACGCAGCTTAAGCTCGAGCAGAGCAAGGCGCTTGCTGAGTTCGCCATGCCGCGGGTCGTCCTGACGCACACCCTTAAGCAAGTCTGCCAGAGCCACCGCCTCTCTGCGCTGCTCCAGCTCCGGGGGAAGACACCCTGCATTCTTCAGAAGGCGATAGCCTGCCCGCAGCTCGGCCGGTACATGCGAATCGTCATCGAGAGTTAGCGGTACGCCGCTACCGGGTAAATTATCGAACTCGCCTTTGGTTTGGGCATCGAGGATATGGCGTTCTGCCCACTGATCCAGTAACCACATTCTACGGCTCCGGGGGATGAACAAAAAGAGTACAGATATTGTAGTGAAGTGGGGATGAGGTAGATATAAAAAAACCCGCCGGGGCGGGTTTTTTTACGTTACTACAGATTACTCTGCAGCAGCTTCTGCTTTCGGCTCAGCACGATCAACCAGCTCGATGTATGCCATCGGCGCGTTGTCGCCTGCACGGAAGCCACACTTCAGAATGCGAGTGTAACCACCGGCGCGGCTCGCGAAACGCGGGCCCAGCTCGTTAAACAGTTTTGCCACGATCTCGTTATCACGAGTGCGGGCGAATGCCAGACGACGATTAGCAACGCTATCAGTCTTGGCAAGAGTAATCAGCGGCTCAACTACGCGACGCAGTTCTTTCGCTTTCGGCAGGGTCGTCTTGATGATTTCATGACGAACCAGCGAACCTGCCATGTTACGGAACATAGCCTGGCGATGGCTGCTGTTGCGGTTCAGTTGACGACCACTCTTACGATGGCGCATGACCTTATCCTTCTCAGTAAAACCTTAACCTGTGATCCGGTTACTCGTCAGCAATGCTTGCTGGTGGCCAGTTTTCCAGGCGCATGCCCAGAGACAGTCCACGGGAAGCCAGCACGTCTTTAATCTCAGTAAGAGATTTTTTACCCAGGTTCGGCGTTTTCAGCAACTCAACCTCGGTACGCTGTACCAGATCACCGATATAGTGGATAGCTTCTGCCTTGAGGCAGTTAGCAGAGCGGACAGTCAATTCCAGATCGTCAACAGGGCGCAGCAGGATCGGATCGAATTCTGGTTTCTCTTCTTTCACTTCTGGCTGACGTACATCACGTAAGTCAACAAAAGCTTCCAGTTGTTCAGCCAGGATGGTTGCCGCACGACGAATCGCCTCTTCAGGATCGATTGTGCCGTTGGTTTCCATTTCGATGACCAGCTTGTCCAGGTCGGTACGCTGTTCTACACGCGCAGCTTCAACATTGTAGGCAATACGCTCTACAGGGCTGTAGCAGGCGTCGACCAGCAGACGGCCGATTGGGCGCTCATCTTCTTCCGAATGAATTCGGGCAGAAGCCGGCACATAACCGCGACCGCGCTGAACTTTGATACGCATGCTGATAGCAGCGTTCTCATCAGTCAGGTGGCAAATCACGTGCTGCGGCTTGACGATTTCGACATCACCGTCGTGGGTAATGTCGGCTGCGGTCACAGGGCCAATGCCAGATTTATTCAAAGTAAGGATGACTTCATCTTTACCCTGAACTCTCACCGCCAGCCCTTTCAGGTTGAGCAGGATTTCAAGGATGTCTTCCTGAACGCCTTCTTTGGTGCTGTACTCGTGCAGTACACCATCAATCTCAACCTCGGTCACCGCGCAACCCGGCATCGATGAGAGCAGAATACGGCGCAGTGCGTTACCCAGAGTATGGCCGAAGCCACGCTCTAAAGGCTCAAGGGTCACCTTGGCGTGCGTCGAACTCACTTGCTCGATATCGACCAGGCGCGGTTTTAGAAACTCTGTCACAGAACCCTGCATTGTGTCCTCTCTTTGGTACTAAGCTTTACTTGGAGTAAAGCTCGACGATCAGGTGTTCGTTAATGTCCGCAGACAGATCAGAACGCTCCGGCTGACGCTTGAACGTACCTTCCATCTTGCCAGCATCAACTTCCAGCCAGGTTGGCTTTTCACGCTGCTCAGCCAGCTCCAGAGCGGCTTTCACGCGAGATTGCTTTTTCGCTTTCTCACGAATGCTGACAACGTCATTCGCTTTAACCTGATAAGAAGCGATGTTAACAACACGACCGTTTACCATAATCGCTTTGTGGCTAACCAGCTGGCGTGCTTCAGCACGAGTGGCGCCGAAGCCCATACGGTATACAACGTTGTCCAGACGACCTTCCAGCAGAGCCAACAGGTTTTCACCGGTGTTGCCTTTCAGACGTGCTGCTTCTTTATAGTAGTTACGGAACTGACGCTCCAGCACACCGTACATACGGCGAACTTTTTGCTTTTCACGCAACTGCACACCATAGTCAGACAGACGCGGCTTACGCGCACCGTGCTGGCCAGGAGCTTGTTCAATTTTACACTTGGTATCGATCGCGCGAACGCCAGACTTAAGGAATAAGTCGGTGCCCTCACGACGGCTCAGCTTGAGCTTAGGACCCAAATATCTTGCCATTTTCTTTCTCCAACTAACCTGGAAAACGCAGCGTTATACGCGACGTTTTTTCGGCGGACGACAACCGTTATGAGGGATCGGAGTCACATCAGTAATATTAGTGATGCGGAAACCAGCGGCGTTCAGTGCACGAATGGTAGATTCGCGACCCGGACCCGGACCTTTGACCATAACTTCCAGATTCTTGATGCCGTATTCTTTTACGGCTTCTGCGCAACGCTCTGCTGCAACCTGAGCTGCGAACGGAGTGGATTTGCGAGAACCACGGAAACCGGAACCACCGGCTGTTGCCCAACCCAGTGCGTTACCCTGACGATCAGTAATGGTAACGATGGTGTTGTTAAAAGAAGCATGGATATGAGCCACGCCGTCAGAGACTTGTTTTCTTACACGCTTACGTGCACGAATTGGTGCCTTTGCCATTATTCAATCACCCCGATTATTTCTTGATCGGTTTACGCGGACCCTTACGGGTACGTGCGTTGGTCTTGGTACGCTGACCGCGAACCGGGAGACCACGACGATGACGCAAACCACGGTAGCAACCAAGGTCCATCAGACGCTTGATGCTCAGGGTGATTTCACGGCGCAGATCACCTTCAACGACAAATTTACCTACTGCTTCACGCAGAATATCAATTTGTTCTTCAGACAGCTCACTGATCTTAACATTTTCAGCGATGCCCGTTTCAGCGCAGATGGCTTTAGAACGGGTTTTGCCGATACCGAAAATAGCGGTTAAAGCGATTACGGTATGTTTGTGATCAGGAATGTTAATGCCTGCTATACGGGCCACTATGCACTCCTACTATTTAATATGTACGCACCATGCTGAAAAGCCCGTTTTCAGGATACTCAAATGGAAACGTACAGACATACAAAAGATTGGCTGGCTAATCTAGCCAGCTCAATCCAACTTTGCAAGAAAAATATGCGAAAAAATCAGCCTTGGCGCTGTTTATGCTTCGGCTCGGCACTGCAAATCACACGGATGACGCCATCACGCTTAACGATTTTGCAGTTACGGCATAATTTCTTGACGGAAGCACGAACTTTCATTTTTACTCTCCGTAACTTCTCGGGCGACCAGTTTTAGCGGCCGTAGCCTTTCAGGTTCGCCTTCTTCAATGCAGACTCATACTGACTGGACATCATCAGAGTTTGCACTTGAGCCATAAAGTCCATAATCACGACAACAACGATAAGCAGCGAGGTCCCACCGAAGTAGAACGGCACTTTCATCGCGTCACGCATGAACTCCGGGATCAGGCAGATAAAAGTAATGTACAACGCACCAACCAGAGTCAGGCGAGTCATCACTTTATCGATATACTTCGCCGTTTGCTCTCCCGGACGAATTCCTGGTACAAATGCACCGGACTTCTTCAGGTTATCTGCTGTTTCACGCGGGTTGAAAACCAACGCCGTGTAGAAGAAACAGAAGAAGATGATTGCAGACGCATAGAGTAACACATAAAGCGGTTGCCCAGGCTGCAAATACAGCGAAATTGTTGTCAGCCAGTTCCAACCAGTACCACCCCCGAACCATGACGTGATGGTTGCCGGGAACAGTATAATACTGGAAGCGAAGATTGCCGGGATTACCCCCGCCATATTCACTTTCAGCGGTAAATGTGTGCTCTGTGCAGCATAGACACGACGACCCTGTTGACGTTTCGCGTAGTTTACCACAATGCGGCGTTGACCACGTTCAACGAATACAACAAAGAAGGTCACTGCAAATACTAATACTGCAACCAACAGCAACAGGAGGAAGTGCAGGTCGCCTTGACGCGCTTGCTCGATAGTATGGGCGATGGCCGGCGGGAGTCCCGCAACGATACCGGCGAAGATAATGATCGAGATACCGTTACCGATACCGCGTTCAGTGATCTGTTCGCCGAGCCACATCAGGAACATAGTCCCTGTGACCAGACTGACAACAGCGGTGAAATAGAATGCAAAGCCTGGATTAATCACCAGGCCCTGCATACCAGGCATATTCGGCAGACCGGTAGCAATACCGATCGACTGGAATATCGCCAGCACCAGAGTACCGTAGCGGGTGTACTGGCTGATCTTACGACGACCAGACTCCCCTTCTTTCTTCAGTTCTGCCAGCGGTTGATAAACCACCGTCAGCAGCTGCACGATGATTGATGCCGAAATGTACGGCATAATCCCCAGTGCAAAGATAGAAGCACGGCTGAGAGCACCACCAGAGAACATGTTGAACATTTCAATGATGGTGCCTCGCTGTTGCTCAAGCAGTTTGGCAAGTACAGCGGCATCAATACCAGGGATCGGAATAAAAGAGCCAATACGGAACACTATCAGCGCACCGACCACAAACAGAAGTCTGCGTTTCAGTTCGCCAAGGCCACCTTTGGCACTTTGAAAATCTAATCCCGGTTGTTTAGCCATCTGCTACTTATTCCTCAATTTTACCGCCAGCAGCTTCGATAGCAGCACGAGCACCTTTAGTCACACGCAGGCCACGAACAGTTACCGGACGAGTTACCTCACCAGACAGGATCACTTTCGCGAACTCGATCTGGACACCGATAATGTTAGCCGCTTTCAGCGCGTTCAGGTCTACTACATCGCCTTCTACGTGAGCCAGATCGGAGAGACGGATCTCTGCGGTGATCATCGCTTTACGAGAAGTGAAGCCGAATTTCGGCAGACGACGGTACAGAGGCATCTGACCACCCTCGAAACCGCGACGTACGCCACCGCCAGAACGAGATTTCTGACCTTTGTGACCACGACCACCGGTTTTACCGAGGCCAGAACCGATACCACGACCCAGGCGTTTACCCGCCTTTTTGGAGCCTTCGGCCGGAGACAGAGTATTTAAACGCATCTCTTACTCCTCAACTTTAACCATGAAGGAAACCGCGTTGACCATACCACGAACAGCAGGAGTATCCTCGCGCTCTACGGTGTGACCAATACGACGCAGACCCAGGCCAAGCAGCGTTGCCTTGTGTTTCGGCAGACGACCGATTGCACTGCGGGTTTGAGTAATTTTAATAGTCTTTGCCATGGTTTATTTCCCCAGAATTTCTTCAACGGATTTACCACGCTTGGCAGCGACCATATCCGGGGACTTCATGTTTTCCAGACCGTCGATAGTTGCACGAACCACGTTAATCGGGTTGGTGGAACCATACGCTTTAGCCAGAACGTTACGAACCCCAGCGACTTCCAGAACGGCGCGCATTGCACCACCGGCGATGATACCGGTACCTTCGGAAGCCGGCTGCATGAATACACGAGAACCCGTGTGAGTACCCTTAACCGGGTGCTGCAGGGTGCCGTGGTTCAGCGCGACGTTAATCATATTGCGACGGGCTTTTTCCATCGCTTTCTGGATCGCTGCTGGAACTTCACGCGCTTTACCGTAACCAAAACCAACGCGACCGTTACCATCGCCTACTACAGTCAGAGCTGTGAAGGAGAAAATACGACCACCTTTAACGGTTTTAGATACGCGGTTTACCGCGATCAGCTTTTCCTGCAGTTCGCCAGCTTGTTTTTCGATGTGAGCCATCTTACACCTCTACCTTAGAACTGAAGGCCAGCTTCACGGGCAGCATCTGCCAGTGCCTGGACACGACCATGATATTGGAACCCGGAACGGTCAAAGGAAACATCTTTGATGCCTTTTTCCAGAGCGCGTTCAGCGACAGCTTTACCCACAGCTGCAGCAGCGTCTTTGTTACCGGTGTACTTCAGTTGTTCAGCGATAGCTTTTTCTACAGTAGAAGCAGCTACCAGAACTTCAGAACCATTCGGTGCAATTACCTGTGCGTAAATGTGACGCGGGGTACGATGTACCACCAGGCGAGTTGCGCCCAGCTCCTGGAGCTTGCGGCGTGCGCGGGTCGCACGACGGATACGAGCAGATTTCTTATCCATAGTGTTACCTTACTTCTTCTTAGCCTCTTTGGTACGCACGACTTCGTCGGCGTAACGAACACCCTTGCCTTTGTAAGGCTCAGGACGACGGTAGGCGCGCAGATCTGCTGCAACCTGGCCGATCACCTGCTTATCAGCGCCTTTCAGCACGATTTCAGTCTGAGTCGGACATTCTGCAGTGATACCCGCAGGCAGCTGATGATCAACCGGGTGAGAGAAACCTAAAGCCAGGTTTACTACATTCCCTTTGACCGCTGCACGATAACCTACACCAACCAGCTGCAGCTTCTTAGTGAAGCCTTCGGTAACACCGATAACCATTGAGTTCAGCAGGGCACGCGCGGTACCAGCCTGAGCCCAACCGTCTGCGTAACCATCACGCGGACCGAAGGTCAGTGCATTATCTGCATGTTTAACTTCAACAGCATCGTTGAGAGTACGAGTCAGCTCGCCGTTTTTACCTTTGATCGTAATAACCTGACCGTTGATTTTTACATCAACGCCGGCAGGAACAACGACCGGTGCTTTAGCAACACGAGACATTTTTTCCTCCGATTAGGCTACGTAGCAGATAATTTCGCCACCAAGACCAGCCTGGCGCGCTGCACGATCAGTCATAACACCTTTAGAGGTAGAAACAACTGCGATACCCAGACCGGCCATAACTTTCGGCAGCTCATCTTTTTTCTTATAGATGCGCAGACCTGGGCGGCTGACACGCTGAATGCTTTCTACAACAGCTTTACCCTGGAAATACTTAAGAGTCAGTTCCAGTTCCGGCTTGGTGTCGCCTTCAACTTTAAAATCTTCGATAAAACCTTCTTCCTTCAGCACGTTGGCGATTGCCACTTTCAGCTTGGAGGAAGGCATGGTGACCGCAGCTTTGTTCGCGGCCTGACCGTTACGGATACGGGTCAGCATATCCGCGATCGGATCTTGCATGCTCATCTGTCTTTACTCCCGTGATTCAATTGGTGACAATTACCAGCTAGCCTTTTTCAGACCCGGGATTTCACCGCGCATAGCGGCTTCACGGACCTTAATACGGCTCAACCCGAACTTCCGCAGGAAACCATGCGGACGACCTGTTTGACGGCAGCGGTTACGCTGACGAGACGGGCTGGAATCACGCGGCAGAGTCTGCAGCTTGAGAACGGCATTCCAACGATCTTCGTCGGTTGCGTTCACATCAGAGATGATAGCTTTCAGTTCAGCGCGTTTAGCGAAGAATTTATCAGCTAAAGCCACGCGCTTTACTTCGCGTGCTTTCATTGATTGCTTAGCCATTAAGTAACCCTACCTTACTTGCGGAACGGGAAGTCAAAGGCAGCCAGCAGAGCACGGCCTTCTTCGTCAGATTTCGCAGTAGTGGTAATGGTAATATCCAAACCACGAACGCGGTCGACTTTATCGTAGTCGATTTCTGGGAAGATGATCTGCTCACGGACACCCATGCTGTAGTTGCCACGACCGTCGAAAGACTTAGCGGACAGGCCGCGGAAGTCACGAATACGCGGTACAGCAATAGTGATCAGGCGCTCAAAGAACTCCCACATGCGTTCGCCACGCAGAGTTACTTTACAGCCGATCGGATAGCCCTGACGGATTTTGAAGCCTGCAACTGATTTGCGTGCTTTGGTGATCAGCGGTTTTTGACCGGAGATTGCTGCCAGGTCAGCTGCTGCGTTATCCAGCAGTTTCTTGTCAGCGATCGCTTCACCAACACCCATGTTCAGGGTGATCTTCTCGACCCGAGGGACTTGCATGACAGAATTGTAGTTAAACTCAGTCATGAGTTTCTTAACTACTTCGTCTTTGTAGTAATCATGCAGTTTCGCCATCGTACTACTCCAAATTACTTGATAGTTTCGCTGTTAGACTTGAAGAAACGGACTTTTTTGCCGTCTTCGAATCTAAAGCCTACACGGTCAGCCTTGCCGGTTGCCGCATTGAAGATTGCAACGTTAGAAACCTGAATTGCAGCTTCTTTTTCAACGATGCCGCCTGGTTGGTTCAGAGCCGGAACCGGCTTCTGGTGTTTCTTAACCAGGTTGATACCTTCAACAATGACCTTGCCGGAAGACAGGACATTCTTAACTTTACCGCGCTTACCTTTATCTTTACCGGTTAACACGATAACTTCGTCATCACGACGGATTTTCGCTGCCATGATTCGCTCCTTAGAGTACTTCTGGTGCCAGAGAGATAATTTTCATGAACTTCTCGGTACGAAGTTCACGAGTTACCGGCCCAAAAATACGCGTACCGATAGGCTGCTCGCTGTTATTGTTCAGAATAACGCATGCATTACCATCGAAGCGAATGACAGAACCGTCCGGGCGACGAACACCCTTCTTGGTGCGCACCACTACCGCCTTCAGCACATCACCTTTTTTGACCTTACCACGCGGAATTGCTTCTTTGATGGTGATCTTGATGATGTCGCCTACGCCTGCGTAGCGACGGTGCGAGCCACCCAGAACCTTGATACACATTACGCGACGTGCACCGGAGTTGTCGGCGACGTTCAGCATAGTCTGTTCTTGGATCATTTTAGTGCTCCGCTAATGTCAACTACTACTGAGACCCGAAAATTAGGGTCGTTAAAAAGCCCCATATCGAGGGCGCGGCATTATAACACCACAAACCAGATATGGGTAGAAAAAATAAACGGCTCATCGCTGAGCCGTTTATCCGTATCGAGAATGCGTACTCTATTACAGAACCGCTTTCTCTACAACGCGAACCAGCGTCCAGGACTTAGTCTTGGACAGCGGACGGCATTCGCGGATTTCAACCTTGTCGCCGATACCGCATTCGTTGTTCTCGTCATGTACGTGCAGTTTGGTCGTACGTTTGATGAATTTGCCGTAAACCGGGTGTTTCACCATACGTTCGATAGCAACAACAATGGATTTCTCCATTTTGTCGCTAACTACGCGACCTTGCAGAGTACGGATTTTATCGGTCATTACGCACCCGCCTTCTGAGTCAGTAAAGTCTTAACGCGTGCAACATCACGACGCACTTGCTTCAGCAGATGAGTCTGTTGCAGCTGGCCACTTGCAGCCTGCATGCGCAGGTTGAACTGCTCACGCAGCAGGTTCAGCAGCTCAGCGTTCAGCTCTTCAACGCTTTTTTCACGCAGCTCTTTTGCTTTCATTACATCACCGTCTTAGTTACAAAGGTGGTTTTGATCGGCAGTTTCGCTGCTGCCAGGCCGAATGCTTCACGGGCCAGCTCTTCCGGTACACCGTCCATTTCATACAGGACTTTACCCGGCTGAATCAAGGCAACCCAGTACTCCACGTTACCTTTACCTTTACCCATACGAACTTCCAGCGGCTTCTCGGTGATCGGTTTGTCCGGGAATACACGGATCCAGATCTTACCTTGACGCTTAACTGCACGGGTCATAGCACGACGTGCTGCTTCGATCTGACGTGCAGTCAGACGACCACGGCCAACAGCTTTCAGACCGAAAGTGCCGAAGCTAACATCCGTACCCTGCGCCAGACCACGGTTGCGGCCTTTGTGCACTTTACGGAATTTTGTACGCTTTGGTTGTAACATCAGCGACGCTCCTTATTTACGGCCTTTACGCTGCTGCTTTTTAGGTTGAGCAGCCGGTTCCGGTTGTTCAACAGCAGCCATACCACCCAGGATCTCACCTTTGAAGATCCATACCTTAACGCCGATTACACCGTAAGTGGTGTGCGCTTCAGAGGTGTTGTAGTCGATGTCAGCACGCAGAGTGTGCAGCGGTACGCGACCTTCACGGTACCATTCGGTACGTGCGATTTCCGCGCCGCCCAGACGGCCGCTAACTTCAACTTTGATACCTTTAGCGCCCAGACGCATTGCGTTCTGTACAGCACGCTTCATCGCACGACGGAACATAACGCGACGTTCCAGCTGAGAAGTGATGCTGTCAGCAACCAGTTTTGCGTCCAGTTCAGGTTTACGAACTTCGGCGATATTGATCTGTGCAGGTACGCCAGCGATATCCGCTACGACCTTGCGCAGTTTTTCTACGTCTTCGCCTTTCTTACCGATAACGATACCCGGGCGAGCGGTGTGAATGGTCACACGGATGCTCTTAGCCGGACGCTCGATAACGATGCGAGATACAGACGCTTTAGCCAGTTCTTTAGTCAGGAACTGACGTACTTTAAAATCGCTGTCCAGGTTGTCAGCGAATTCTTTGGTGTTCGCGAACCAGGTAGAGTTCCATGGTTTGACAATACCCAGGCGAATACCATTAGGATGTACTTTCTGACCCATTGCTAGTCTCCAGAGTCTCAGCGATCGGACACAACCACAGTGATGTGGCTGGTGCGCTTCAGGATGCGATCTGCACGACCTTTAGCACGCGGCATAATGCGCTTCATGCTCGGGCCTTCGTCTACGAAAATTTTCGCAACTTTCAGATCATCAATGTCAGCGCCATCGTTGTGTTCAGCGTTAGCAATGGCAGATTCCAGTACCTTCTTGACCAGTACAGCAGCTTTTTTGTTGGTGTAGGTCAGAATATCCAGGGCCTGCGACACTTTCTTACCGCGAATCAGGTCAGCTACAAGGCGAACCTTCTGAGCAGAAGAACGAGCATGGCGATGTTGAGCTAAAGTTTCCATCTCTTCCTCCTACCTTATTTCTTCTTCGCTTTTTTATCAGCAGCGTGGCCGCGATAAGTACGAGTCGGTGCGAATTCACCCAGTTTGTGACCGACCATTTCGTCGGAAACAAATACTGGAACGTGCTGACGACCATTATGGACAGCGATGGTCAAACCGATCATGTTAGGAAAGATCGTTGAACGACGGGACCAAGTGCGCAGGGGCTTCTTGTCTCCGCTTTCCACCGCTTTCTCTACCTTCTTCAGCAAGTGCAGGTCAATAAAAGGACCTTTCTTGAGAGAACGTGGCATGGCTTATCCTCTAAAATTATTTGCTACGGCGACGTACGATGAATTTATCAGTACGCTTGTTGCTGCGGGTCTTCTTACCTTTGGTCTGCAGGCCCCACGGGGATACCGGGTGCTTACCAAAGTTACGACCTTCACCACCACCATGTGGGTGGTCTACTGGGTTCATCGCAGTACCGCGAACGGTAGGACGAACACCACGCCAGCGTGCAGCACCTGCTTTACCCAGAACGCGCAGCATATGCTCAGCATTGCCAACTTCGCCCAGAGTAGCGCGGCAGTCTGCTTCGACTTTACGCATTTCACCAGAACGCAGACGCAGGGTGACATAAGCACCGTCGCGAGCAACGATCTGAACGTAAGTACCAGCGGAACGAGCCAGCTGACCGCCTTTACCTGGTTTCATTTCTACGTTATGAACGGTAGAACCAACCGGGATATTGCGCATCGGCAGGGTGTTGCCTGCTTTGATTGCAGCATCAACGCCAGACTGAATCTGGTCGCCAGCTTTCAGGCCTTTCGGGGCCAGGATGTAACGGCGCTCGCCGTCTTTGTACAGAACCAGCGCGATGTTCGCGGAGCGGTTCGGATCGTACTCAAGACGTTCAACAACTGCCGGGATACCATCTTTGTTGCGTTTGAAGTCAACAATACGGTAAGCCTGCTTGTGGCCACCACCGATATGACGGGTGGTGATACGGCCATTGTTGTTACGACCACCGGATTTGCTGTTTTTTTCCAGCAACGGAGCAAAAGGTTTGCCCTTGTGCAGCTCTGGGTTAACCACTTTAACGACGTGGCGACGACCCGGAGATGTCGGTTTACATTTAACAACTGCCATTGTATTACTCCTCCGACTTACTCAGCGCCGCCAACGAAGTCCAGATTCTGGCCTTCTTTCAGGGTGACGTAAGCTTTTTTCCAGTCGCTACGACGACCGATACGCTGTCCGTGACGTTTAACTTTCCCTTTAACAACCAGGGTGTTAACGACTTCGACTTCGACTTCAAACAGTTTCTGCACAGCAGCTTTGATTTCTGCTTTGGTCGCGTCTTTAGCAACTTTGAGAACGATGGTGTTTGTTTTTTCCATCGCAGTAGACGCTTTTTCAGAAACGTGCGGTGCGCGCAGCACCTTCAGCAGACGTTCTTCACGAATCATGCCAGCATCTCCTCAACTTGCTTAACAGCATCAGCAGTCATTACGACTTTGTCGAAGGCGATCAGGCTAACCGGGTCGATACCGTTCGCATCACGTACGTCAACCTTGTGCAGGTTACGTGCGGCCAGGAACAGGTTCTCGTCCAGCTCACCGGTGATGATCAGCACATCTTCCAGAGCCATGTCTTTCAGTTTCTGTGCCAGCAGCTTAGTTTTCGGCGCTTCAACAGAGAACTTCTCGACAACGATCAGACGATCCTGACGTACCAGTTCGGACAGGATGCTTTTCAGCGCGCCGCGGTACATCTTCTTGTTAACTTTTTGACTGTGGTCCTGCGGACGAGCAGCAAAGGTCACGCCACCGGAACGCCAGATCGGGCTCTTGATAGAACCAGAACGCGCACGGCCGGTACCTTTCTGGCGCCACGGTTTTTTACCGGAGCCAGTGATTTCAGCACGAGTCTTCTGAGCACGAGTGCCCTGACGCGCACCAGCTGCATAAGCAACAACAACCTGGTGAACCAGCGCTTCGTTGAAATCACGACCGAAGGTAGTTTCGGAAACAGTCAGCGCGCTCTGCGCGTCTTTCAATACTAATTCCATTGCTATCTCCTCACGCCTTCACAGCTGGTTTAACGATCAGGTCGCTACCGGTCGCACCCGGGACAGCACCTTTAACCAGCAGCAGGTTGCGCTCAGCGTCAACACGTACTACGTCCAGGCTCTGAACGGTTACACGCTCATTACCCAGCTGACCTGCCATTTTCTTGCCTTTGAACACTTTGCCCGGAGTCTGGTTCTGACCGATAGAACCCGGAACGCGGTGAGACAAGGAGTTACCGTGAGTAGCGTCCTGGGTACGGAAGTTCCAGCGCTTAACGGTACCAGCAAAACCTTTACCTTTTGAGGTACCGGTTACGTCAACTTTTTTAACGTCAGCAAACAGTTCAACGCTAATGTTCTGACCTACGGTGAATTCTTCGCCGTCAGCCAGACGGAATTCCCACAGACCACGGCCAGCTTCAACGCCAGCTTTAGCGAAGTGACCCGCTTCCGGCTTGGTTACACGGTTAGCTTTTTTAGCACCGGTGGTAACCTGGATTGCGCGGTAGCCATCGTTAGCCAGGTCTTTAACCTGAGTAACACGGTTTGCTTCAACTTCGATTACGGTTACTGGGATAGAAACGCCATCTTCAGTGAAGATGCGGGTCATGCCCACTTTTTTACCGACTAAACCAATCATTGTTTCAACCTCTCAATCGCTCGATGACCTGATTAACCCAGGCTGATCTGCACGTCTACACCGGCAGCCAGATCCAGACGCATCAGAGCATCAACGGTTTTTTCAGTTGGCTCAACGATGTCAACCAGACGCTTGTGAGTGCGAATTTCGTACTGGTCACGCGCGTCTTTGTTGACGTGCGGGGAGATCAGAACGGTAAAGCGCTCTTTGCGGGTCGGCAGCGGGATCGGACCACGGACTTGCGCACCAGTGCGCTTAGCAGTCTCGACGATTTCCGCGGTTGATTGATCGATCAGACGATGATCAAACGCTTTCAGGCGGATACGGATTCTTTGGTTCTGCATGAGACCAGAGCTCCAATTATTTTATAGACGAAATGATTACTCCTCATACCCATTACGATTGATGGGAGAGTGTAACCGTTCTTACATAGCCCCCCGATTGGGGACATTGTTTGATAACCCAACTGCGATTACCAGGGTTCATATTGAACCGGCCGTCAACTTTGACAGGCCCGCGCATTATACGCAAATTCTGGCGCTACGCAAGTGCTGTTTAGAAAATCATCACCAGGATTTGCGCGCCTTCGCGCCAGCGAACTGTACGGACCGACAACGCGGCAAATTAACGCGGATGGCGCCATCCATTCCAGGAAAGTCCTTTTTGCACCGGACGAGTGACAATAAGCATAGTGAGGCGATGTTCTTTGACGATTACGGGGTTAACCATGCTCGCCGCCCTCCCCTTCTTGCTGTGCTATAGCGGATTGACCTTAGCCTTATGCCTCCAGGACCTGCGTCACGGCCTGCTGCCTGACCGTTACACCTGTCCCCTGCTGTGGAGCGGTTTACTTTTTTATCTTTGTCTGGCGCCGCACCAGCTTCATGATGCCGTCTGGGGGGCGATAGGCGGCTATCTGTGTTTGGCTTCGCTTTACTGGCTATATCGCGGGATCCGCGGCTATGAGGGGTTGGGGTATGGGGATATCAAATATCTCGCCGCCCTAGGCGCCTGGCATGGCTGGCAATTGTTGCCGCAGCTGCTACTGGTGGCATCGCTGCTCGCCGGCACGGTGTGGGCAGTATCAGGTTTGCACGCCAGGTACGGCGGGAGCAGTAAATGGAGGGGGAACAACCCGCTGCCGTTTGGGCCATTTCTGGCGGCCGCGGGTTTCTGGTGCGGGTGTCAGACGCTGGCTAGTCTGACACTTTGATCTGCGACTGCAGGTAATTTTGCAGGCCGATTTTGCCGATCAGATCGAGTTCGGTTTCCAGCCAGTCAATATGGCCTTCTTCATCCGCCAGGATCTCAATCATCATATCGCGGCTGACGTAGTCATGGACGCTGTCGGCATAGGCGATCGCCTCGCGCAGATTTTGCGCCCCTTCCAGCTCCAGTCTTAAATCGGACTGCAGCATCTCTTCCACATCTTCACCGATGCCAAGTTTGCCGAGATCCTGCAGATTAGGGATACCTTCGAGAAAAAGAATACGCTCGATGTATTTATCGGCATGCTTCATTTCGTCGATGGATTCGTGGTACTCGATATCGTTGAGGCGCATCAGGCCCCAGTTTTTGAACATTCTCGCATGGAGAAAGTACTGATTAATTGCGACCAGCTCATTTCCCAATAATTTATTGAGATAACTTATGATTTTGACATCACCTTTCATTATATAGTCCCTCCGCTTCCACTCATTGAAGCGTAGTCCGGCCTATAGGGATGTCAAAAGAGAAGCGTGGACTTCAGGCGATTTCTTTGAATTCCGGCATGGTGGTTAATTCATCTTCCATAACTTCCCGCGCCGCGCGAACACACTTACCGCATTGATTTCCAACGGGAACAAACTTACGTAATTGCTGAAAAGATTGCGGTTGAAACTGGCGAACAACCTGGCGAATTTTTTTATCGCTGACGCCATTGCACAAACAAACGTACATATAAACTCCCGTTCAATTTATGCACAAATATTAAATGAGAATAGTTATGATTACAATAGACCATTTACTCATTATCCGCCGCAGCGCACGTTATGAATCGCCAGTAGCACCGCCCTTTTCGCTGAACGACGGACAGCAAAAAGGGCGCCGAAGCGCCCTTTTTTATTCAAAGCTAACGAATTAGCCCAGAACTTTAGCTACAACGCCCGCGCCAACGGTACGGCCGCCTTCACGGATTGCGAAACGCAGACCGTCGTCCATCGCGATCGGGTGGATCAGGGTAACAACCATTTTGATGTTGTCGCCCG
>NZ_JBEAFX010000023.1:0-34254 GCF_040062325.1 Klebsiella sp. GG_Kp175 | reverse complement strand
CGGGCGACAACATCAAAATGGTTGTTACCCTGATCCACCCGATCGCGATGGACGATGGTCTGCGTTTCGCAATCCGTGAAGGCGGTCGTACCGTTGGCGCGGGCGTGGTTGCTAAAGTTCTCGGCTAATCGCTGATAACATTTGACGCAATGCGCAATAAAAGGGCATCATTTGATGCCCTTTTTGCACGCTTTCACACCAGAACCTGGCTCATCAGTGATTTTATTTGTCATAATCATTGCTGAGACAGGCTCTGAAGAGGGCGTTTATACACCAAACCATTCGAGCGATAGTGCGACGGCAATCAGCATCCTCCTTTGCGTTAGCAGGGCAGGGGCGACAAAACCGTCAGCGTTGAAGCAATTTGAATAGTTAAGTGTATAATCCGAAACTTAATTTCGGTTTGGATCGCCTCGCCCCCGCGGGGTGAAATTGTTTGTAGAATACTTCTGACAGGTTGGTTTATGAGTGCGAATACCGAAGCTCAAGGGAGCGGGCGCGGCCTGGAAGCGATGAAGTGGATTATCGTTGCCGTGCTGCTGATCGTGGCGATCGTGGGCAACTTCCTTTATCGCGACATTATGCTGGCGGTGCGTGCGCTGGCCGTGGTTATTCTTATTGCTGCTGCCGGTGGCGTCGCGCTGTTGACGACGAAAGGTAAGGCGACCGTTGCTTTTGCTCGCGAAGCGAGAACCGAAGTTCGTAAAGTGATTTGGCCGACTCGCCAGGAAACGCTGCATACTACGCTGATTGTTGCTGCTGTGACTGCAGTAATGTCACTGATCCTGTGGGGACTGGATGGTATTCTGGTTCGCCTGGTCTCCTTTATCACTGGCCTGAGGTTCTGAGATGTCTGAAGCTCCTAAAAAGCGCTGGTACGTCGTTCAGGCGTTTTCCGGTTTTGAAGGTCGCGTAGCCACGTCGCTGCGTGAACATATCAAATTACACAACATGGAAGAGTTATTTGGCGAAGTCATGGTCCCGACCGAAGAAGTGGTTGAGATCCGTGGCGGCCAGCGTCGCAAAAGCGAACGTAAATTCTTCCCAGGCTACGTTCTGGTCCAGATGGTCATGAACGACGCAAGCTGGCACCTGGTGCGCAGCGTGCCGCGCGTGATGGGCTTCATCGGCGGTACCTCTGACCGTCCGGCGCCGATCAGCGACAAAGAAGTCGACGCCATCATGAATCGTCTGCAGCAGGTTGGCGATAAGCCGCGTCCGAAAACGCTGTTTGAACCGGGCGAAATGGTTCGCGTTAACGACGGTCCGTTCGCTGACTTTAACGGTGTGGTTGAAGAAGTGGACTATGAGAAGTCCCGCCTGAAAGTTTCCGTTTCTATCTTCGGTCGTGCGACTCCGGTAGAACTGGACTTCAGCCAGGTTGAGAAGGCGTAAGCCGGCGATCAAAAAAGCAGCGATTTAATCGTTGCATAGGGCGCGAAATTGGCATACAATTTCGCGCCTTTTGTTTTTATGGGCCCGGCCCGTAAAACGATGTTTAATCACGGGGAGCTTCTCTGAAGCGTTAATACCCAATTTGAGGATTTAAGAATGGCTAAGAAAGTCCAAGCCTACGTCAAGCTGCAGGTTGCAGCTGGTATGGCGAACCCGAGCCCGCCGGTCGGCCCAGCACTGGGTCAGCAGGGCGTGAACATCATGGAATTCTGCAAAGCGTTCAACGCCAAAACTGATTCCCTGGAGAAAGGTCTGCCGATCCCGGTTGTTATCACCGTTTACGCTGACCGTTCCTTTACCTTTGTTACCAAGACTCCGCCGGCTGCTGTTCTGCTGAAGAAAGCTGCAGGCATCAAGTCTGGTTCCGGTAAGCCGAACAAAGATAAAGTGGGTAAAATCTCCCGCGCTCAGCTGCAGGAAATCGCGCAGACCAAAGCTGCCGACATGACTGGTGCCGACATTGAAGCGATGACTCGCTCCATCGAAGGTACTGCACGTTCCATGGGCCTGGTAGTGGAGGACTAAGAAATGGCTAAACTGACCAAGCGCATGCGCGTGATCCGTGAGAAAGTTGATGCAACTAAACAGTACGACATCAACGAAGCCATCGCTCTGCTGAAAGAGCTGGCCACCGCTAAATTTACCGAAAGCGTAGACGTTGCCGTTAACCTCGGCATCGACGCTCGTAAATCTGACCAGAACGTCCGTGGCGCAACTGTACTGCCGCACGGTACTGGCCGTTCCGTTCGCGTAGCCGTATTTACCCAGGGCGCAAACGCTGAAGCTGCTAAAGCTGCAGGCGCTGAGCTGGTAGGTATGGAAGATCTGGCTGAGCAGATCAAAAAAGGCGAAATGAACTTTGACGTTGTTATTGCTTCCCCGGATGCAATGCGCGTTGTTGGCCAGCTGGGCCAGGTTCTGGGTCCGCGTGGCCTGATGCCGAACCCGAAAGTGGGTACCGTAACTCCGAACGTTGCTGAAGCGGTTAAAAACGCGAAAGCAGGTCAGGTTCGTTACCGTAACGACAAAAACGGCATCATCCACACCACCATCGGTAAAGTGGACTTTGACGCTGACAAACTGAAAGAAAACCTGGAAGCTCTGCTGGTTGCGCTGAAAAAAGCAAAACCGACTCAGGCGAAAGGCGTGTACATCAAGAAAGTTAGCATCTCCACCACCATGGGTGCAGGTGTTGCAGTAGATCAGGCTGGCCTGAACGCTTCTGCAAACTAATGCCTTTACGTGGGCGGTGATTTTGTCTACAATCTTCGCCCACGTTTGCTAACTAAGGTTAGCAGGTAACCGAATTGTTCGTTGGAGTCTGGCCTATCCAGACCTCCGTCGAAGACCGCAGGTGTTTCGCAAGAAACTTAATGCCCTGCGTAGACGGTGACAGAACGCTAAGATTATTTTTGGATATTCTGGCTTGTTTCTGCTCACCGTATTTAGACGCTCTTTTCGTTGAATTGAGTGAAGTGAGTTCCAGAGCATAGGCTCTGGCAAACATCCAGGAGCAAAGCTAATGGCTTTAAATCTTCAAGACAAACAAGCGATTGTTGCTGAAGTCAGCGAAGTAGCCAAAGGCGCGCTGTCTGCAGTAGTTGCGGATTCCCGTGGCGTAACTGTAGATAAAATGACTGAACTGCGTAAAGCAGGTCGTGAAGCTGGCGTATACATGCGTGTTGTTCGTAACACCCTGCTGCGCCGCGTCGTTGAAGGTACTCAGTTCGAGTGCCTGAAAGACACGTTTGTTGGTCCGACCCTGATTGCATACTCTATGGAACACCCGGGCGCTGCTGCTCGTCTGTTCAAAGAGTTCGCGAAAGCGAATGCAAAATTTGAGGTCAAAGCCGCTGCCTTTGAAGGTGAGCTGATCCCGGCGTCGCAGATCGACCGCCTGGCAACTCTGCCGACCTACGAAGAAGCAATTGCACGCCTGATGGCAACCATGAAAGAAGCTTCGGCTGGCAAACTGGTTCGTACTCTGGCTGCTGTACGCGATGCGAAAGAAGCTGCTTAATCGCAGTTATCTTTGTAAAGCATTCGCTTACGTATAAACTTATTCTGATATTCAGGAACAATTTAAATGTCTATCACTAAAGATCAAATCATTGAAGCAGTATCCGCTATGTCCGTAATGGACGTTGTTGAGCTGATCTCTGCAATGGAAGAAAAATTCGGTGTTTCCGCTGCTGCTGCTGTAGCTGTAGCTGCTGGCCCGGTTGAAGCTGCTGAAGAAAAAACTGAATTCGACGTAATTCTGAAAGCTGCTGGCGCTAACAAAGTTGCTGTTATCAAAGCAGTACGTGGCGCGACTGGCCTGGGTCTGAAAGAAGCTAAAGACCTGGTAGAATCTGCTCCGGCTGCACTGAAAGAAGGCATCAGCAAAGACGACGCTGAAGCTCTGAAAAAATCTCTGGAAGAAGCTGGCGCTGAAGTTGAAGTTAAATAAGCCAACCCTTCCGGTTGCAGCCTGAGAAATCAGGCTGAGGCTGGTGACTTTTTGGTCACCAGCCTTTTTGCGCTGTAAGGCGCCAGTAGCGTTTCACGCTGTTTGACTACTGGTTTGCCTCTCAATGCTTGTTTCTATCGACGACTTAATATACTGCGACAGGTTAGGGTTCCTGGGCTGTGTAAATCGCAATGAAATGGTTTAAGCGTGATAGCAACAGGCATTGCGGAAAGTGTTCCATTTTCCGGTCAACAAAATAGTGTTGCATAAAAAACTGCCCTCTGCGGGCAGATGGGTCGACTTGTCAGCGAGCTGAGGAACCCTATGGTTTACTCCTATACCGAGAAAAAACGTATTCGTAAGGATTTTGGTAAACGTCCACAAGTTCTGGATGTGCCATATCTCCTTTCTATCCAGCTTGACTCGTTCCAGAAGTTTATCGAGCAAGATCCTGAAGGGCAGTATGGTCTGGAAGCTGCTTTCCGTTCCGTATTCCCAATTCAGAGCTACAGCGGTAATTCCGAGCTGCAATACGTCAGCTACCGTCTGGGCGAACCGGTTTTTGACGTTAAAGAATGTCAGATCCGTGGCGTGACTTACTCTGCACCGCTGCGCGTAAAACTGCGTCTGGTGATCTACGAGCGCGAAGCGCCGGAAGGCACCGTCAAAGACATTAAAGAACAAGAAGTCTACATGGGCGAAATCCCGCTCATGACCGACAACGGTACCTTTGTCATCAACGGTACCGAGCGTGTTATCGTTTCTCAGCTGCACCGTAGCCCGGGCGTCTTCTTTGACAGTGACAAAGGTAAGACTCACTCATCCGGTAAGGTTCTGTATAACGCACGCATCATCCCTTACCGTGGTTCCTGGCTGGACTTCGAATTCGACCCGAAAGACAACCTGTTCGTTCGTATCGACCGTCGTCGTAAGCTGCCGGCTACCATCATCCTGCGCGCGCTGAATTACACCACTGAGCAGATCCTTGACCTGTTCTTCGAAAAAGTGGTCTTTGAAATTCGCGACAACAAGCTGCAGATGGAGCTGATTCCGGAGCGTCTGCGCGGCGAAACCGCCTCCTTCGATATCGAAGCCAACGGCAAAGTGTACGTTGAGAAAGGCCGTCGCATCACGGCTCGTCATATCCGTCAGCTGGAAAAAGACGATATCAAGCATATCGAAGTGCCGGTTGAATATATCGCGGGCAAAGTGGCGGCTAAAGACTATATCGATGAAGCGACTGGCGAACTGATCTGCCCGGCGAACATGGAGCTGAGCCTGGATCTGCTGGCTAAGCTGAGCCAGTCTGGCCACAAGCGCATCGAAACGCTGTTCACTAACGATCTGGACCACGGTCCATACATCTCTGAAACGGTACGCGTCGACCCGACTAACGATCGTCTGAGCGCGCTGGTAGAAATCTACCGCATGATGCGCCCTGGCGAGCCGCCGACTCGTGAAGCCGCTGAAAGCCTGTTTGAGAACCTGTTCTTCTCCGAAGACCGCTACGATCTGTCCGCGGTTGGTCGTATGAAGTTCAACCGTTCTCTGCTGCGCGACGAAATCGAAGGTTCCGGTATCCTGAGCAAAGACGACATCATTGAAGTGATGAAGAAGCTCATCGATATCCGTAACGGTAAAGGCGAAGTGGACGATATCGACCACCTCGGTAACCGTCGTATCCGTTCCGTTGGCGAAATGGCGGAGAACCAGTTCCGCGTTGGCCTGGTACGTGTAGAGCGTGCGGTGAAAGAGCGTCTGTCTCTGGGCGATCTGGATACCCTGATGCCTCAGGATATGATCAACGCCAAGCCGATTTCCGCAGCAGTGAAAGAGTTCTTTGGTTCCAGCCAGCTGTCTCAGTTTATGGACCAGAACAACCCGCTGTCTGAGATCACGCACAAACGTCGTATCTCCGCACTCGGCCCAGGCGGTCTGACCCGTGAGCGCGCAGGCTTCGAAGTTCGAGACGTACACCCGACTCACTATGGTCGCGTATGTCCAATCGAAACGCCTGAAGGTCCGAACATCGGTCTGATCAACTCCCTGTCCGTGTACGCGCAGACCAACGAATATGGCTTCCTTGAGACGCCGTATCGTAAAGTGACCGACGGTGTGGTTACTGACGAAATTCACTACCTGTCTGCTATCGAAGAAGGCAACTACGTTATCGCTCAGGCGAACTCCAACCTGGATGAAAACGGCCACTTCGTAGAAGACCTGGTGACCTGCCGTAGCAAAGGCGAATCCAGCTTGTTCAGCCGTGACCAGGTTGACTACATGGACGTATCCACCCAGCAGGTGGTATCCGTCGGTGCGTCCCTGATCCCGTTCCTGGAACACGATGACGCCAACCGTGCATTGATGGGTGCAAACATGCAACGTCAGGCCGTTCCGACTCTGCGCGCTGATAAGCCGCTGGTTGGTACCGGTATGGAACGTGCTGTGGCCGTCGACTCCGGTGTTACTGCGGTGGCTAAACGTGGCGGTACTGTTCAGTACGTGGATGCCTCCCGTATCGTTATCAAAGTTAACGAAGACGAGATGTACCCGGGCGAAGCAGGTATCGACATCTATAACCTGACTAAGTACACCCGTTCTAACCAGAACACCTGCATCAACCAGATGCCTTGCGTGTCCCTGGGCGAACCTATTGAGCGCGGCGACGTGCTGGCCGACGGCCCGTCCACCGACCTCGGTGAGCTGGCGCTGGGTCAGAACATGCGCGTAGCGTTCATGCCGTGGAACGGCTACAACTTCGAAGACTCCATCCTCGTTTCCGAGCGTGTTGTCCAGGAAGACCGTTTCACCACTATCCACATTCAGGAACTGGCGTGCGTGTCCCGTGACACCAAGCTGGGGCCGGAAGAGATCACCGCTGACATCCCGAACGTGGGTGAAGCTGCGCTCTCCAAACTGGATGAGTCCGGTATCGTTTATATCGGTGCGGAAGTGACCGGCGGCGACATTCTGGTTGGTAAGGTTACGCCGAAAGGTGAAACCCAGCTGACGCCGGAAGAGAAACTGCTGCGTGCGATCTTCGGTGAGAAAGCGTCTGACGTTAAAGACTCCTCTCTGCGCGTACCGAACGGTGTCTCTGGTACCGTTATCGACGTTCAGGTCTTTACCCGTGACGGCGTAGAAAAAGACAAACGTGCGCTGGAAATCGAAGAGATGCAGCTGAAGCAGGCCAAAAAAGACCTGTCTGAAGAACTGCAGATCCTCGAAGCCGGTCTGTTCAGTCGTATCTACGCGGTGCTGGTCTCCGGTGGCGTTGAAGCTGAGAAGCTCGACAAACTGCCGCGCGATCGCTGGCTGGAACTGGGCCTGACCGACGAAGAGAAACAAAATCAGCTGGAACAGCTGGCTGAGCAGTACGACGAACTGAAACACGAGTTCGAGAAAAAACTCGAAGCGAAACGCCGCAAAATCACCCAAGGCGACGATCTGGCACCGGGCGTGCTGAAGATTGTTAAGGTATACCTGGCCGTTAAACGCCGTATCCAGCCTGGTGACAAGATGGCGGGTCGTCACGGTAACAAGGGTGTTATCTCTAAGATCAACCCGATCGAAGATATGCCGCACGATGCTAACGGTACGCCGGTAGATATCGTCCTCAACCCGCTGGGCGTACCGTCTCGTATGAACATCGGTCAGATCCTGGAAACTCACCTGGGTATGGCTGCGAAAGGCATCGGCGATAAGATCAACGCCATGCTGAAACAGCAGCAGGAAGTCGCGAAACTGCGCGAGTTCATCCAGCGTGCCTACGATCTGGGCGCTGACGTTCGTCAGAAAGTTGACCTGAATACCTTCAGCGATGAAGAAGTTCTGCGTCTGGCTGAAAACCTGCGTAAAGGTATGCCGATCGCAACGCCGGTGTTCGACGGTGCGAAAGAAGCGGAAATTAAAGCGCTGCTGCAGCTGGGCGACCTGCCGACTTCCGGTCAGATCACCCTGTTCGACGGCCGCACCGGTGAGCAGTTCGAGCGTCCGGTAACCGTGGGTTACATGTACATGCTGAAACTGAACCACCTGGTCGACGACAAAATGCACGCGCGTTCCACCGGTTCTTACAGCCTGGTTACTCAGCAGCCGCTGGGTGGTAAGGCGCAGTTCGGTGGTCAGCGCTTCGGTGAGATGGAAGTGTGGGCGCTGGAAGCATACGGCGCAGCTTACACCCTGCAGGAAATGCTCACCGTTAAGTCTGATGACGTGAACGGTCGTACTAAGATGTATAAAAACATCGTGGACGGCAATCACCAGATGGAACCGGGCATGCCGGAATCCTTCAACGTACTGTTGAAAGAAATTCGCTCGCTGGGCATCAACATCGAACTGGAAGACGAGTAATTCTCGCTCAAACAGGTCACTGCTGCCGGGTTAACGCCCGGCAGCGGAATGTGCTAACTCCGACGGGAGCAAATCCGTGAAAGACTTATTAAAGTTTCTGAAAGCGCAAACTAAAACCGAAGAGTTTGATGCGATCAAAATTGCTCTGGCTTCGCCAGACATGATCCGTTCATGGTCTTTCGGTGAAGTTAAAAAGCCGGAAACCATTAACTACCGTACGTTCAAACCTGAGCGTGACGGCCTTTTCTGCGCCCGTATCTTTGGGCCGGTAAAAGACTATGAGTGCCTGTGCGGTAAGTACAAGCGCCTGAAACACCGCGGTGTGATCTGTGAGAAGTGCGGCGTTGAAGTGACCCAGACTAAAGTGCGTCGTGAGCGCATGGGCCACATCGAGCTGGCATGTCCGACTGCGCACATCTGGTTCCTGAAATCTCTGCCGTCCCGTATCGGCCTGCTGCTGGATATGCCGCTGCGCGATATCGAACGTGTACTGTACTTTGAATCCTATGTGGTTATCGAAGGTGGCATGACCAACCTCGAACGCAACCAGATTCTGACGGAAGAACAGTACCTGGACGCGCTGGAAGAGTTCGGTGACGAATTCGACGCGAAGATGGGTGCGGAAGCGATCCAGGCGCTGCTGCGCAATATGGATCTGGAGCAGGAGTGCGAGCAGCTGCGTGAAGAGCTGAACGAAACCAACTCCGAAACCAAGCGTAAAAAGCTGACCAAGCGCATTAAGCTGCTGGAAGCTTTCGTACAGTCTGGCAACAAGCCGGAGTGGATGATCCTGACCGTTCTGCCGGTACTGCCGCCAGATCTGCGTCCGCTGGTTCCGCTGGATGGCGGTCGTTTCGCGACGTCTGACCTCAACGATCTGTATCGTCGCGTGATCAACCGTAACAACCGTCTGAAACGTCTGCTGGATCTGGCTGCGCCGGATATCATCGTACGCAACGAAAAACGTATGCTGCAGGAAGCGGTAGATGCCCTGCTGGACAACGGTCGTCGCGGTCGTGCGATCACCGGTTCTAACAAACGTCCTCTGAAATCTTTGGCCGATATGATCAAAGGTAAACAGGGTCGTTTCCGTCAGAACCTGCTCGGTAAGCGCGTTGACTACTCCGGTCGTTCTGTTATCACCGTAGGTCCATACCTGCGTCTGCATCAGTGCGGTCTGCCGAAGAAAATGGCGCTGGAGCTGTTCAAACCGTTCATCTACGGCAAGCTGGAACTGCGTGGCCTGGCCACCACCATCAAAGCCGCTAAGAAGATGGTTGAGCGCGAAGAAGCTGTCGTTTGGGATATCCTGGACGAAGTGATCCGCGAACACCCGGTTCTGCTGAACCGTGCGCCGACCCTGCACCGTCTGGGTATTCAGGCATTCGAACCGGTTCTGATCGAAGGTAAAGCCATCCAGCTGCACCCGCTGGTTTGTGCGGCATACAACGCCGACTTCGATGGTGACCAGATGGCTGTTCACGTACCGCTGACGCTGGAAGCCCAGCTGGAAGCGCGTGCGCTGATGATGTCTACCAACAACATCCTGTCCCCGGCGAACGGCGAACCAATCATCGTTCCGTCTCAGGACGTTGTACTGGGTCTGTACTACATGACCCGTGACAGTGTTAACGCCAAAGGCGAAGGCATGGTGCTGACTGGCCCGAAAGAAGCTGAGCGTATTTATCGCGCCGGCCTGGCCTCTCTGCATGCGCGCGTTAAAGTGCGTATCACTGAATACGAAAAAGACGACAATGGTGAGTTTGTCGCGAAAACCAGCCTGAAAGACACGACCATTGGCCGTGCCATTCTGTGGATGATCGTACCGAAAGGTCTGCCGTTCTCTATCGTGAACCAGGCGCTCGGTAAGAAAGCGATCTCCAAGATGCTGAACACCTGTTACCGTATTCTGGGCCTGAAACCGACCGTTATTTTCGCGGACCAGACGATGTACACCGGCTTTGCTTACGCAGCGCGTTCAGGTGCATCCGTTGGTATCGATGACATGGTCATCCCGGAGAAAAAATACGAAATCATCAGCGAAGCGGAAGCGGAAGTTGCTGAGATTCAGGAACAGTTCCAGTCCGGTCTGGTGACCGCGGGCGAACGCTACAACAAAGTTATCGATATCTGGGCTGCGGCGAACGATCGTGTATCCAAAGCGATGATGGATAACCTGCAAACCGAAACCGTGATTAACCGTGACGGTCAGGAAGAGCAGCAGGTTTCCTTCAACAGCATCTACATGATGGCCGACTCCGGTGCGCGTGGTTCTGCTGCACAGATTCGTCAGCTGGCCGGTATGCGTGGTCTGATGGCGAAGCCGGATGGCTCCATCATCGAAACGCCGATCACCGCGAACTTCCGTGAAGGTCTGAACGTACTCCAGTACTTCATCTCCACGCACGGTGCGCGTAAAGGTCTGGCGGATACCGCACTGAAAACAGCGAACTCCGGTTACCTGACTCGTCGTCTGGTCGACGTTGCCCAGGACCTGGTCGTCACTGAAGACGACTGCGGCACCCTGGAAGGCATCACCATGACGCCGGTTATCGAAGGTGGCGACGTTAAAGAGCCGCTGCGCGATCGCGTACTGGGTCGTGTGACTGCGGAAGACGTGCTGAAGCCGGGTACCGCGGATATTCTGGTTCCACGCAACACGCTGCTGCACGAGCACTGGTGTGACCTGCTGGAAGCGAACTCCGTTGACTCCGTCAAAGTGCGTTCCGTTGTATCCTGTGACACCGACTTTGGTGTATGTGCGCACTGCTATGGTCGTGACCTGGCGCGTGGCCACATCATCAACAAAGGTGAGGCTATCGGCGTTATCGCGGCACAGTCCATCGGTGAGCCGGGTACACAGCTGACGATGCGTACGTTCCACATCGGTGGTGCGGCATCTCGTGCGGCTGCTGAATCCAGCATCCAGGTGAAAAACAAAGGTAGCATCAAGCTCAGCAACGCGAAGTCGGTTGTGAACTCCAGCGGTAAACTGGTTATCACTTCCCGTAACACCGAGCTGAAACTGATCGACGAATTCGGTCGTACCAAAGAGAGCTATAAAGTGCCTTACGGTGCGGTTATGGCGAAAGGCGACGGTGAGCAGGTTGCCGGCGGTGAAACCGTCGCAAACTGGGATCCGCACACCATGCCGGTTATCACCGAAGTGAGTGGTTTCATCCGCTTCACTGACATGATCGACGGCCAGACCATTACTCGTCAGACCGACGAGCTGACCGGTCTGTCTTCGCTGGTGGTTCTGGACTCTGCAGAACGTACCGCAGGTGGTAAAGATCTGCGTCCGGCGCTGAAAATCGTTGATGCTCAGGGCAACGACGTTCTGATCCCAGGTACCGATATGCCTGCTCAGTACTTCCTGCCGGGTAAAGCGATTGTTCAGCTGGAAGATGGCGTACAGATCAGCTCTGGTGACACCCTGGCGCGTATTCCGCAGGAATCCGGCGGTACCAAGGACATCACCGGTGGTCTGCCGCGCGTTGCGGACCTGTTCGAAGCACGTCGTCCGAAAGAGCCGGCAATCCTGGCTGAAATCAGCGGTATCATTTCCTTCGGTAAAGAAACCAAAGGGAAACGTCGCCTGGTTATCACCCCGGTAGACGGTAGCGAACCGTACGAAGAGATGATTCCGAAATGGCGTCAGCTCAACGTGTTCGAAGGTGAACGTGTAGAACGTGGTGACGTGGTTTCCGACGGTCCGGAAGCGCCGCACGACATTCTGCGTCTGCGTGGCGTACATGCTGTGACCCGTTACATTGTTAACGAAGTCCAGGACGTATACCGTCTGCAGGGCGTTAAGATTAACGATAAACACATCGAAGTTATCGTTCGTCAGATGCTGCGTAAAGCCACCATCGAAAGCGCAGGCAGCTCCGACTTCCTCGAAGGCGAGCAGGTGGAATACTCCCGCGTCAAGATCGCGAACCGCGAACTGGAAGCGAACGGCAAAGTGGGCGCAACGTTCTCCCGTGATCTGCTGGGTATCACCAAAGCGTCTCTGGCCACCGAGTCCTTCATCTCCGCGGCATCGTTCCAGGAGACCACTCGCGTGCTGACCGAAGCAGCCGTTGCGGGCAAACGCGACGAACTGCGCGGTCTGAAAGAGAACGTCATCGTGGGTCGTCTGATCCCGGCCGGTACCGGTTATGCGTACCACCAGGATCGTATGCGCCGTCGCGCTGCTGGCGAACTGCCGGCGGCACCGCAGGTGAGCGTGGAAGAAGCATCTGCCAACCTGGCAGAGCTGCTGAACGCAGGTCTGGGCGGTTCTGACAACGATTAATCGTTGATGCACTGCTGAAAAGCCGGTCAGGTTTCCTGACCGGCTTTTTTATTGCCTGTTCTCCGCGGTACCCGTCTTTAATTACATTTACGCCATATCCAGGCTGCAATTTTTTAGCAATTAATTCAAACAAAATATCCATTAATCTATCACCTCAAAAAACCTTTCTTTATATATGGGTAAAACTTCTACTCATATCAAAAAATAATCAATTCAAAGAGGATATATTCAAAATACCTGATGAATCATGGGATTACTGCTGCTGCTTTATCTTCGGCGCGACGGCTCTGGAGAGGGATCGCTGCATCTCATGCTTCCCCCAACAAGGCGCAGAAATAACCCCGGCAGACAGGTATGGATCATTACTTTAGGTCTGAGCGGACAGGCTCTGGGGGCTGCATGGAATTCGCGATACAACTCATTATTATCTTAATTTGTCTGTTTTATGGTGCCCGAAAAGGCGGTATTGCGCTGGGGCTGCTGGGCGGCATCGGTTTGGTGATCCTCGTTTTTGTTTTTCATCTCGAGCCGGGCAAACCGCCGGTTGATGTGATGCTGGTGATCATTGCGGTGGTGGCGGCCTCGGCGACGCTGCAGGCATCCGGCGGTCTGGATGTCATGCTGCAGATTGCTGAGAAGCTGCTGCGGCGTAACCCAAAATATGTCTCTATTGTGGCGCCTTTCGTCACCTGCACGCTGACCATCCTCTGCGGTACCGGTCACGTGGTGTATACCATCCTGCCGATTATCTACGATGTGGCGATCAAGAATAACATTCGCCCGGAGCGTCCGATGGCCGCCAGCTCCATTGGCGCCCAGATGGGGATCATCGCCAGCCCGGTCTCGGTGGCGGTGGTTTCGCTGGTGGCGATGCTGGGGAATTTTACCTTTAACGGTAAACATCTGGAGTTTCTCGATCTGCTGGCGATAACCATTCCGTCCACGCTGCTGGGCATTTTAGCGATCGGCATCTTCAGCTGGTTCCGCGGCAAAGATCTGGATAAAGACGAAGCCTTCCAGGCGTTTATTGCGGTACCGGAGAACCGCCATTACGTCTATGGCGATACGGCGACGCTGCTGGATAAAAAGCTGCCCACCAGCAACTGGATAGCGATGTGGATTTTTCTGGCCTCCATCGCTGTGGTGGCGCTGCTTGGCGCCTTCTCTGAACTGCGTCCGGCCTTTGACGGTAAACCGCTGTCGATGGTGCTGGTGATCCAGATGTTTATGCTGCTTTCCGGGGCGCTGATTATCATCATTACTAAAACCAACCCGGCATCGATTTCCAAAAATGAGGTCTTTCGTTCGGGAATGATCGCTATCGTCGCGGTGTACGGCATCGCCTGGATGGCGGAGACCATGTTTGGCGCGCACATGACCGAGATTAAAGGCGTGCTCGGGGAGATGGTCAAAGAGTATCCATGGGCCTATGCCATCGTTCTGCTGCTGGTTTCGAAGTTTGTGAACTCGCAGGCGGCAGCGCTGGCGGCGATTGTTCCGGTGGCCCTGGCCATCGGCGTTGATCCGGCCTATATCGTGGCTTCTGCGCCGGCCTGCTATGGCTACTATATACTGCCGACCTACCCAAGCGATCTGGCGGCGATCCAGTTTGACCGCTCAGGGACCACCCATATTGGCCGCTTTGTGATTAACCACAGCTTTATCCTGCCCGGGCTCATCGGCGTTGGCGTCTCCTGCGTGTTTGGCTGGGTATTCGCAGCGATGTACGGCTTTCTGTAAGCGGGGACGGGCGCCGGCAGCGACGCCCGTTAAATTCGAGAGATTATTGTGCGAGGGGCAGGCGACGGTATAGTTCAATCATATCGGTCGCCAGATCCTGAATGACCATGGCGTTCATCAGATGGTCCTGAGAATGCACGGTGATCAGGTTGACCGGTAACTTACCGCTGCCTTCATCCAGGCCGATAAGCTGGGTCTGAATTTTATGCGCATGTTTGACGAACTCATGGGACTCGGCCATGGCCTGCTCCGCTGCGGCAAAATCGCCTTTCCGCGCCAGCTGTAGCGCCGTGAGCGCCGCGCTGCGCGCAGAACCCGCGTTAACCAGCAGCTCCATGATGATCGTTTCTAAATCTTCCATCGATTACTCCAGCATCTTAAGGGCTTTATCCAGAACGGCATCACCTTTCATCATGCCGTAGTCCATCATATCGATCACGGCGACCTTTTTGCCGAACGGGTCGGCCAGCGCCTGCAGCTTCGCCTGCTCATATTTCACCTGCGGGCCGAGCAGAATAATGTCGGCGGCGGCCAGATTATCTTTAAACTCGGCGACCGGTACGGCCTTGATGGAGACTTCAACACCTTTCTTCTGCGCGGCATCTTGCATACGCTGAACCAGCATGCTGGTAGACATACCGGCGGCACAGCACAAAACGATATTCTTCATAGTCAGTGGCCCTTGTGTTCCGTGATGTCCTATCTTTATCGCGGCCCTGGCGATGCGACAACCGCTTTACCGTGATTGTGTGTAAGTCATCACACAAAAATTGAAACCGGTTTCATTTTTGCCGAAAAAAATAAAAAAGCCCACCGAAGTGGGCGGTTGCGGCGCTGAAGCCCTAGGCGCGCAGGATGCGGTTTTTACCCTGCTGTTTGGCTTTGTACAGCGCTTCATCGACGCTCACCACCAGCTTATCCAGCGGCTCCATGTTCCATTCCCCCAGCCCGGCGCTGAAGGTGACCGTCAGGCCATCTTCGCGCCAGGTGCGCCGTTCGACGTTTACCCGCCATGTTTCCAGCAGCGTGCGGGCGTTATCAATATGTTCGGCAGGAAAGACCACCGCGAACTCTTCGCCACCATAGCGATAGAGGGATATCTCCAGCGGCTGGAGGACCTGCAGTCCTTCGCGGGCGACGTTTCGCAGAACGATATCGCCGTTGAGGTGACCCCAGGTGTCGTTGATCGATTTGAAGTTATCGATATCGACCAGCGCGAGGGCGAACGGCTGATGATCGTTCATCAGCGCGGCAATATCACTATCGAAGGCGCGGCGGTTCTTGCAGCCGGTGAGCGCGTCGATGGTCGCCTGGCGGACGTAGGTCAGCTCGCGCTGCTTATTAGTTTCAATGGCTTTACTCAGCATCGCCTCGAGGCGGGGGGCGCGTTTGACGTCGCCGGTTTTAATCGCATTGATGATATTCATCAGCACGGTGCGGGAGGCATGACGCAGATAAAGGCCGAACAGGATGATGATGATCGCCGCGAGGGCAAAACCGCCGATCACTAAATTGGTTTCATGGCGCGTCAGATTGACCAGGGTGGTGTTATCAACACGGAAAATCACAAACCAGTCGGGATTGGTAAAGGAGTAATAGTAATACCAGGTGTCGCTTCCGGGATCGTAAAGCTGCCCCTCGCCGCTGGTCATTTTATCCATCAGCTCATTACTGACGAAGGGTTTAAACAGCGCACCTGGGTCGGAGTGCAGGACCACTTTACCATCACGCTGCACCACAAAAAACTCGCCCTGTACGGGGGCCACCATCTGACGCAGCGCGAACCCCATGGAGGTGAGATCAAGATGAAAGGCCAGGCTGCCCTTGAGTTTCCCTTCCGGGGTGATGATGGGTTTGAAAATGGTAATCGTCGGATGGTGGGTAAAAAAATCCATATATGGGCTGGTGTAGTGGCTGAAGGTGCTGGCTTCCGCCTGTTTGATAAACCAGGGCCGCGTTCTGGGATCGAAAGCCCGGCTGTCTTCATTTTCCAGCACCTCCGGGGCGCGCAGGTAGTGGCCCTCGGTATCCGCCAGTGAGATGGATGAGACGCTCGGCATCATGTTCTGTAACTGCATCAGCGTCGTTAATCCTTTCTCCGGCTCCACATTGACTGCGCGATTCAGTTCGTCATTGCGGGCAAAGAAGGCGACCGCGCGCCCAAGGATAAAATCATTTTCCCGCAGCAGGGTTTCCGTGTAGTTGATCGCCAGGTTGTGGGTAAAGTTGCGGTTAATGTCGTGATAATCTTCAAGAAAATCTTTCCGCTGCGCCAGGGTGACAAAAATAGCGATCAGCATAAAACTGAGCAAGATGCCGGCAAACCCCACGACGATCGGCGTCGTGAAAGAGAGCTTTCTGTTGTGTAGGGCCATGAATCGTTAATCGTCCCGGATGTATAAACCATGGGTCCGAACGCAGGTTGTGACTGCGGCGCCTGCCGATCGAATCAGTTAACTATTGCTCAATTATAACTCTGAGGCCTTCATGTATCGTGATTTATATTCGGCGATAATGCACAGGCCCTCGTTCAGCGCGGAGAGGCAGGGCGAAAATGAGGAAGAAAAGGTTCGCCCTGGTCAGCGTCCGCTGCTGACCCGGGCAGAATAGAAAAAGGGCGCCTGGCGGGCCAGTTCCCGTTTTTCATCTCTCGTGCAGGCGCGCAAAAATATCAGGCGCTTACACTGTTCATCATGAAGTTTGCGAGGCGCGTCCCAGCCAGCTGTCCCAGTCTTTCCATACCGGCTGCAGGCCGCGGGCAGTCAGCGCGCTGGCGACTTCTTCAGGTCGACGGCCATCGTGCGGCGCGAACTGCTCAAGCTCCGGATGATCGTCGGCGTAACCCCCGGGCTGGGTTTTGGAGAAGGCGCTGACGTTATTGATCGCCAGCGGGATCACCCGGTCGCGGAACCAGGGGGATTCGCGGGTGGATAGCGACAGCTCAACCTCCGGCGCCAGCAGGCGGAAGGCGCAGATGGTCTGCACTAGCTGACGCTCATCCATTAGCGAGGCTGGTTCAATGCCGCCGGCGCAGGGACGCAGACGCGGGAAGGAGACCGAATAGCGGCTGCGCCAGTAGCGTTGCTGCAGCCACAACAGGTGCTCAGCGACCATAAAGCAGTCCACTCGCCAGCTGTCGGAAAGGCCGATCAGCGCGCCAAGGCCGATCTTATCGATCCCCGCCTCGCCCAGGCGATCCGGCGTATCCAGCCGCCAGAAGAAATCCTGTTTTTTCCCTTTCAGATGGTGCTGGGCGTACATACCTTCGTGATAGGTCTCCTGATAGACCATCACCCCGTCGAGCCCCAGGGTTTTCAGCTCGGCATACTCGTCGGTCGCCAGCGGCTGTACCTCCATCTGCAGCGAGGCAAACTGGCTGCGGATTGCCGGCAGGTGCTGGCGGAAATAATCCATTCCCACCTTGCCCTGATGCTCACCGGTTACCAGCAGCAGATGCTCAAAACCCAGGTCGCGGATCGCGGCGCACTCGCGGGCAATCTCGGCGGCATCCAGCGTCTTGCGCTTAATGCGATTGCTCATCGAGAAGCCGCAGTAGGTGCAGTCGTTGGCGCACAGGTTGGAGAGATACAGCGGCACGTAGAAGCTGACGGTATTGCCGAAGCGCTGGCGGGTAAGCCGCTGCGCGCGCTGGGCCAGAGGTTCAAGATACCCGGCCGCCGCTGGCGAAAGCAGTGCCATCATATCGTCGCGGGTCAGCTGTTTGGCCGCCAGCGCCCGTTCGACATCGGCGGCGGTTTTACTGTTGATGCGCAGGCGGATGTCGTCCCACTCCAGCTGCCGCCAGCGATCGCTAAAGGTTTTCATGCCAGCGCCTCCAGGAATCCGGTGAGCGGGCTGGTGGCCTGCGCCTGCGCGCTGCGCGCCCCCGGTCCGGCCTGACGGGCCAGCAAGCCGGCCTCGACCGCCATACGGAAGGCGTGGGCCATGGCCACGGGATCGTCGGCGACGGCAATAGCGGTATTGACCAGCACCGCGTCCGCTCCCATTTCCAGCGCCTGCGCCGCATGGCTCGGAACGCCGATGCCGGCGTCGACGACCACCGGCACCGTCGCCTGTTCGATAATAATCTCCAGCATGGCTTTGGTTTCCAGCCCCTGATTTGAGCCGATCGGCGCGCCCAGGGGCATCACCGCCGCGCAGCCAGCCTCTTCCAGTCGTTTACACAGCACCGGGTCGGCGCCGCAGTAGGGCAGCACCACGAACCCTTCGCGGACCAGCAGCTCCGCCGCTTTCAGGGTTTCAATCGGGTCGGGCAGCAACCAGCGGGCGTCCGGGTGGATCTCCAGTTTCAGCCAGTGGGTGCCCAGAGCCTCCCGTGCCAGGCGGGCGGCAAACACCGCCTCTTCCGCCGTCTTGGCGCCCGAGGTATTCGGCAGCAGGCTGACCCCCGCCGCCAGCAGCGGGGCGAGGATGGCGTCATTGTGCTGACGTAAATCGACGCGCTTCATTGCCAGGGTGACCAGCTGGCTGCCCGAGGCGCGAATCGCCTCAACCATCACCCCCGGGGCGGCGAATTTGCCGGTACCGGTGAAAAGATGGGATTCAAATGTTTTGTCTGCAATACGTAACATGTCAGCCTCCAGCGATAACCTGAAAAAGCAGGACTCGATCGCCTTCCTGCAAGAGATGATCTTCCCACCGATCGCGCGGCAGAATGTGTTGATTGAGCGCCAGCGCGACGCCCGGCTGCAGCTGTTCGAGCTGGGTCAGCAGGGCGCTCACGCTGAGATTGTCGGCGCACGCCAGCGGCTCGTCGTTAAACCAGATCTGCATGTCGCCCTCCGCACACCGGGCAGCCCCGGGAGCGCTGTAGCGCCAGGTTACGCCAGCTGCTGGTGCGGGCGTCGAACAGCCGCAGTGTGTTGCGCGGCGTCGTCATGCCGCTGAGCAGCTTAATCGCCTCCAGCGCCTGCAGCGTGCCCATCATGCCGACCACCGGGCCGACGATCCCCGCGGTGCGGCAGTTGCGCTGCGGTTCGTCGCTATCCGGCCACAGGCAGCGATAGCAGCCCTGTGTCCAGGGCGGGGTGAGCACCATCAGCTGACCGCCGAAGCCGACGGCGCTGGCGGTCACTAACGGGATGTCGAGGGCCACGCAGGCGGCATTGATCGCCTGGCGGGTGACCATGTTATCGGTACAGTCCAGCACCACGTCCGCTTTCGCCACCTCGGCGCGCAGCGCCTCGCCGCTTAAGCGCTGCTGGAGCGCAACCAGTGTGATCTGCGGATTTAGCTGGCTGAGCCGCGTCTTTGCCGCCGCGGCTTTTGGCCGATCGATATCCGCGCTGGTGAACAGGATCTGCCGCTGCAGATTGCTGAGATGCACGGCGTCGTCATCGGCCAGGGTCAGCGTCCCGACGCCAGCCCCGGCCAGATAGAGCGCTGCCGGGGAGCCCAGCCCGCCAAGGCCGATAATCAGCACCCGGCTGGCTAACAGCTTCTGCTGACCCTCGATGGCAATATCCTCCAGCAGCAGCTGGCGGCTATAGCGCATAAAGTCGTGATCATTCATCGCCCGCTCCTGCCAGCGCCAGCAGCTGGTCGGTCGCTGCCCGCCAGTCCGCCGCCTGGGTGATGGCGCTGACCACTGCGATGCTGCCGACGCCGGTCGCCAGCACCGCCGGGGCCTTTTCAAGGCTAATTCCGCCGATCGCCACGGTGGGGTAATCCGCCAGGCGTTGGATATGTCTGGCAAGCTGCTCGAGTCCCTGCGGCGCGGAGGGCATCTGTTTGGTTTGCGTCGGGAAGACGTGACCCAGAGCGATGTAAGAGGGACGCGCCGCCAGGGCGATATCAATCTCCATATCGTCATGGGTGGAGACGCCAAGACGTAGCCCGGCTTTGCGGATGGCGCTCAGATCGGTGGTTTCCAGATCTTCTTGTCCGAGATGTACGCCGTAGGCCTGGTGCTTGATCGCCAGTCGCCAGTAATCGTTAATGAACAGCCGGGCGTGATAGCGGCGGCCAAGGGCGATGGCGGCGATGACGTCATCCTCCACCTCGCTGTCGCGTCGGTCCTTGATGCGTAACTGAAGGGTGCGTACTCCAGCTTCGAGCAGGCGTTCAATCCACGCCACGCTGTCCACTACCGGGTAGAGCCCGAGACGAAACGGGACGGGTGGAAAATCAGGCTGATACATCAGACTTCCTCCTGTTTCAGGTAGATTTCGCCGCCGCGGGCGCGGAAGTGATGCGACATATCGGCCATGCCGGCGTCGATGGCCTGCCTGGCGGCGTAGTCGCGGACTTCCTGAGTGATCTTCATTGAACAGAATTTCGGACCGCACATGGAGCAGAAGTGGGCAACTTTGCCGGATTCCTGCGGCAGGGTTTCATCGTGATAGGCCCGAGCGGTGAACGGATCCAGCGCGAGGTTAAACTGGTCTTCCCAGCGGAATTCGAAGCGCGCCTTCGACATGGCGTTATCGCGGATCTGCGCCCCTGGATGGCCTTTCGCCAGGTCAGCGGCGTGGGCGGCGATTTTGTAGGTAATCAACCCCTGCTTCACATCCTCTTTGTTGGGCAAGCCGAGATGCTCTTTCGGCGTGACATAGCACAGCATGGCGCAGCCGAACCAGCCGATCATCGCCGCGCCGATGCCGGAGGTGAAATGGTCGTAGCCCGGCGCAATGTCGGTGGTGAGCGGCCCGAGGGTGTAGAACGGCGCTTCGTGGCAGTGCTCCAGCTCTTCGGTCATATTGCGGCGGATCATCTGCATCGGCACGTGGCCGGGACCTTCGATCATCACCTGCACGTCATACTCCCAGGCGATTTTCGTCAGCTCGCCGAGGGTGCGCAGCTCGGAGAACTGTGCTTCGTCGTTGGCATCCTGAATGGAGCCGGGGCGCAGGCCATCGCCCAGCGACAGCGAAACGTCATAGGCGGCGCAGATTTCGCAGATTTCGCGGAAATGCTGGTAGAGGAAGTTTTCCTGATGGTGCGACAGACACCATTTGGCCATGATCGAGCCGCCGCGCGAGACGATGCCGGTCAGACGCTTCGCGGTCATCGGGACGTAGCGCAGCAGTACGCCGGCGTGAATGGTGAAGTAGTCGACTCCCTGTTCGGCCTGTTCCAGCAGGGTATCGCGGAAGACTTCCCAGGTGAGGTTCTCGGCGATGCCGTTGACCTTCTCCAGTGCCTGGTAAATCGGCACAGTGCCGATGGGGACCGGACTGTTACGCAGGATCCACTCGCGGGTTTCGTGGATATAGCGGCCGGTAGAGAGATCCATCACCGTATCGGCGCCCCAGCGGGTAGACCAGACCAGTTTCTCGACCTCTTCTTCGATGGAGGAGGTCACCGCTGAGTTGCCGATATTAGCATTCACTTTCACCAGGAAGTTGCGCCCGATAATCATCGGCTCAGACTCCGGGTGGTTGATATTGGCCGGGATGATGGCGCGCCCGGCGGCCACTTCATCGCGGACGAACTCGGGGGTAATGTTTTCCGGCAGGCGGGCGCCGAAGCCTTCTCCGGCATGCTGCTGGCGCAGAACTTCGCTGCGAATACGTTCACGGCCCATGTTTTCGCGTATGGCGATGAACTCCATCTCCGGGGTGACGATCCCCTGGCGGGCGTAGTGCAGTTGGGTAACACATTTGCCGGCAACGGCGCGTTTTGGCGTCAGCTGGCTATTGAAGCGCAGCTCATCGAGGCCGTCATCGGCCAGCCGCGCTTTGGTATAGGCCGAGCTGCGTTCGCTGAGCGGGGCGCAGTCATTACGTGCGTCGATCCACGGCTGGCGCAGCCTGGCCAGCCCCTGGCGGACATCAATGCCAATATCCGGGTCGCCATAAGGCCCGGAGGTGTCATACACCGGGATCGGTTCGTTGGCTTCGTAATGGGGGTTATCGTTATCGCCGCCGACGAGGGTCGGGCTGAGCTGGATTTCGCGCATTGGGACGCGGATATCCGCTTGTGAACCTTGAATGTAGATACGGCGCGAATTAGGAAAAGCAGCGCCTTCCAGCGTATCGATAAATCGCTGCGCGTGCTCGCGTAGCTCACGACGGGTCAGTTTGGTAGTAGACATAGCGCATTCCAGATATAAAGGACATGGCTTGTCAGACGACGGATGGAGTAACAGATGCGATCGGCCCTGACGGACTGACGCGAACAGCAGTTTACTCTTGTTCCCTTCGCAGGTATTAGCCTGATCAGGTTCCGCGGATCCCGAATTAACGGTCTCAGCCTTTTCCATGTAGCCTTCACATGGAAAATAAGCACTCCGACAAGATGACATCCCCTCCGGGGAGGGGGAATGGAGGTAAACTACTCGTTAATTGCGCACAACTCAAGCGGTCGGGGCAATATTATCGCGCACCTCATCGCTCAGGTGATGGGCGACGGCGAGGGCGATCAGTTTATCTTCCAGGGCGAAACGCGCTTCCAGCGACTCGCCGATATCCGACAGTGCCTGCTGAAATTCAAGGTAGTTATCATGATCAATGGCGTTTTCGAGGCAGGTATCGTAGTAGTCCATCATCTGCTGGGTATTGGCTTCCAGCTGCGGGTAAAGCCGGGTGGCGGCTAAAAGTGGGGTATCGCCTTCCATTTCGCCAATAATGCGTTCATAAATACTAAAATGACCGGACGAGAGGTAATCCACCAGACTTTGGCAAAAGTCATCCAGCGCCTTTTCGTTTAGCCGCATAAACGACTCTTTGCCCGGTTTCAGGCCAACCAGATTGTAGTAAGCCACGAGCAGATGCTTACGCACTTGTAGCCAGCGATCGACCAGTTCATTACTACCGCCAACGCGCTCCGTCAGATTTTCCAGCTGGTTTAGCATGATTGACTCCGCTAGTTTTGATTTAAATCTGCTCACCAAAATGTAAATATAATGTTAACAACATGCCAGTGAAGCAAAGGTAGTGCAATAGATATGGATCGTATTATTGAAAAATTAGATCGCGGCTGGTGGGTTGTCAGTCACGAACAAAAATTATGGTTGCCTGGTGGAGAATTACCACATGGCGAAGCGGTTAATTTCGATCTTGTCGGCCAGCATGCGCTGCATATTGGCGAATGGCAGGGGGAGCCCGTCTGGATGGTGCGCCAGGATCGCCGCCATGACATGGGATCGTTACGCCAGGTGCTGGATCAGGATCCGGGTCTATTCCAGCTGGTGGGGCGAGGGATCCAGCTTGCCGAATTTTACCGATCGCATAAATTTTGCGGCTACTGCGGCCACCCGATGCATGCCAGTAAAAGTGAATGGGCGATGCTGTGCAGCCACTGCCGTGAACGTTACTACCCGCAAATCGCCCCGTGCATTATCGTCGCTATCCGTCGCGACGATGCGATCCTGCTGGCGCAACATACCCGACATCGTAATGGGGTACACACCGTGCTGGCCGGGTTCGTCGAGGTTGGCGAAACCCTTGAGCAGGCGGTCGCCCGTGAGGTGATGGAGGAGAGCGGTATCAAGGTGAAAAATCTGCGCTACGTGACTTCTCAACCCTGGCCGTTCCCCCAGTCGCTGATGACTGCCTTTATGGCGGATTACGCAGGGGGCGATATCGTGGTGGATAAAAAAGAGTTACTCAGCGCGGACTGGTACCGCTATGACGATCTGCCGCTTCTGCCGCCGCCAGGTACGGTGGCGCGCCGGCTTATCGAAGATACCGTCGCGATGTGTCGGGCAGAGTTCGAGTGACATGTTACACTGGGCGTATCAACGCTAAAGGAATGTAAAAATGACCGAACTGAAGAACGATCGTTACCTGCGCGCGCTGCTGCGTCAGCCGGTTGATGTCACCCCGGTGTGGATGATGCGCCAGGCGGGCCGCTATTTACCGGAGTACAAAGCCACCCGTGCGCAAGCGGGCGACTTTATGTCGCTGTGTAAAAATGCCGAGCTGGCCTGCGAAGTGACGCTCCAGCCGCTGCGTCGTTATCCGCTGGACGCGGCGATCCTCTTTTCGGACATCCTGACCATCCCGGACGCCATGGGACTGGGGCTGTACTTTGAGGCAGGCGAAGGCCCGCGCTTCACCTCGCCGGTGAAAAGCAAAGCCGACGTCGACAAGCTGCCAGTCCCGGATCCCGAGCAGGAACTGGGCTACGTGATGAATGCCGTGCGCACCATTCGCCGTGAACTGAAAGGCGAAGTGCCGCTGATCGGTTTTTCCGGTAGCCCATGGACGCTGGCGACCTACATGGTGGAAGGTGGCAGCAGTAAGGCTTTCACCGTCATCAAAAAGATGATGTACGCCGAACCGCAGGCGCTGCACGCGCTGCTGGATAAACTGGCGAAGAGCGTCACCCTGTACCTCAACGCGCAGATCAAAGCCGGCGCGCAGTCAGTAATGATTTTTGACACCTGGGGCGGGGTGCTGACCGGTCGCGACTATCAGCAGTTTTCCCTCTACTATATGCATAAAATCGTCGATGGCCTGCTGCGGGAAAACGAAGGCCGCCGCGTGCCGGTGACCCTGTTCACCAAAGGCGGCGGTCAGTGGCTGGAAGCGATGGCGGAGACCGGCTGTGACGCGCTGGGTCTCGACTGGACCACCGATATTGCCGATGCCCGTCGTCGCGTGGGCGACAAAGTCGCGCTGCAGGGCAACATGGATCCGTCCATGCTCTATGCGCCCCCCGCGCGTATTGAAGAAGAAGTCGCGACCATCCTCGCCGGCTTTGGTCAGGGAGAAGGCCACGTCTTTAACCTCGGCCACGGCATCCATCAGGACGTTGACCCTGAGCATGCGGGCGTCTTTGTTGAAGCGGTGCATCGTCTTTCCGCACCCTATCACCAGTAGGAGATCAGCCATATGGATTTAGCCGCACTCCGTATCCAGCAGCAACAGTTAGCCGCGTCGGTAGAGCGCGCGGATCGACTGGATCGTGACCCACCGACGTTGATCGGCGGCGCGGATGTCGGGTTTGAGCAGGAAGGGGAGATCACCCGGGCTGCGATGGTGCTGCTGACCTGGCCTGAACTGGAGCTGGTGGAGTATCAGGTGGCGCGCGTCGCCACTTCCATGCCCTATATTCCCGGCTTTCTCTCGTTTCGCGAAACCCCTGCGCTGTTGGCGGCGTGGGAGCAGCTTTCGCAAAAACCGGACCTGTTGTTTGTTGACGGCCACGGTATCTCCCATCCCCGGCGGCTCGGCGTCGCCAGCCATTTTGGCCTGATGATCGACGTGCCGACCATCGGGGTGGCGAAAAAACGGCTGTGCGGCAAAATCGGCGAACTGGGTGATGAGCCCGGTGCGCTGGCCCCGCTGATGGATAAAAATGAGCAACTGGCCTGGGTCTGGCGCAGCAAAGTGCGCTGCAACCCGCTGTTTATTAGCACCGGCCACCGGGTAGGCATGGACAGCGCTTTAATGTGGGTCGAACGCTGCATGCGAGGCTATCGTCTGCCCGAACCGACGCGCTGGGCCGATGCGGTGGCTTCCCGCCGTCCGTCGTTTGTGCGTTGGCAAGCAAATCACAGCTGATTCAGGTACACTGCGCCTAATTTCTGACTTCGAGAATTCATCATGTTACAAAACCCGATTCACCTGCGCCTGGAGAAGCTGGAAAGCTGGCAGCATGTCACTTTTATGGCCTGCCTGTGCGAGCGTATGTACCCCAACTACGCGATGTTCTGCAAGCAAACCGAGTTTGGCGACGGCCAGCTGTACCGTCGTATCCTGGATCTGATCTGGGAAACGCTGACGGTCAAAGATGCGAAGGTGAATTTCGATAGTCAGCTGGAGAAACTGGAAGAGGCGATCCCGGCGGCAGATGATTTCGACCTGTACGGTGTTTATCCGGCCATAGACGCCTGCGTGGCGTTGAGCGAACTGATCCATTCGCGTCTGAGCGGCGAAACGCTCGAGCACGCGATCGAGGTGAGCAAAACCTCCATCACCACCGTGGCGATGCTGGAAATGACCCAGGAAGGTCGCGAAATGACCGACGAAGAGCTGAAAGCGAACCCGGCGGTAGAGCAGGAATGGGACATTCAGTGGGAAATTTTCCGCCTGCTGGCCGACTGCGAAGAGCGTGACCTTGAGCTGATAAAAGGCCTGCGCGCGGACCTGCGTGAGGCCGGCGAGAGCAATATTGGTATAAATTTTCAGCAGTGAGACCAGAAAACGTGATTTACCGCCTGAATTGTAGCGTCTGAAGGCTTCCATTCCGCCCCCCGTCTGGTCTACATTTGGAGGGCGAAAAAAAGTGGCTATCGGTGCGTGTATGCAGGAGGGTGCTTTTTTGGCATTTCCGTCGCACTCGATGCTTAGCAAGCGATAAACACATTGTAAGGATAACTTATGAACAAGACTCAACTGATTGATGTAATTGCGGACAAAGCTGACCTGTCCAAAGCACAGGCTAAAGCTGCCCTGGAATCTACCCTGGCTGCAATTACTGAGTCTCTGAAAGAAGGTGATGCTGTTCAACTGGTTGGTTTCGGTACCTTCAAAGTGAACCACCGCGCTGAGCGTACTGGCCGCAACCCGCAGACCGGTAAAGAGATCAAAATCGCTGCAGCTAACGTGCCGGCATTTGTTTCTGGCAAAGCACTGAAAGACGCAGTTAAGTAAGACCGCGTGGCAGTGAACAGTTTTATCGAAGGGGCTATTAAGCCCCTTTTGTCTGTCTGGCGCCGGCCTCTGGCGCTGGCGGGCATCCTGTTGCTGACTGCCTGCAGCCATAACGCGTCGCTACCACCGTTTACCGCCAGCGGTTATGCGGACAACCAGGGGGCGATGCGTATCTGGCGTAAAGATTCTGGCGATGAAGTCCATCTTCTCGCCGCCTTCAGCCCGTGGCGTCACGGGGACACCTCGACCAGCGAATATCGCTGGCAGGGCGATCAGCTGACGCTGATTGAACTCAATGTCTACGGCAAGCCGCCGGAACATATTCGTGCCCGCTTCGACGCGCAGGGCGATCTTAGCTTTATGCAGCGGGAAGTTGACGGGCAGAAGCAGCAACTCTCCAGCGACCAGGTCGCGCTGTACCGTTATCGCGCCGAGCAGATCCGCCAGACCAGCGACGCCCTCCGCCAGGGACGGGTCGTCCTGCGTCAGGGACGCTGGAACGCCGCTGCGCATACCGTGCTGACCTGTGAAGGGCAGACGGTCACGCCCGACCTCGATAGTCGGGCTCTGGCGCACATTGAACGTCGGCAGAGCCACGCTTCCGCCGCGGTGAGCATTGCCTGGCTGGAGGCGCCGGAAGGCTCTCAACTGCTGCTGGTGGCCAATGAAAACTTCTGCACCTGGCAGCCGACGGAAAAAAGCTTCTAACCTTTACCAGTGATTCATGCCCATATGACCGCCGCCGCTACCGCGACAGCCGCCATATCCCATTCCTGCGCCGCGGGGAACACCAGCCTCAGCCAGGGCGAGATCAAATTTCACACGCTGCTGATCCAGCTTCTGGCGTAAGCCTTCCATCTCCTGAGCGACGGCTTCAATCTTGCCGCTATCCGGCTTTTGCGCCGTGAGCAACGCATTGTACTCATAGCGTTTGGACTGCAACTGCTGGCGCAGGGCGCTGGTTTGCGCATAGTAATCGTTATGCAGCTTTTGCGCGGTAGCCTGCTGCTCCTGGGTCAGCTGGCTGTAGCCCTGGTTGCCGATCCCGTTATTGTTGCCCCAGTGGTGGTTGGCCCAGGCCGTGTTGCTGCCGAAGGTCAGCGCGGCAAAGGTAACGAGGGCGAGAGGTAAGGTACGGTTCCGTTTCATGGCATTTTCTCCTGTGTGGTTTCTCTCGGTATTGCATCTTTCATGCCAGCCTGAAAAAGCCCGTCCGTGCAGGCCTGCCGAGGCCGTTAAAGAGAAGAGTGAGTAAAAATGACCCGTTCCGCCCGGGACCGGCGAGTCATTTTTACTCGCTAAAGCGCAGGCGATATGTTTGAGAGCAGGTTTGGCCGCGCGGAAACATGGCATGATTTCTGCTGAAAGATCCTGCTGATAGCGAAAAGGAGATGACAAGGACTCGCCGATGAAGATCAAACCTTTTTCCCGGGACGCTGCCGCTGGCGCGCTGAGCTGGCTGCTGACCGGTACGGTAGTGCTGCTGGTGGTGCTGTTCTCCGCGATGATCGTCCGCGACTACGGTCGTGAGACGACCGCCGCCCGACAAACTATCGAGGAGAAGGGGAGCGTACTGATCCGCGCGCTGGAGTCCGGCACGCGCGTTGGCATGGGAATGCGGATGCACCACGCGCAGCTGCAGGCCCTGCTGGAAGAGATGGCCTGGCAGCCGGGCGTCCTGTGGTTCGCGGTGACTGATGACAATGGCGCCATCATCGCCCACAGCGATCCGCAGCAGGTGGGTCAAACGCTCTACAGCCCCGCGCAGATGCGTGCGCTGGCGGTTGGCGAACAGGCTCGCTGGCGGCGGCTTAGCGAGCCGCAGCCGGCCATGGAGATCTATCGCCAGTTTCGCCCGCTCAATCCGGCCCGCGGCCACCATATGGGCATGATGAATCGCGGCAACAGCGCCCTGGCTCAAGCCAGTGTCCCGCAGGTGATTTTTATCGCCTTTGATAGCCGCGAGCTGGATGCCGCGCAGGCCAGGGGGCAGCGTAATATGGCCATCATGCTGGGCGCCGCCGCGTTGGTGACAGCGGCAACGATCCTTGCCCAGTTCTGGTTCCGCCGCTATCGCCGCTCACGGAAACAACTGCTGGAGGCGATGGCCCGCAAAGAGAAACTGCTGGCGCTTGGCCATCTGGCGGCAGGCGTGGCGCACGAGATCCGCAATCCGCTCTCGTCGATTAAAGGGCTGGCAAAATATTTTGCCGAGCGCACGCCGCCGGGCGGTGAGTCACATCAGTTAGCGCAGGTGATGGCCAAAGAGGCCGACCGCCTCAATCGGGTGGTCAGTGAGCTGCTGGAGCTGGTCCGGCCCGCGCATTTAAATTACCAGCCGGTGGATATTAACGCGCTTATCCACCACTCATTGCAGTTGGTTAGCCAGGATGCGCAGAGTCGCGGGATCGCGCTGCAATTTACTCCGCGCCCGGAGCTCTCCACGATCAACGCCGATGCCGACCGCCTGAACCAGGTGCTGTTGAACCTGTACCTGAACGCGATGCAGGCGATTGGCCGCGACGGCGTCATTCACGTATCGGCAAGTGAAGCCGATCGGCGACGTATCAAAATAGTCGTTAAGGATAGCGGTAAGGGGATGAGCGATGAAGAGCTACAGGCCATCTTCACTCCTTATTTCACCACCAAGGCGGACGGCACCGGGCTGGGGCTGGCGGTGGTGCAGAATATTATCGAACAACATGGCGGGACGATCCGCGCCGAAAGTCAGCCGGGGGCTGGAGCGATATTTACGCTTTGGCTACCGCTGGATGCTCAACGGAGGGAAGATGAGCAGCGATAAGGTACAGATTCTGGTTGTCGATGATGACATCAGCCACTGCACGATCTTGCAGGCGCTGCTGCGCGGCTGGGGCTATCAGGTGGCATTAGCCCACAACGGCCGGCAGGCGCTGGAGCAGATCCATCATCAGGTTTTCGACCTGGTACTGTGCGATATTCGCATGGCGGAGCTGGACGGTATCGCAACGTTAAAAGAGATAAAAGCCTATAACCCGGCGATCCCGGTGCTGATCATGACGGCGTTCTCCAGCGTCGATACGGCGGTGGAGGCCATTAAGTCCGGGGCGCTGGATTATCTGATTAAACCGCTGGATTTTGACACGTTACAGCAGACGTTAGTCCAGGCACTGGCACACACCCGTCATAGCGAGGGCGACCCCAGCGTTGCGACGGATCTTCGGTGGGGCATGATTGGCGACAGCCCGGCGATGCAGGCGCTTCTTAACGAAATTACGCTGGTAGCCCCTTCGGACGCGACGGTGCTGATCCATGGGGAGTCGGGAACCGGTAAGGAACTGGTGGCGCGCGCCATCCACGCCTGCAGCGGGCGCGGTGATAAGCCGCTGGTGACGCTCAACTGTGCGGCGCTGAATGAGTCGCTGCTGGAGTCGGAACTCTTCGGCCATGAAAAAGGGGCGTTTACCGGCGCGGATCGGCGACGTGAGGGGCGCTTTGTCGAAGCGGATGGCGGCACGCTGTTCCTCGATGAAATTGGCGATATCTCGCCATTGATGCAGGTCCGGCTACTGCGGGCGATTCAGGAGCGGGAGGTGCAGCGTGTCGGCAGCAACCAGACGCTTGCCGTTGATGTGCGGCTGATCGCCGCCACCCACCGCAACCTCGCCGAAGAGGTCAGCGCCGGGCGTTTTCGCCAGGATCTCTATTACCGCCTGAACGTGGTGACTATTGAGATGCCGCCGCTGCGCCGGCGCCGGGAAGATATTCCGCAGCTGGCGCAGCACTTTCTCAAACGCTATGCCGAACGCAATCGTAAGGCGGTAAAGGGGTTCACGCCACAGGCGATGGACCTGCTGATCCACTACTCCTGGCCGGGCAATATTCGCGAGCTGGAAAACGCGGTGGAGCGGGCGGTGGTGCTGCTGACCGGGGACTATATCTCCGGGCGGGAACTGCCGCTGGCGATCGCCGGTACGCCGCTGCCGTCAGGCGGGAGCGAGGAGGGGCTGATTCAGCCGCTAGTGGAAGTCGAAAAAGAGGTGATTCTGGCGGCGCTGGAAAAAACGGGCGGCAACAAAACCGAAGCCGCCCGTCAGTTAGGCATTACGCGGAAAACGCTGTTGGCGAAACTTAGCCGTTAGCCTTTTCACGCTCAATGGCACGCCAGCCGATATCGTTTCGGCTAAAGCTGCCATCCCAGCGAATATCGGTCAGCAGCTGATAGGCGCGCTGCTGCGCCTGCGCTACGGTATCGCCCAGGGCGGTGACGCACAGTACGCGACCGCCGTTGGTGACCACGCGCTGGTCGTCAGACAGTTTCGTGCCGGCGTGGAAGACTTTACCGTCTGCCGCTTCCTGCTGCGGCAGACCATGGATCTCATCGCCCGTGTTGTAGTTGCCCGGATAGCCGCCGGCGGCAACCACCACGCCCAGCGACGCGCGGTCATCCCACTCGGAGGTTTTCTCATCCAGCTTGCCCGCGCAGGCGGCGAGGCACAGCTCTACCAGGTCGGATTTCATGCGCAGCATGATCGGCTGGGTTTCCGGATCGCCAAAGCGGCAGTTGAACTCAATGACCTTCGGGTTGCCCTGCTTGTCGATCATCAGACCGGCATACAGGAAACCGGTATAGGTGTTGCCTTCCGCGGCCATGCCCTTCACGGTTGGCCAGATAATCCGCTCCATGGTGCGCTGATGGACTTCATCAGTCACGACCGGCGCCGGAGAATAAGCGCCCATCCCACCGGTATTCGGGCCGGTATCGCCGTTGCCGACGCGTTTGTGATCCTGGCTGGTGGCCATCGGCAGGACGTGCTCGCCGTCGACCATCACAATAAAGCTGGCCTCTTCGCCATCGAGGAACTCTTCAATGACGATGCGGTGTCCGGCGTCGCCGAAAGCGTTACCGGCCAGCATGTCTTTGACCGCCGCTTCGGCTTCCTCGAGGGTCATCGCCACGATAACGCCTTTACCCGCCGCCAGACCGTCGGCTTTGATGACGATCGGCGCGCCTTTCTCGCGCAGATAAGCCAGCGCTGGCTCAACGTCGGTGAAGTTCTGATATTCCGCCGTCGGGATATGATGACGAGCAAGGAAATCTTTGGTGAAGGCCTTCGAACCTTCCAGCTGCGCGGCGCCTTCGGTTGGCCCGAAGATGGCCAGCCCGGCGGCACGAAACGCGTCAACCACGCCAATGACCAACGGCGCTTCCGGGCCAACGATGGTCAGGTCGATATTTTCATCCTGGGCGAAGCGAAGCAGCGCCGGAATATCGGTAACGCCGATGGCGACGTTTTGCAGCGACGGCTCCAGCGCGGTACCGGCGTTGCCTGGCGCGACGTAGACGGTATCAACCAGCGGCGATTGGGCCGCTTTCCAGGCCAGGGCGTGTTCGCGCCCGCCGTTGCCGATTACTAATACTTTCATCTGCTGCTCCATGAATTAATGGCGGAAGTGGCGCATGTCGGTGAAGATCATGGCGATGCCGTGTTCGTCAGCGGCGGCAATCACTTCGTCGTCGCGGATAGAGCCGCCCGGCTGAATAACGCAGGTGATGCCGACCGCTGCCGCGGCGTCAATCCCGTCGCGGAATGGGAAGAAGGCGTCAGAGGCCATGGCGGAGCCTTTCACTTCCAGACCTTCGTCACCGGCTTTAATCCCGGCAATTTTCGCCGAGTAGACGCGGCTCATCTGGCCGGCGCCTATGCCGATGGTCATATTGTCTTTGGCATACACGATGGCGTTGGATTTGACGAATTTCGCCACTTTCCAGCAGAACAGCGCATCGCGCAGCTCTTGCTCGCTCGGCTGACGTTTGCTGACCACGCGCAGTTCACCCGCGGTGACCATACCGAGATCGCGGTCCTGAACCAGCAGACCACCGTTAACGCGTTTGAAATCGAGACCGGCAACGCGCGCATCCCACTGACCGCAGGTCAGTACGCGGACGTTCTGCTTCGCGGCGGTGATTTTCAGCGCTTCTTCGCTGGCGGACGGGGCGATGATCACCTCGACAAACTGGCGAGAGATGATCGCCTGCGCGGTGTCGGCATCCAGTTCGCGGTTGAAGGCGATGATGCCGCCGAACGCGGAGGTCGGGTCGGTTTTGTATGCGCGATCGTAGGCGTCGAGGATCGAGTCGCTAACGGCAACGCCGCATGGGTTAGCGTGCTTAACGATCACGCAGGCCGGTTCGTTGAACTCTTTCACGCACTCCAGTGCCGCATCGGTATCGGCAATGTTGTTATAGGAGAGCGCTTTGCCCTGCAGCTGGGTAGCGGTTGCCACGGAAGCTTCTTTGACATTCTCTTCTATATAGAAGGCAGCCTGCTGGTGGCTGTTTTCGCCGTAGCGCATATCCTGCTTCTTAATGAAGTTCAGATTCAAGGTGCGTGGGAAGCGGCCAGCGGCTTCTTTGCTTTCGCCGTGATAGGCCGTAACCATGCTGCCGAAGTAGTTGGCAATCATGCTGTCGTACGCGGCGGTGTGTTCGAAGGCTTTAATGGCGAGGTCGAAGCGGGTGTCCAGCGTCAGGGAGCCTTCGTTGGCATCCATCTCATTAATGATGGCGGTGTAGTCGCTGCTCTTCACCACGATGGCGACGTCTTTGTGGTTCTTCGCCGCGGAGCGGACCATGGTCGGGCCGCCGATATCGATGTTTTCCACCGCGTCTTCCAGCGAGCATCCTTCGCGAGCGACGGTCTGGGCAAACGGATAGAGGTTAACGACCACCATATCGATAGGCGCGATCCCGTGCTGCTGCATGATGCCGTCATCCTGACCGCGACGGCCGAGGATGCCGCCGTGTACTTTCGGATGCAGGGTTTTCACGCGTCCATCCATCATTTCCGGGAAACCGGTGTAGTCAGAGACTTCGGTTACCGGCAGGCCTTTATCTGCCAGCAGGCGAGCGGTGCCGCCAGTGGACAGCAGCTCGACACCACGAGCGGAAAGCGCCTGCGCGAATTCGACGATACCGGCCTTGTCAGAAACACTGAGCAGAGCGCGGCGGACTGGACGACGTTGTTGCATGGTATTAAATCCCCAGGATTTGAACATTACAGAGAGCGTTAGGTGAGTTTTTGCCTAAAAACTCACCTAACGCACCCAACCGGGCATCCGTGTCATAGCGCGGCATTGTAACGAAAACGTTTGCGCAACGCTCGCGAATTTTTATCTTTCTCTTTAGGCCGATGGTTCTTCTTCTATATAGCTGCCGATCCACGGCGCTTTCGGTCCTGGTTTGACGCTCTCCTGTGGATAATTCTGTGTGTAAATGGGTATAAAGCGGGGTTTTGCTGGGGAATGCAGCAGTCAGTCATTTTTCTGCCATTTTTCTATTGCGGGCGCTCGAGAACTCCCTATAATGCGCCTCCATCGACACGGCGGATGTGAATCACTTCACACAAACA
>NZ_JBEAFX010000022.1:0-34624 GCF_040062325.1 Klebsiella sp. GG_Kp175 | reverse complement strand
AACTCGCGACCCCGACCTTGGCAAGGTCGTGCTCTACCAACTGAGCTATTCCCGCGTTACTGCATTTTTTGCCATATTTCGATGGCGTCGTAATTTGCATTTCTGCGTCGTTACGGGAGGCGCATTATACGAGAATTCGATGCCCCTGCAACCCCCTGTTCATCACTTTTTTGCGTTTTTTGTTTAAATGGATATTTTCTCGCCACCTACGCCGCTGAATTGTATAAATAAGCGTCATTTCGGGCAAAATCGCTTTTTCCGCCCGCCTGAATGACGCAAAATCGCTCGCATCATACAGCGGTGGCGCGACGTAAAACGAGGCCACCACGCCGCCAAACAGGGAATTAGCATGAGAAAAGTCCTCACCGTCCTGCTGCTGAGCACGCTGGCCATCGGAACCGCGTCAGCCGAGACGCTCCATTTTGGCACCAGCACGGCCAATCCGCCGTTTGTCACCGCCAACGGCAAAAATCAGCCTGTCGGCTTCGATATCGATCTTGCCCAGGCCCTGTGCCAGCAGATGCAGGCGCAGTGCCAGTTCACGGCGCAGCGTTTCGATACGCTGATCCCGGCTTTACGCTTCAAGAAATTTGACGCGGTGATTGCCGGCATGGAAGTGATCCCGATGCGTGAGAAGCAGGTCGCCTTCAGCCGTCCCTATCGCCAGGCGCTCTCCGGGGTGGTGATCGTCAACAAAGATGTCGCCCATACCTTTGCCGACCTGAAAGCCAAAAAAGTCGGCGTGGTGAAAGGCACACTGCATCAACACTATCTGCGTGATAAACAGAAAGCCGTACAGGCTGTTCCTTACGACGACGTCGCCAGCGCCCTGGCCGCGCTGAAGGCCGGGCAAATAACCGGCGTCATGGGCGACTTCGCCACCCTCGACGCCTGGCAGCAGGAGAACCCTGACTACGCCATCATGGATGAACGTGCCACCGACCCGGCTTATTACGGTAAGCAGTATGCGATTGCGGTGCGCAAAGACGATCCGGAGCTGCTGAATGCGATCAACGATGCCCTGACCGCGGTCATGGCGACGCCTGACTTCCAGCAGATGCAGCAGAAGTGGTTTAAATAACGCAGAAAGGTGTACCGGGCCGCGCACAGGGCCCGGTCGCGGTTTACAGCTTAATGAAATGCTCGCGGTAGTAAGCCAGCTCGGCGACTGACTCGCGGATATCGTCCATTGCCTGATGGGTACCCTGCTTTTTAAAGCCGTCGAGAATTTCCGGCTTCCAGCGACGCGCCAGCTCTTTCAGCGTGCTAACGTCCAGATAGCGATAGTGGAAATAGGCTTCCAGTTGCGGCATGTACTTAAACAGGAAGCGACGATCCTGGCCGATGCTGTTGCCGCAGATCGGCGACTTGCCCGCCGGCACCCACTGCTTAAGAAACTCAATGGTCGCCAGTTCGGCGTCGTGCTCGCTGACGGCGCTGGCCTTCACGCGATCCACCAGCCCACTGCCGGTATGCGTCCGCACATTCCACTCGTCCATCAGCGCCAGTTGGGCATCCGATTGATGCACCGCGATGGTCGGCCCCTCGGCCAGAATGTTCAGGTTGGCATCGGTCACCAGGGTGGCGATTTCAATAATGCGATCGCGCTCCGGATCCAGCCCTGTCATCTCAAGATCGATCCAAATGAGGTTGTTTTCATTTGCACTCATGCTATTTTCCACCCTTCTTGCGTGACTATATTCATCTAAAATAGCGTGTATCATAGAGGTTTTGCCCCATCAGGGCGACCAGGAGCCAGTTCGATTGAGTAAAAATAAACTCTCCAAAGGCCAGCAGCGCCGCGTCAAAGCCAACCACCAGCGCCGTCTGAAAACCACTGCGGAGAAGGCCGACTACGATGACAACCTGTTTGGCGACACGTCGGAAGGCATTGTCATCAGTCGCTTTGGCATGCATGCCGACGTCGAATCCGCTGACGGCAGCGTGCATCGCTGCAATATCCGCCGGACGATCCGTTCGCTGGTCACCGGCGACCGCGTGGTCTGGCGGCCGGGTAAAGACGCCGCCGACGGCGTAAGCGTCAAAGGGATCGTCGAAGCGGTTCACGATCGCGCCTCCGTCCTGACGCGCCCGGATTTTTACGACGGCGTGAAGCCTATCGCCGCCAATATCGACCAGATCGTGGTGGTTTCCGCGATCCTGCCTGAGCTGTCGCTGAATATTATCGATCGCTATCTGGTGGCCTGCGAGGCGCAGGATATCGAGCCGTTAATCGTCCTGAACAAAATCGATCTGCTGGATGACGATGGCCTGCGCTTCGTCAATGAGCAAATGGACATCTACCGCAACATCGGTTACCGCGTACTGCTGGTCTCCAGCCGTACTCAGGACGGCCTCAAGCCGCTGGAAGCGGCCCTGACCGACCGCATCAGCATCTTCGCCGGGCAGTCCGGGGTGGGTAAATCAAGCCTGCTGAACGCCCTGCTGGGGCTGAATGAGGATCAGATCCTCACCAATGATGTCTCGGACGTTTCCGGCTTAGGCCAGCACACCACCACCGCGGCGCGCCTCTACCACTTCCCGCACGGCGGCGATGTGATTGATTCACCGGGGGTACGTGAGTTCGGCCTGTGGCATCTGGAAGCGGAACAAATCACCAACGGCTTTGTCGAATTCCATGATTATTTAGGCCGTTGCAAATATCGCGACTGTAAACACGATACCGATCCTGGCTGTGCGCTTCGCGAAGCGGTAGAGAGCGGCAAGATCGCCGAAAGCCGTTTCGAGAACTACCACCGCATCCTGGAAAGCATGGCGCAGGTACAGGTAAAAACGCGTAAAAACTTTTCCTCGACCGATGACTGACCATTAAGCTGAGCGTCACGTCAGGCGCTGCCGGGCAGCGGTGATGGCGCGGCTTACGCGGATGCCATTTGGCGAGTTTTACGTATAGAATCGTCCCCTTTTTTCAGGTCCCCGCCCGCAGGCGGGGTCAGGAACGACATATCATGGCCTGGAGGCTACTTTGTTAAACGATCTTAAACTTTCACTGCAATACATTCTGCCTAAACTGTGGCTCACCCGCCTCGCAGGCTGGGGTGCGAGCAAACGCGCAGGTTGGCTGACGAAGCTGGTCATCGATCTGTTCGTGAAATACTACAAGGTCGATATGAAAGAGGCGCAGAAGCCGGATACCGCGGCCTATCGCACCTTCAACGATTTCTTTGTGCGCCCGCTGCGCGACGACGTTCGCCCGCTGAATACCGATCCTAACGTACTGGTGATGCCGGCCGACGGCGTGATCAGCCAGCTTGGTGCCATTGAGAACGATAAAATTCTGCAGGCCAAGGGCCACGACTACAGCCTGGAAGCCTTACTGGCCGGCAACTACCAGATGGCCGACCTGTTCCGTAACGGCAGCTTCGCCACCACCTATCTGTCGCCGCGCGACTATCACCGCGTGCACATGCCGTGCAACGGTATCCTGCGCGAAATGATCTACGTTCCTGGCGACCTGTTCTCCGTTAACCATCTGACGGCGCAGAACGTGCCAAACCTGTTCGCCCGTAACGAGCGCGTCATCTGCCTGTTTGATACTGAGTTTGGCCCGATGGCGCAAATTCTGGTGGGCGCGACTATCGTCGGCAGCATCGAGACCGTGTGGTCCGGCACCGTAACCCCGCCGCGCGAAGGCATTATTAAACGCTGGACCTGGCCCGCTGGCGACAGCGAAGGCTCCGTCGCCCTGCTGAAAGGCCAGGAGATGGGCCGCTTCAAACTGGGCTCCACCGTGATCAACCTGTTTGCCCCGGGCCAGGTGAAGCTGGTCGACACGCTGCAAAGCCTGTCCGTGACTAAAATCGGCCAACCGCTGGCGACAACGGTGGAAGCAACCACCGCCGCTGAACCGGCGCCGTTACCGGAAGAAGAGATCCGCGCCGAACATCGCGCCAGCCCGCTGGTTGACGATAAACAAGACCAAGGTTAATTCTTCAGCAAAAGGGTTATGCCGTGCGCCTGATATACACTTTCCTGTTGGCCTTGAGCCTCAGTTTCGGGGCGTACGCTGCGACAGCCCCGGATGCTAAACAGATAACCCAGGAACTGGAACAGGCGAAGGCGGCAAAGCCCGCCCAGCCTGAAACCGTTGAAGTTCTGCAGTCCGCCCTGAACGCGCTTGAGGAGCGAAAATCGTCTCTCGAGCGCGCCCGTCAGTATCAGGACGTTATCGACAATTTCCCCAAACTGTTTCAAAGCCTGCGCGCCCAGCTCAACAATCTGAGCGAAGAGCCGCGCCAGGTGCCAGTCGGCCTGACCGCCGATGCGCTGAACCAGGAGATCCTCCAGGTCAGCAGCCAGCTGCTGGAGTCAAGCCGTCAGGCGCAACAGGAGCAGGATCGCGCGCGTGAAATCGCCGACTCCCTGAACCAGCTGCCGCAGCAGCAAACCGACGCCCGGCGTCAGCTCAATGAGGTTGAGCGCCGCATCGGCACGCAAACCGGCAACAATGCTCTCGCCCAGGCGCAAAATCTTGCCCTGCAGGCGGAATCGGCGCGCCTGAAGGCGCTGGTGGATGAACTCGACCTCGCCCAGCTCTCCGCCAATAACCGCCAGGAGCTGTCGCGCGCCCGTTCTGAACTGGCGCAAAAGCAGAGCGAGCAGCTGGATGCCTATCTGCAGGCGCTGCGTAATCTGCAGAACAGCCAGCGCCAGCGTGAGGCGGAAAAAGCACTGGAAAGTACCGAACTGCTGGCGGAGAACAGTGAAAACCTGCCGCCGGACATCACCGCCCAGTTTAAAGTCAACCGCGAACTCTCCCAGGCGCTGAACCAGCAGGCGCAGCGTATGGATCTGGTGGCGTCCCAGCAGCGGCAGGCGACGAATCAAACGCTGCAGGTGCGCCAGGCGTTAAACACCCTGCGCGAGCAGTCGCAGTGGCTGGGCTCCTCTAATCTGCTGGGCGAAGCCCTGCGCGCCCAGGTGGCGCGGCTGCCGGAGCGCCCTCGCCCGCAGCAGCTGGATACGGAGATGGCGCAGCTGCGCGTGCAGCGTCTGCGCTTTGAGGATTTACTCAGTAAGCAGCCGCAGCTGCGGCAGATCCGTCAGGCCGACGGCGAACCGCTGACCAGCGAGCAGAACAAGATCCTGCAGGCGCAGCTACGCACGCAGAACGAGCTGCTGAACTCGCTGCTGCGCGGCGGCGATACCCTGATGCTGGAGCTCACCAAGCTGAAGGTCGCCAACGGCCAGCTGGAAGACGCGCTGAAGGAGATCAACGAAGCCACCCACCGCTATCTGTTCTGGACTTCGGACGTCAGCCCCATCGGCTTCTCCTGGCCGCTGGAGATCGTCCAGGATCTGCGGCGCCTGATCTCCCTGGATACCATCAGCGAGCTGGGTAAAGCCAGCGCGATGATGCTCACCAGCAAAGAGACCCTGCTACCGCTGTTTGCCGCCCTGCTGCTGGTTGGCTTCAGCATCAGCTCCCGGCGCCATTTCACCCGCTTCCTTGAGCGCTCCAGCGCTCGGGTGGGGAAAGTCACCCAGGATCACTTCTGGCTGACGCTGCGCACGGTCTTCTGGTCGATACTAGTGGCTTCGCCGCTGCCGGTGCTGTGGATGACGCTCGGCTATGGTCTGCAGTCCGCCTGGCCCTTCCCGCTGGCGGTGGCGATTGGCGATGGGGTCACCGCGACGGTGCCTCTGCTGTGGGTGGTGATGATCTGCGCCACCTTCGCCCGGCCAAACGGGCTGTTTATCGCCCACTTCGGCTGGCCGCGTAGCCGAGTGGCGAAAGCGATGCGCTACTACCTGATGAGCATCGGGCTGATTGTGCCGCTGATTATGGCGCTGATCATGTTCGATAATCTTAACGACCGCGAGTTCTCCGCTTCGCTGGGCCGCCTGTGCTTCCTGCTGATCTGCGGCGCGCTGGCGGTGGTCACTCTGAGCCTTAAGCACGCCGGTATCCCGCTCTATCTGGATAAAGAGGGGAATGGCGACAATATGGTGAACCGCCTGCTGTGGAACCTGATGCTTGGCGCGCCGCTGGTGGCCATGCTGGCGGCGGCCGTCGGCTATCTCGCCACCGCCCAGGCGCTGCTGGCGCGTCTGGAAACCTCCGTCGCCATCTGGTTCCTGCTGCTGGTGGTCTATCACATTATCCGCCGCTGGATGCTGATCCAGCGCCGCCGGCTGGCCTTCGACCGGGCCCGCCATCGTCGCGCGGAAATTCTCGCCCAGCGCGCCCGCGGCGAAGATGAGCCTGTTCACGTCAGCAGCCCGGAAGGGTCGGTGGAGACGGAGGTCAGCGAGGTCGATCTCGATGCCATCAGTACCCAGTCGCTGCGCCTTGTGCGTTCCCTGCTGATGCTGATCGCGCTGCTGTCGGTCATCGTGCTGTGGTCGGAAATTCACTCGGCGTTTGGCTTCCTTGAGAATATCTCGCTGTGGGACGTTACCTCAACGGTACAAGGAGTGGAAAGCCTCGAGCCCATCACCCTTGGCGCGGTGCTGATTGCCATTCTGGTGCTGATCATCACCACTCAGCTGGTGCGCAACCTGCCGGCGCTGCTGGAGCTGGCGATCCTCCAGCACCTCGATTTAACGCCCGGCACCGGCTACGCCATCACCACCATCACCAAGTATCTGCTGATGCTGGTCGGTGGACTGGTGGGCTTCTCGATGATCGGCATTGAGTGGTCGAAGCTGCAGTGGCTGGTCGCCGCGCTGGGTGTGGGTCTCGGGTTTGGCCTGCAGGAGATCTTCGCTAACTTTATCTCCGGCCTGATTATTCTGTTTGAGAAACCGATCCGCATCGGCGATACGGTCACCATCCGCGATCTGACGGGCAGCGTCACCCGCATCAATACCCGCGCCACCACCATCAGCGACTGGGACCGGAAAGAGATTATCGTGCCGAATAAGGCGTTCATCACCGAGCAGTTTATCAACTGGTCGCTATCGGACTCGGTCACCCGCGTGGTGCTGACGGTGCCGGCGCCTGTGGACGCCGATACCGAAGAGGTCACGAAAATTCTCATCGCCGCGGCGCATCGCTGCTCGCTGGTCATCGATACCCCGGCGCCGGAGGCGTTTCTCGTCGACCTGCAGCAGGGGATCCAGATTTTCGAGCTGCGTATTTTTGCCGCCGAGATGGGGCACCGCATGCCGCTGCGCCATGAGATGCATCAGCTGATCCTGGCGGGCTTCCGCGAGCATGGCATTGATATGCCGTTCCCTCCGTTCCAGATGCGTCTGGAAAGTATTGACGGCAGGCAAAGCAGTAAAACCATGACCTCGGCCGGAAAAACCAGCCGACGTACGGCTGGCAGCCTTTAAGCCATAGCCTGCCCGGCGGCACTGCCGGGCAGGTTCTTTAACTCTCCATCACCAGCGCGCCGGACGCCAGGCGCCGACGGTAGCTTTCGTAAATTCCCCACGCCAGCAGCGAGAAGAAGATCGGCCCGCCGACCATCCACAGCGTGCTGCTCCAGTCCCCGCTGTCGATGACCGGCTGAATGATGGTGAAGATATTGGCGAAGGTCACCATCAGCAACACCACGCCGGTCGCCAACAGCGTCGCCTGGCCTCATAAAACGAGCGCGGATAGTAGCAAAAGCACCGAAGGAGATTGTGGATATTCGGGCGAAAGCCGGGATAGCATGAGGGAGGGGGGATCAGGGCAGACCTGTCACCTCCCTCGCCCGCAGGCGGCGGGAGGTGACAGCGCCATCAGGCGCGGTCGACCGTAAAGGCGATCACCTCGCCGATGCTTTCAGCGCCCAGCGCCAGCATCACCACGCGATCAACGCCCAGTGCCACGCCGGAGCAGTCCGGCAGCCCCGCCTCCAGCGCCGCCAGCAGGTTGTTATCGATGGGCTGCTGCGGGAGACCGCGCGCGGCACGCTTGCGGTTGTCCTGCTCAAAGCGCAGGCGCTGCTCATGGGCGTCGGTCAGCTCGTGGAAACCATTTGCCAGCTCAATCCCTTTGTAATAGACCTCGAAGCGCTCCGCGACCCGATGATCTTCCGGGCTGATCTGCGCTAAAGAGGCCTGAGTCGCCGGGAAATGATAAATGAACGTCGGCCGATCTTTGCCGATGTGCGGCTCCACGCCCATGGTGAACAACAGTTGCAGCAGCGTGTCGCGATCTTCTTCAGTATCGGCGATATTGCTCAGATCCAGCTTCGCCGCGACTTCGCGCAGCTGCGCTTTATCGGCAGAGAGCGGGTCAATATCCAGATGACGCTGGAACGCCTGCTGATAGGAGAGGCTTTCCGCCGGCTGGCACTCCAGCACCTGCTGCAGCAGATCGTCCACCTCGTTGATCAGGCGATACATGTCATAGCACGGACGATACCACTCCAGCATGGTGAATTCCGGATTGTGATGACGCCCCATTTCTTCATTACGGAAGCTACGGCACAGTTGGAAGACCGGGCCACAGCCCGCCGCCAGCAGGCGCTTCATATGGTATTCCGGACTGGTCATCAGGTACAGATTGAGTCCCTGTGAGTGGCCCGGGCCGACGAAACGGGTTTCAAACGGGAACAAATGGATATCCGTTACCGTCGCCTGACTCATGCAAGGCGTCTCCACCTCCAGCACGCCGCGATCGGTAAAGAAACGGCGGATTTCCGCCATCACCGCCGCGCGTTTCAACAGATTGGGAATGGGTGCGCTCGGCTGCCAGGTTGCCGTCTCGCTCATTGTACTTTCTCCGATTGCAAACAAGGGCACGAAGTCTACTCGCAACCGGCGAGTGAAACAAATTTTGTGCAATCCCCGGCAGATTACATGCCATTAATCTATCGTTAACCTAAATGCATAAATATCACTGATAAATAACCGCACATATCGATAAAAAAATCGAACACGTCAATTTTCCATACTGACCCTACGGCTATACTCCTGTACCTATAAAGGAGCAGTGATACTTTTTCGCCAGCCCGGCGGCGAAATACACTAAAACTGGAGGAATGTCGTGCACACTTTTCAAGCCGATCTCGCCGTAATTGGCGCCGGCGGGGCAGGCCTTCGCGCCGCTATCGCCGCCGCCCAGGCCAACCCCAATGCCAAAATCGCCCTGATTTCTAAAGTCTATCCGATGCGCAGCCATACGGTCGCTGCAGAAGGGGGGTCCGCAGCCGTTGCCCAGGATCACGATAGCTTTGAGTACCATTTTCACGACACCGTCGCCGGAGGCGACTGGCTGTGCGAGCAGGATGTCGTCGACTATTTCGTTCACCACTGCCCGACGGAAATGACCCAACTGGAACAGTGGGGATGCCCGTGGAGCCGCCGCCCTGACGGCAGCGTTAACGTCCGGCGCTTCGGTGGCATGAAGATCGAACGCACCTGGTTTGCCGCCGATAAAACCGGCTTCCACATGCTGCATACCCTCTTCCAGACCTCCCTTCAGTTTCCCCAAATTCAACGCTTTGATGAACATTTCGTCCTTGATCTGCTGGTCGATGACGGCCAGGCCCGCGGCCTGGTGGCGATGAATATGATGGAAGGCACGCTGGTGCAGATCCGCGCCAACGCGGTGGTGCTGGCCACCGGCGGCGCCGGACGCGTCTATCGCTACAACACCAACGGCGGCATCGTTACCGGTGACGGGATGGGTATGGCGCTGGGCCACGGCGTGCCGCTGCGCGATATGGAGTTCGTTCAGTATCACCCGACCGGTCTGCCGGGTTCCGGGATCCTGATGACCGAAGGCTGCCGCGGTGAAGGCGGGATTCTGGTCAACAAAAACGGCTATCGCTATCTGCAGGATTACGGCATGGGCCCGGAAACCCCGCTCGGCGAACCGAAGAACAAATATATGGAGCTGGGCCCGCGCGACAAAGTGTCCCAGGCCTTCTGGCACGAATGGCGGAAAGGGAACACCATTCCCACGCCGCGCGGCGACGTGGTCTACCTCGATCTGCGCCACCTCGGCGAGAAAAAGCTGCTGGAGCGCCTGCCGTTTATCTGTGAGCTGGCGAAAGCCTACGTCGGCGTCGACCCGGTGAAAGAACCGATTCCGGTACGCCCGACCGCGCACTACACCATGGGCGGCATCGAAACCGATCAACAGTGCGAAACCCGCATCAAAGGGCTGTTTGCCGTGGGCGAATGCTCGTCCGTTGGTCTGCACGGCGCCAACCGCCTGGGCTCCAACTCGCTGGCCGAGCTGGTGGTCTTCGGCCGCCTGGCCGGGGAACAGGCCATGCGGCGCGCCGCACAAGCGGGCGAAATGAACGGCTCCGCCCTCGATGCGCAAGCTGCCGATGTGGAGCGTCGTCTGAAAGATCTCGTCAACCAGGAGGGTAACGAAAACTGGGCGAAAATCCGCGACGAAATGGGGCTCTCGATGGAGGAAGGCTGCGGCATCTACCGGACGCCAGAGCTGATGCAGAAAACTATCGACAAGCTGGCTGAGCTGCAGGAGCGCTTTAAGCGCGTGCGCATTACCGACAACTCCAGCGTATTCAACACCGATCTGCTTTACACCATTGAGCTGGGACACGGTTTAAACGTTGCCGAATGTATGGCGCACTCGGCCATCGCCCGTAAAGAATCGCGCGGTGCGCACCAGCGTCTGGATGAAGGCTGTACCGAACGCGACGACGTCAACTTCCTCAAACATACGCTCGCCTTCCGCGAGGCTGATGGCACCACCCGCCTGGAATATGGCGATGTGAAGATCACCACGCTGCCGCCGGCGAAACGTGTTTATGGCGCTGAGGCGGAAGCGGCTGAGAAGAAGGAGACCACCCATGGCTGAGATGAAAAACCTGAAAGTCGAAGTGGTGCGTTACAACCCGGAGGTCGACACTGCACCGCACAGCGCATTCTATGACGTGCCTTATGATGAACAGACCTCGCTGCTGGACGCGCTGGGCTACATTAAAGACAACCTGGCGCCCGACCTGAGCTACCGCTGGTCCTGCCGAATGGCAATCTGCGGCTCCTGCGGCATGATGGTCAATAAGGTGCCGAAGCTGGCCTGTAAAACCTTCCTGCGGGATTACACCAAAGGTATCAAGGTTGAGGCGCTGGCCAACTTCCCGATCGAGCGCGATCTGGTGGTGGATATGACCCACTTTATCGAAAGTCTGGAGGCCATTAAGCCGTATATCATCGGTAATAACCGCACTCCGGACCAGGGACCAAACAAGCAGACGCCAGCCCAGATGGCCAAATACCATCAGTTCTCCGGTTGTATCAACTGCGGGCTGTGCTATGCCGCCTGTCCGCAGTTCGGCCTGAACCCGGAGTTTATCGGCCCGGCGGCGATCACCCTCGCCCACCGCTATAACGAAGACAGCCGCGACCACGGCAAAAAGGAGCGCATGGCGCAGCTTAACGGCCAGAACGGCGTCTGGACCTGTACTTTCGTGGGCTACTGCTCGGAAGTCTGTCCGAAGCACGTCGACCCGGCGGCCGCGATCCAGCAGGGCAAGGTGGAAAGTTCGAAAGACTTTCTTATCGCCACCCTGAAACCACGCTAAGGAGTGCATTATGACGACGAAACGCAAACCCTACGTCCGGCCGATGACCTCCACCTGGTGGAAAAAGCTGCCATTTTATCGCTTCTACATGGTGCGGGAAGGTACGGCGGTACCGACAGTATGGTTCAGCATTGTGCTGATTTACGGGCTGTTTGCCCTCAAGCACGGCGCTGAAAGCTGGGCGGGATATATCGGATTCCTGCAAAATCCTGTGGTAGTGATCCTTAACCTGATCACCCTGGCGGCAGCGCTGCTGCACACCAAAACCTGGTTCGAGCTGGCGCCAAAAGCCGCCAACGTCATCATCAAAGGCGAAAAAATGGGGCCAGAGCCGGTGATTAAAGGTCTCTGGGTGGTGACGGCGGTGGTCACCGTGGTGATCCTGTTTGTCGCCCTGTTCTGGTAAGGAGGCTGAGATGATTAATCCCAATCCGAAACGTTCCGATGAACCCGTTTTCTGGGGGCTGTTTGGCGCTGGCGGCATGTGGGGCGCGATTGTCGCGCCGGTGATGGTGCTGCTGGTGGGCATTTTGCTGCCGCTGGGGCTCGCCCCCGCCGACGCCTTCAGCTATGAGCGCGTGCTGGCCTTTGCCCAAAGCTTTATCGGCCGCGCGTTCATCTTTCTGATGATTGTCCTGCCGCTGTGGTGTGGGCTGCATCGTATTCACCACGCCATGCACGACCTGAAAATCCATGTGCCAAACGGCAAATGGGTCTTCTACGGTCTGGCGGCGATCCTCAGCGTCATTACTCTGGTTGGCGTACTGTTTATCTGATCCTGCAAGAGCCCGGCAGCAATTCTGCTACCGGGCTCGCTTCATAGAAAAATCTTGCCGCCTTTGCACTGCCGGACTCTACACTTAGCTTAAAAGCCAGCAAGGAGCATACCATGCGTATCCTGCCGATAATCACCGCGGTCGCCGTCTCGTTCCTGTCTGTCGCCTGCAGCACCCCTGCCCCGCCGCCAGGCGTCACCGTGGTCACCCCCTTCGACGTTCAGCGCTATCTGGGTACCTGGTACGAAATCGCCCGCTTCGACCATCCTTTTGAAAGCGGGCTTGAAAAGGTCACGATCGCCTGGCAGCCGCGCGATGACGGCGGTCTGGACGTGGTCAATAAAGGCTATAACCCCGACCGCGGCATGTGGCAGAAAACGGACGGGGTGGCGTATTTTACCGGCGAACCCAGCCGCGCCGCGCTGAAGATCTCCTTCTTCGGCCCCTTCTATGGCAGCTATAACGTCATTGCGCTGGATAAGGAGTATCGGTACGCGCTGGTCTGCGGCCCCGACCGCGACTATCTCTGGCTACTGGCGCGAGCCCCCACCATCGCCCCGGAAGTCAGGCAGCAGATGCTGGATATTGCCACCCGGCAGGGTTTTGATATCAGCAAACTGGTCTGGGTCAATCAGCGCTACAACTAGTGCGCGCTGATCTTCAGGCCAATGATGCCGACCACGATGCAGACAAGACTGGCGATACGCATAGCGCTGGCGGATTCACCTAACAGTACGATACCGGTCACAGCGGCGCCCACGGCGCCGATCCCCGTCCAGACGGCGTAAGCGGTACCCACCGGCAGGGTTTTCATCGCCCATGAAAGCAGCGCCATGCTGACGACCATCGCGACGATGGTGATGACGCTGGGAACCAGGCGGCTAAAGCCATGGGTATATTTCAGGCCGACGGCCCACACCACTTCCAGCAGGCCAGCGATAAATAAGACTATCCAGGACATAAGGCTCCTTTGCTGGGGCCGTCCCCGGATGAGAAACGCTTACGGGTCGTCCCGTAAGGTGGATGAAAAGTCGTAGTGAGTATATCCAACAGAATGGGGGAAGTGAAGAACGGTACGGCGCAAAACCGTACCGTCGAAGGCTGTTATTGCTGAGCTTTGGTTGCTGCGCCAGAGATTGCGCTGCCGCCCTCTGAAATATCCTGACCCACACCGCGCGTGGTGTTACAAGCGGTCAGTGCTGAAGAGAGGACCAAAACCGTAAAGAACGCTGCAATCGTTTTTTTCACCATAATGTCATCCTTAGTGTCAGTTTTGTTTTCATGCCCTATAAGCATAGACAAACCGTCCACAGATGAAGGGATCTTTGCGTTTTTTAAGAGAAAAGGAGTATTCGTGAAGGAAGCAGGCGCACCGGAAGGCGAGCGCGGCAGGCGAAACGGAAGGAAGTCAGCTTACAGCGCGAGAGATGGCGTGGCCCAGGCCCTGAATATCTTCACCGAAACCGCGGGCGGTATTGCAGCCAGACAGCAGTGCGCTGCTCAGAAACAGTAACGCCAGGAGTTTTACGCTGCGCTTCATGTGTCGTGCTCGTCGTGCCAGTACAGAAAGAGCGGCGCAGCACAGAGGCTGCGCCAGTCATCATGACGTGAAATTACTTCACGCGGGATACGTATTCGCCAGAGCGAGTATCCACTTTAATTACTTCGCCAATCTGGACGAACAGCGGCACTTTAACCACAGCGCCAGTAGACAGGGTCGCTGGTTTACCACCGGTACCCGCGGTGTCGCCTTTCAGACCTGGGTCGGTTTCAACGATTTCCAGCTCAACGAAGTTCGGCGGGGTGACCGCGATCGGCTGGCCGTTCCACAGGGTTACGATGCACTCAGCCTGATCCAGCAGCCATTTGGCATTGTCACCGATCGCTTTCGCGTCAGCAGACAGCTGTTCGAAGGTTTCGTTGTTCATGAAGTGCCAGAACTCACCGTCGTTATACAGGTAAGTCAGGTTCATATCGACAACGTCCGCGCCTTCTGCAGAATCAGTAGATTTGAAGGTTTTCTCAACGCGGGTGCCGGTCAGCAGACGGCGCAGCTTAACGCGCGCAAACGCCTGGCCTTTACCTGGTTTAACGAATTCGCTGGCTTCTACCGCATAAGGTTCGCCATCTAACATGATTTTAAGACCAGCACGAAAATCGTTGCTATAGTAAGTCGCCATAAGGCCCTCTGAAATTGTTTAACTGGTAGCTAAGCCACAAAATGGCGCATATTGTAACCCTAAATACCCCATCCAGAGAAGATTGGATAACGCAACTTGCCAATGTTGTGACCAGTCCTGATGAACTGCTGCGTCTTTTAAATGTAGACGCTGATGAAAAACTGCTCGCCGGACGTGAGGCCAGACGCCTGTTCCCGCTGCGCGTCCCGCGCGCGTTTATTGCCAGAATGGAGAAAGGCAACCCTGACGATCCGCTGCTTCGTCAGGTACTTACCGCCGAAGAGGAGTTTATCGTCGCCCCCGGCTACTCCACCGATCCGCTGGAAGAACAGCACAGCGTCGTGCCCGGCCTGTTGCACAAATATCGCAACCGGGCCCTGCTGTTGGTGAAAGGCGGTTGCGCGGTCAATTGCCGTTACTGCTTCCGCCGCCACTTCCCTTATGCCGAAAATCAGGGCACCAGGCGCAACTGGCAGACGGCAATGAACTATATCGCTGAGCATCCGCAGCTTGATGAAATCATCTTCTCCGGCGGCGACCCGTTGATGGCGAAGGACCATGAGCTTGACTGGTTAATGACCCAGCTGGAAGCCATTCCGCACGTTAAGCGTCTGCGTATTCACAGCCGCTTGCCAATCGTTATCCCGGCGCGCATCACCGAGACGCTGGTCAGCCGCTTCCACCGTTCGTCGCTGCAGGTGATCCTGGTTAACCACGTCAATCACGCTAATGAAATTGACGGCGAGTTTCGCGCGGCGATGGCCATGCTGCGTCAGGCGGGCGTCACGCTGCTTAACCAGAGCGTGCTGCTGCGCGGGGTGAACGATAACGCGCAAACCCTGGCCGATCTCAGCAATGCGCTGTTCAATGCCGGGGTAATGCCCTACTACCTGCACGTGCTGGACCGGGTACAAGGGGCGGCACACTTTATGGTCAGCGATGATGAAGCCCGTGAAATCATGCGTGAACTGTTGACCCTCATCTCCGGCTATATGGTGCCGAAGCTGGCGCGAGAGATCGGCGGCGAACCCAGCAAGACGCCGCTGGATTTAGGACTGAAGCAGCGTTAGCCCCCCTCCCTTGTCTGCCAGGTCGTGCTGGCAGACATCTTAATATGAATACACCGCCAGGTTGGGGCTAACATACTCGGCAATCCACTTTACCGTTACCTTCTCGATATAAACCCCAGCGGCGGCGTATTATCGATGTAACACGATCAGTACGATAACATTGATAACTATCATCACGACAATCAGCGCGATTAACCAGGTGGGAACTTTAAAGGTTATATGTAATCGTTCCGATACTTTCTCTGCCACCTTCACGCTATTTTCCCGCCTATCATTCTCCTGGATTGCTAAATTCACTGGTAGTGGAAGACTTAATTTATGGTCAATTTTCCCCGTATCATTGAAAATGACATCAGCAGTTTTACTACTGTGAAAATGCGTTAATCTTTCCCGATTCATATTCTCGCACTCTTCATCCGAGAGCGGGATAACTAAAGTATCCGGGGCGACGCTAAAGCCTTTTTGTCTGACGGTGATAATGATATCCTCAGATAGTCCGGCTTTGAGCAGCGATTTTCTCAACAAAGAGATATTTTGATAAAATGTATTTTGCGAAACTACCACTCCCCGTGTTTCCCATACAGCCGCCAGAAATTCATCCCGAGAAATCACTTTGCCGCAATTCTGCAATAGCAGCAGCAAGCATCTGGCGGTAGGCGCATTGAGGCTGATGCTCTCCCCATCCCCGGCAAGCGGTCGCAGCTCATTCATATTGGCATTAAATATAACCTCCTGATTAATTATACAGCCATTAAATAATGCAATATCATCCATATCCTTGCCCCACGCAACCCTATTATCCATAACAAAAATAAATAATCCCAGCTAAAACATGGCGTGAACATTATCGCTTCAGGCAGAAGCGGGGTCAGTTCACATTGAACTTCAGCTTTGAGGATACCGCATAAAAAATGACAGGCGATAGTTATCTTGTTTAAAAGCCACATTTTCGGATTAAATTTATCTCAACCAAACTCAACATCTCATTAGAAAAGGTCATTATTAAATTCACGTGTGCTTCATCAAGAATTCACAAGCATTTTTTGCACCAGACTTTTAAATTACCCCCGCTTCTCCATGGTTCGCTATGGCAAGTGATATTGTAGCGTCGTTCACAGGAAGGTAGGTTTCAGCACTATATAAGGAATGCTGGCGCTTATTTTCAATATCAATAGGAATGTATACTCCATTCCCATGATAACTGTTATCGATTCTACACAGGACTAAGTATCTATATATGGATTAATTAAATGAAAAAGACAATCGTAGCTGTAATGGTCGCTGCTTCTGCAGTTCTGAGTGCTCAGGTAATGGCAACCAACACCGCTCAGGTAACTGTACTGGGTGAAGTCTCTGATGCAGCTAACTCTTGCGTCGTGACTCCGACGGGTACCCTGAACAACGGTATCGTTCAGCTGATGACCGTGACCACTACCGAAGCGAATGCTGAAGCGGCTGGTGCTCTGTTTAAAACTCAGGACTTCGGTTTTGACGTGAAAGACTGCGCACAGGGTAGCGCCACTCCGGTTACTGCTGTAACCGTCAATGTGACCGGTGCCTCCAGCAACGCTAACATCCTGGACAACACCGCACCTGGCGGCGCTACCGGCATTGGTATCGGTATCCAGCGCGTACGTGATGCTCACCGCGTAGGCTTCGACGGTTCTGACCTCATGACCGAAAGCTACACTGCAGCTGGCGGCACTCAGCTGAAGTACACCACTGGTTATGTGAAAGTGAACTCCGCGACTCCGGTTACCGAAGGTCCGGTTAAAGGTGTTGCGACCTTTACTATCGATTATACCCTCTAATTTTTCCCCGAAGGGCTCCGCTTCACAGCGGGCCCTTTTTCGCATTCAGAGAAAAACCATGTTCAGGAACTTATTAAATATCACCGCATCCTGTGCATTACTCCTCAGTAGTATTGCCCATGCTGGTATTGTGATTGAATCCACACGCTACCTCTATAAAGAAGGTGCGCGTGAAATCACCGCGCAAATCGAAAATAAAGATGACATCCCTTATCTGATTAAATCCTGGGTTGAAGCGCCGGCAGGGAAAACGCCCTCTTTTATGGCTACACCTCCGTTATTCCGCCTTGAGGGTAAGCAGCAGAATACCGTGCGTCTATTTTCTACCGGAAACGTCAATGCCCCGAACGACCGGGAATCCATATACTATTTTAACGTGATGGCCATCCCGCCGGCGGACGATGAGAAAGCCAACGCCAATACTATTCAACTGGCGGTCCGCCACCGCATGCGTCTGGTCTATCGTCCAAAAGCACTTTTCGACCTTTCTCCAAACATTGAAGCCAAAAAAATCGAATGGCGGAAATCAGGCACAAAACTGACGATTAAAAATCCGACACCGTTTTTCTTCTATTTCCATAGTGTTCAGATTGGTAGCAAAGAAGTGAAGCCGGAAGTCAACTCGGTCGCTCCAATGACGACCAAAGAAGTGACATTAAAAGAAAATATCAATGCCTCCAGCGTCAACTGGAAAGTAGTTAATGATTATGGCGGAGCAGGATCGCTCTATTCCTCATCGCTGTAATAAGAATTTTATTTTATCATTATAGGGATGTGTCTATGCCAAATAAGAATAATGGATTATTCAAACTATCCGCGGTCTTCCTCGCAATGCTTCCGGCATTGCTTTCTGGTTTGAATAATAAAGCGCAAGCACGTGACTTTTTCGATCCCTCATTCATTAGCTCATTGAATGGTAGCGATCCATCAACCACTCCCGACTTATCTATTTTCCAGACGCAGAACGCACAGGCGCCAGGGGATTATCGGGTAGATATCATGTTTAATGGTCGCTATCTGGATACCAGGACAATGAAGTTTGTTGCGAATAGCCGTGCCACTGGGAATAATCGAGAGCCCGCCCTGGTGCCCTGTTTGAGCCTGAAAACATTGGCAGAGTATGGCGTACGGGTTAAAGCCTTTCCCGAACTGGTCGAGGATAAAAACGGCTGCGCCAATCTTTCAGTCATCCCGGATACCAAAGCGGATTTCGACTTTACCGTCCAGCGCTTGAATATATCCATTCCGCAGGCGGCACTATCTACCACCGCGCAGGGATATATTCCACCGGATCAGTTTGATGACGGCATCAACGCCCTGCTGGTGAACTATCAGTTCAGCGGCTCAAACGACATGCAGGCCAATGACGAATACTACAGCCTGAACCTGCAGTCTGGCCTCAACGTTGGCCCATGGCGTATCCGTAACCTCAGCACCTGGAATAAAAACAACGGCGATGCGGGTGATTGGGACTCAGCCTATCTCTACATGCAGCGCAGCATTCGTCCCATCAACAGTAACCTGGTGATGGGCGAGAGCTCGTCACTCTCAGGCATCTTTGACAGTGTACCGTTTACCGGTATTCAACTGGCCACCGATACATCAATGTTGCCGGAAAGTATGCGCGGCTATGCGCCGATTATCCGTGGTATCGCCAAAACCAACGCCCGTGTCTTCATTAAACAAAACGGCTACCAGGTATACCAGACCTACGTGGCGCCTGGCGCGTTTGAAATCACCGATATGTACCCGAGCGGCGGTAGCGGCGACCTTTACGTCACCGTGGAAGAGTCCGACGGTTCTAAGCAGGAGTTCGTCGTACCGTTCGCTACGCTGCCGGTGATGGTCCGTGAAGATCAGCTGGAATATGAAATTACGTCTGGTAAATATCGTCCTTACGACGGCGGGGTCGATGAAACGCCCTTTACGCAAGCTACCGCGACCTACGGTGTCTCAAGCAGCCTGACGCTTTATGGCGGGGTGCAGGCCGCATCGCGCTATCAGGCCCTGTCAACAGGCCTCGGCTATAACCTCGGCGAGCTTGGCGCCGCCTCGGCAGACGTCACCCAGGCCTGGTCAAAAATGAAAGACGACGAAAAGACCTCTGGGCAGTCATGGCGTGTCCGTTACGGGAAAAATATTATCGAAACCGGTACAAACGTGACTATCGCTGGCTACCGCTATTCCACCCGCGGATTTAATACCCTCTCTGAAGTGTTAGATAGCTATTCTAATGATGGCAAGTATACTCCTCGCTCGCTGCGCAACCGCACCAATCTGACGCTGAATCAAAGCCTGGGTAAAGGCCTCGGCAGTCTGTCTATCAGTGGATTGATTGAAGATTACTGGGACGATAAGCGCACCAACAAGTCGATCAGCGTGGGGTACAACGGTGGCTTCCGCAATGTAAACTATTACCTCGGGTACAGCTATAACCGCTATACCTGGAGCGGGAATAACTCCGGGAAAGACGCCCAGGACGATCAGCGTATCTCGCTGACCGTCACGCTGCCGCTGAGCAACTGGCTACCGGGCACCTATACCAGTTATCAGTTAACCAACAGTAATCCGGGGTCTACCGATCAGTCGGTCTCCATCGGTGGTAACGCGCTGGATAACGACAGCCTGGAGTGGAGCCTGCAGCAAGGATACAGCAACCGGGAATACTACAGCGGCGATATGCGCGCAACCTATAACGGCGCCCGCGGCAGCGTCAATGCCGGTTACAGCTACGATCGCGGTAGCGAGCGTATAGACTATGGCGCCAACGGCAGCATTGTCGCTCATGCCGATGGGGTCACGCTTGGTCAGGACATCACCGATGCCGCCGTACTGGTTAAGGCCCCAGGTTTGGATAACGTCAAGCTGGCCAACGATAACACCATCACCACCGACTATCGTGGTTACGCCATCGTACCTTATGTCACGCCTTATCGTCGCACCGATATCACCCTCGATAGTACTTCGCTTGGCGAAGATATGGAGCTTCCGGAAACCACGCAGAGCGTCGTTCCGACACGCGGCGCCATCGTGCGGGCCAATTATGCCGGTAATATCGGCCAGCGCGCATTTGTCCATCTGAAAACGGCCAGCGGCCAGGACGTACCTTATGGTGCGATGGTGTTACTCGCCGGGAGCAGCCAGGCACAGCCAGGCATCGTCAGCGACGCCGGGATGGTCTATATGTCCGGCCTGCAGCAAACCGGAATACTTAACGTGCAATGGGGCAAAAGCGCGGCGCAGCAGTGCAATGCTTCCTTTACTTTACCGGCCAGGGAAGGCAAAGCGGCTGGCATCAGTCAAATCGAAACAATTTGTCGCTAATATTGACCAAGGACAATAAAGAATGAGAAAAACACTGATTTTTCTATCTATATTATTATGTTGCTGTGAAGCAGCTGCCAAATGCGATTATGATGGTTCCGATGGGCAAGCAGTATTTAACTTAAGTCCTAAAATCGCAACGGATCCAACAATACCCGTTGGTACAGTTTTGTATACCAAAAAAGTTGGTACCGGACACTATAAAACCTTTGAATGCAGCAAGATAATGGGTGATCAGTATATCATTACCTCATCCGCACCCGAGGTCTCTGGTGTCACGGGTATAATGGGAAAACCGGTCTATGAAACGGGGATTGATGGTATTGGTTTTCAGTTTTCAGTTTTCAGTTTTCAGATATTCTGGACAGCAAGCATGGTTCAATTAAACCCGCAGTAGCACAATCTACGATTGTGCCAATTTTAAAGTCGAATGATGACTACAGATTTATGACAGTATGGTTAATAAAAACAAAACCTGTCATTGATACATCCGGCGTCAGTACCAATCCGGTATTTAAATTCTCAGCGGGTAACTTAAGCACCAACCCCAGGGCGTCAGATCGTCTGTTAATGACTGCGTCTCTGAAATTCAAGAGTATTTCTTATAAGGCGACCTCCTGTGATATTTCTGTGTCTGGACCGAGCCAAATCACCTTAAATACAATTGAAAAAAATACATTAATGTCAATCCCTCGGGGTGGCACAACCCCATCACAGAAAACTATCACAATGGACGTTTCATGCCCAGCGGGTTCAATTGGTAATAAACTTTACTATTGGTTTAACCCAGTTAGTGGCACCAGTCCTGCGGGGAATGGCATCATCGATAATCTGCTAACAGGAGGCGGAGCAGCAAGCAACGTTGGCATTATCTTCAAAAAAGACAATAGTCCCGTTATATTTTATGACGCAGAGACCTACAGTATTGCCAGCGCTCAAGCATCGCAAAAAATTAACTTTACCGCCGATTATTACCGAATGAGCGACAACAGCGCTGAAGTCTCGGCCGGGCATGTAAAAGCGATACTTGAGGTAGTAGTTCAGGAAGAATAAAGAGAACCATAATCTCATAAAAGGTGGATAATGATATCCACCTTTTTTATTTTTCCATACATAATCAAAAGCATTATGATATATACGGATGAAAGTAATGCACTACAATTTGAGTCACGTCCATAATAATAACTTAATTTAACTTGCTAAAATTAATATTGCTTTGTGAATCTATAAAATAATTAGATTAGATTAGATTCAGAATGAATCTGAAATTTCATCAATAATTCACATTAAGTTGAGTTGATTCATACTACAGCAACGACTATCTTCTCTGCGGACCAACTTCCGGTCTGGAATGAACATATAATTTTAATTTTAGTTAAAGGACTAATCATGCATCAATTAACTGTATTTGAAATGGAAGAGATTTCTGGCGGCGCGCTGACTGATACTCTTACCGATATTATGACCTGGGCTGCTAAAGAAGTAGGCGCCATCGCTCTGGGCGCCTCTCTGGGGGCGATTTTTGGTACAGGTTACGCTGGACGTTGGGGCGGCGTAAGCGGCGGTATCTTTGGTATCGGCTCGATTGGCCAGGGTGTAGGAATGATTGCCGGGGTTATTCTCGGTGGCGTCTGCTTTGGTATTGCTGCGGGTATCGTTGGCTGGGATATGACGCTGCATTATGCAACAGGTGTAATGGATGCCGTTTATGATGGCACATTAAACTTCTGGAGCAATTAATTTACGCCTCAGCTGTTTGCTCAACGTTTTGTTGACATTCTTTACTAAGTAAATAGGGCCTGAAATATCGGGCCTTTTCATTTCATTATGTAAGTGATAATTATGTTAAGAAAAATCTATCGCAAGGAAGCGATCGAATACAAAAAGCATCACTGGAAAGGAAAGGCTTTGCTGCTAGCAGGGCTTCCAGCATGGCTTATTGCATTACTTTCTTTTGCCTTTTTAGCCATTCTAATAACCACCACAATATTTTGTACCTTTACCCAACGCATTGATGTTCGTGGGGAAGTTATTACTTTACCTCATTCTGTCAATGTTTATGCGCCACAGCAAGGGTTTGTTATTTCCCAATATGCAAAAGTCGGTGACCTTGTCGCCAAAGGACAGTCTTTATATGAAATTGACATCTCCCGAAATACAACAACAGGCAACGTCAGTACGGCGCAAATAGAAGTCATTAATGAAAAGATTGCGAACGCTGAAGATATCATCACCAAACTTTCTCATAATAAAGAAGAAACTCGCTTATCTTTAGATAAACAGCTAAAAACCATCAATGATTCGTTAAAAGAAACTAACCGCATGCTGGTTAATGCGCAGACTGGTTTAAAGAAAATGCATGATAATCTTTCCAGTTACGATAAATATCTTCGTGATGGCCTTATCACCAAAGATCAGTATAACTATCAGCATTCATTATACTTTCAACAACAGAGTACCTATCAGTCTTTGGTCAGTCAGAAAATGCAACTGGAATCCCAGGTAACCCAGTTAAATAGCGATAAAATCACAAAAACGGCAGATTTTGACAACCAAATATCATCTCAGGAAAACCAGATTAATGATTACAAAAACCAGTTGGTTGAATCAAATGCCAATGGTAATGTCATTATTAAAGCAACCACAGAAGGACGCATTGAATCGCTGGCTGTAACAAAAGGACAAATGGTCGACAAAGGCAGCAGTTTAGCGCAAATCAAACCCACTGGTGATATAGAATATTATCTTATTTTATGGTTACCTAATAATAGCATACCTTACGTCAAACCGGGTGATGTCATTAACATCCGCTATGATGCTTTCCCATCCGATAAATTTGGGCAATTCCCGGGGAAAATACTTTCAATATCTTCGGTCCCGACATCCCGACAGGAACTGTCTGAATACACTAATGTTAATAATGGAACGAACCAGCAGGAACTGGCACTCTATAAAACCATTGTCAAAATTGAAAACAAAACCTTTAATTACAATGGTAAAACGCTTTCGCTTTCGAATGGACTGAAGGCTCAAGCCGTTGTATTTCTCGAAGAGCGCCCACTTTATATGTGGATGTTTACCCCTGTGTATAAGATAACTCAAAGCATTACTGGGCCAATCCATGACTAACGAATTGTTCAAAACCATTGTTGCAAAACTAAATTTTTCTCTGGTTAACAAAACGCCTGTTATTCTACAGTCAGAATCATCGGAATGTGGAGTTGCCTGTCTGGCGATGGTCTGTGGTTATTATGGGTTAAATATCGATTTATTTAATTTTCGTCAACGATTCGGTAGCCCCTCACAGGGCTCCTCACTGCTGTCTCTAAGCAAAACAGCCGAGCAGGCTGGTTTAAAAAACCGTGCGCTAGCGCTCGACCTCGATGAAATAAAACAGCTTAAGCTTCCCTGCATCATCCACTGGGGAATGAACCACTATGTAGTCCTTACAAAAGTAAAGAAAAACGGATTTGTGATTCACGATCCCGCGCTGGGTAAACGAATCATTGGCATCAGTGAGATGTCAAATAATTTTACCGGCGTTGCGCTTGAACTCTGGCCTGATCATAACTTCCAACAAGAGGAGGCGAAATCCCGTTTACGACTCCTGGATTTAATGCATAAAATTGTTGGTTTAAAATCGGCGCTGATTAAGATCTTTGCTTTCTCTGTTGTGGTAGAAGCGATTGGCCTCCTGTTGCCTATTGGTACACAGTTAGTAACTGACCATGTCATTATGGCGCACGATGAAAGTTTACTCTCTGTTATTTGTATTGGTTTAATATTTTTTACGCTATTCCGCACGTTTATTAGCATGCTCCGAGCATGGACGTCGTTGACGTTGAATACGTTGACAAACATTCAATGGAAAACAACGCTATTCGATCATTTGGCAAGTTTGCCATTATCTTTTTTCGAGAAAAGACACTTAGGTGATATCCAGTCTCGTTTCTCGTCTCTGGATACCATTCGTTCAATTTTTACCAACAGTATCGTCACTGGCATCATCGATTCGATAATGACGATCGGTTTGTTAGTCATGCTGACATTATATGGCGGCTGGTTAGTCTGGGTCGTCATTGGCTTTACCGCCTGCTATGCGATTATGCGCTTCGCTACCTATAGTTTTTATCGGCGCGTAACGGAAGAGCAGGTCGTTAAAGGGGCGCGTGCTAACTCTCACTTTATGGAATCACTTTATGGCATTTCCACGATCAAAGCATTAAATTTAAAAGAACGTCGCTCGCAGCATTGGCTGAATCTTAACGTTGATGCCAGTAACGCAGGTATTAAGCAAACTCGCTTTGATATGATGTTTGGTGGGATTAATACCTTTATCACCTCTATCGATCAGGTGGTGGTACTGTGGTTGGGTGCCATTATGGTAATTGATAATGAGATGACGCTCGGTATGTTTATGGCATTTAATGCTTATCGAGGCCAGTTTTCTCAACGTGCATCGAATCTCATTGATTTGGTGATGCAGCTTCGTATGCTCTCGCTTCATAATGAACGTCTATCTGAAATCGCCTTTAGCGAACCGGAAAAAGAACTTCCATCCCGACGTGTGTTTACAGCAAACACCGGCGTGAAACTTGAAGTCAGGAACCTGAGTTATCAATACGATCCTTTTTCACAACCCATTTTTACCAATCTGAATATAACGGTTGCCCCAGGCGAGTCTGTCGCGCTAATTGGCCCATCTGGCGTTGGCAAAACCACGCTGTTGAAAGTCATGTGCGGTTTGCTTTCACCTGACTCCGGCGAAATACTGGCGGATAATCTGGAGATTCAAAAAATTGGTTTAAATAACTATCGTCTCGGTATCGCCTGCGTACTTCAGGAGGATCGTCTCTTTTCAGGTTCACTTATCGATAATATCAGTGGTTTTGATGATAACCCCGATTTGGAATTCGTAATGGAATGTGCCAAACATTGCAACATCCATGATGAAATCATGAAGATGGCTATGGGATACGAAACCATTGTCGGCGAACTGGGGCTGGGCATTTCCGGCGGTCAAAAGCAGCGTATCCTGATCGCTCGTGCTTTGTACCGTAAACCGAGTATTCTGTTTATGGATGAGGCAACTAGTCACCTGGATCTCAGAAATGAGTCGGTCATCAATCAGTCGATTTCAGCGTTAAGTATCACCCGAATTATTGTCGCGCACCGGCCATCAACCATTGCATCAGCCGATCGCGTTATTGACCTCTCACAATCGAAGTCGATGGCTACCGCTTAATAAAGGAGAAGATTATGCAAGGAACGTTTATTGGTTTTAATACTGCAGGAATTACTTTTGAAGAGCGTTTCCTGGCGCTGTTACTTAAGGTCAAGAAAGCGAATGATACCTGTGAGATTTTCTATCTTCAGGCACCCGTATTATCCGACCTGCTTCTGATATTGCAAAGTAGAATGGCCTTAATTTTTCAGCGACTTGAAAATAAAGGCGAGGCTTACAAAGATGAGATTATCGCTTATAACGAAACACTCGTAACCCATATCCCCACGGTAGAAATGGCTGAAATACAACAGCCTTCTCCTGAGCGGCGTATAATGTCTATTACGCTTAAACCTGGCGAAACGCAGTCAACGCTGATCCTGGTATTTCAGGATGAGCAAATTAAGACGTTAACTATTGATGACCGACAGGTTGAAGCCCTGATAATCGGTATTCAACAGGCATTAAAAACAGTCGGCGATCAGGAACTTATCCAGTATTTAAGTTCAAATATGGATTTTTTAATGTGCTACAGCGTCGACTTAACTACTCAGCCGAATATTGATTACCAGCAGTATCCCCAGGAAGAATGGAAGCTAAACCTGTTTTCCCATTATCTGGGCGTGCTCTATTGCTGCGAGACGGACGAAGGCAAGAAAATTGTCTCCGGAGCGGTGGTAAAAACCAGTGCGCCACATTTATCTGAAATGGAAAACAGCGTGGTAGTACGCCTTATTGAGAAAAGCCCCAAGCTTAAGGCGATGCACACGGCGCTGGCGCCATGCCAAATCTTCAGTACCATTATTCCTTCCCAGCCAGGAAGAATGCTCAGCCTGGAAGAGTGTCTGCGTCCCCTGCATGCCTTCTATCTGGAGAAGAAAGCGGAGCTTAACGCCTGACCCTCTTCTACCGGTCACGCCTCTCTCTACGCTCGCAGAGAGAGGCATCGCGCATCAGTTCGGGCACTTATATACCTGGCCGTTCATCTCGCTGTCGGTGGGCACAAAGCTCGACAACAGATTTTGCGTCGGGCTGCTGACGCCATAAATCACGTTGCCGCCCATGGCTGCCGCCTGGTTACGCAGGGCGTTAGCCGCACCGCGCATGGAGCCACCCTCATCGCCATTCTGGCCGGAGAGCCAGTTACTCTGTTTACCCGTCGCGGTCCCTAACAGCTGACACTCTGCGCCCGGCTTCTCCTGTACAAAACGCACATTCTGGCCGGCAGAGGTTAATTCATTGCTGGAACTGCAACCTGCTAACAGTAAGGCTGCGCCGGCAATCCCTGCTAAATATTTTACCTGCATGTTATTCCCCATGATCGATGAGCTGGACGCACTGGCCCGGATGTAAACCTGTCATCCTTCAAACTGCGTCGGCATGAGCCGCTTTCATTCCTTACCCGGTCGCGCTTGTCAGTCGCTTCCGATACGAAGGTGCTTGCCGCTCTGATACAGCTTAAATGATTTTATGTATAAGCCTTATACTAAAAAGCGCACCAAAAGAAAAACCCCCAGCCATTGCTGGCCAGGGGTTTCTGCTTTTTTATGCTGTATAGCGCACGATTACATCATGCCGCCCATACCGCCCATGCCGCCCATGCCGCCAGCAGCACCTAAATCAGGCGCGTCGCCTTTCGGCAGGTCGGTCACCATGCACTCGGTGGTGATCATCAGGCCAGCCACGGAAGCCGCGTACTGCAGTGCAGAACGGGTTACTTTGGTTGGGTCCAGGATACCGAAGTCGATCATGTTGCCGTATTCTTCAGTTGCCGCGTTGTAACCGTAGTTACCGTCGCCTGCTTTCACGTTGTTCGCGACAACAGACGGCTCTTCACCGGCGTTGGACACGATCTGACGCAGCGGCGCTTCCATTGCGCGCAGCGCAACTTTGATACCGACGTTCTGATCTTCGTTCTGACCGGTCAGGCCAGCGAGTTTCGCAGCAACGCGAACCAGCGCTACGCCGCCGCCAGCCACCACGCCTTCTTCAACCGCAGCACGGGTTGCGTGCAGGGCGTCGTCGACACGTGCTTTTTTCTCTTTCATTTCAACTTCGGTAGCTGCACCGACTTTGATTACTGCCACGCCGCCAGCCAGTTTAGCGACACGTTCCTGCAGTTTTTCACGGTCATAGTCGGAGGTTGCTTCTTCGATCTGCTTACGGATCTGAGCAACACGGCCCTGGATTGCGGACTCTTCGCCAACGCCATCGATGATGGTGGTGGTGTCTTTATTGATAACCACGCGTTTCGCCTGGCCCAGGTCTTCCAGAGTTGCTTTTTCCAGCTCCATACCGATCTCTTCAGAGATAACGGTACCTCCGGTCAGAGTAGCGATATCCTGCAGCATGGCTTTACGACGGTCGCCGAAGCCCGGCGCTTTCACCGCAGCCACTTTAACGATGCCGCGCATGGTGTTAACCACCAGGGTCGCCAGCGCTTCGCCTTCAACGTCTTCAGCGATGATAACCAGCGGTTTGCCCGCTTTCGCTACAGCTTCCAGAACCGGCAGCATTTCGCGGATGTTGGAGATTTTTTTGTCAGCCAGCAGGATGAACGGGCTTTCCAGCTCAACGGCGCCGGTGTCCGGCTTGTTGATGAAGTACGGGGACAGGTAGCCACGGTCGAACTGCATACCTTCAACCACGTCCAGTTCGTCTTCCAGGCCAGTACCGTCTTCAACGGTGATCACGCCTTCTTTACCGACTTTGTCCATCGCTTCCGCGATCAGTTTACCTACGGTTTCGTCAGAGTTAGCGGAGATGGTACCTACCTGAGCGATAGCTTTGGAGTCAGAGCACGGAACAGACAGCGCTTTCAGCTCTTCTACTGCAGCCAGTACCGCTTTATCGATACCGCGTTTCAGATCCATCGGGTTCATGCCTGCAGCAACAGCTTTCAGGCCTTCGTTCACAATGGCCTGCGCCAGCACGGTTGCGGTGGTGGTACCGTCGCCTGCCGCGTCGTTCGCTTTAGAGGCAACTTCTTTCACCATCTGCGCGCCCATGTTTTCAAACTTGTCTTCCAGTTCGATTTCACGAGCAACGGAAACGCCATCTTTGGTGATGGTCGGCGCGCCGAAGGATTTGTCCAGAACCACGTTACGGCCTTTCGGGCCCAGGGTCACTTTAACTGCATCTGCCAGTACGTTTACGCCGCGCAGCATTTTTACACGAGCGTCGTTACCGAATTTTACGTCTTTTGCTGCCATTTCTTATATTCCTCAAATTCGTTCAGGGTCGTGCGAATTAAGCTTCAACAATTGCCAGGATGTCGCTTTCGGACATGATCAGTACTTCTTCGTTGTCGATCTTTTCAGTCTTCACGCCGTAGCCATCGTTGAAAATCACGATGTCACCAACTTTAACGTCCAGCGGCTGCACGGTCCCGTTTTCCAGGATGCGGCCTTTACCGACAGCGATGATTTCGCCACGCGTTGACTTAGCTGCTGCAGAACCGGTCAGAACGATGCCGCCCGCAGATTTGGTTTCAACTTCTTTACGTTTGACGATCACACGATCATGTAACGGACGAATACTCATTGATAGCTCTCCTTCGAGAAAGTCATTATCAGTTATGGGTGACGCCGGGCCGAACGCGGTTTACCGGCTAGTGCAGAGAGAGATGGGGATGGCCATTTCCGGCTTCAAGGGCAAAATTAAAAAAAAATTTTTACCTTTGCGCTGGCACGCAAAAAGCGGCGTCACCGGGCAACCGGTCATAAGGAAAAGCGATTGTGATACTCTCTTTCTTTTTACTGGCGCAGGATGGAATCATGAGTGGTTTAAAACAGGAGTTAGGGCTGGGACAGGGAGTCGGGTTGCTTTCCACCTCACTGCTGGGCACTGGCGTTTTCGCCGTCCCGGCGCTTGCGGCGCTGGTCGCTGGCGATAACAGCCTGTGGGCATGGCCGTTGCTCATCCTCCTTGTTTTTCCGATTGCCATCGTCTTCGCCCTGCTGGGCCGCCATTTCCCCAGCGCGGGCGGCGTGGCCCACTTTGTCGATATGGCCTTTGGCCCACGTCTGGCTAGCGTCACCGGCTGGTTATTTTTATCGGTTATCCCGGTCGGGCTCCCCGCCGCGCTGCACATCGCCACTGGCTTCGGCCAGGCGCTGTTCGGCTGGCATGATGCGCAGCTGTTGCTGGCGGAGCTAGGTACCCTGGCTATCGTCTGGTGGGTCGGTTCACGCGGCGCCAGCTCCAGCGCCAACCTGCAGACCCTGGTTGCCGTGCTGATTGTCGCGCTGATCGTCGCCGTCTGGTGGCGCGGCGGAATAAGCCCGGCGCAAATCCCCTTCCCCGCCCCGGCGGCGATCGACCGCGGCCAGCTCTTCTCCGCGCTGTCGGTGATGTTCTGGTGCTTTGTCGGGCTGGAAGCCTTTGCCCATCTCGCCTCGGAGTTTAAACATCCCGAGCGCGATTTTCCCCGCGCGCTGATGATAGGCCTGCTGCTTGCCGGCTCGGTCTACTGGGCCTGTACCGTGCTGGTGTTGCACTTCCACGCGTTTGGCGAGGAGATGGCGGCGGCCGCGTCTTTACCGAATATCGTGGTCCGCCTGTTCGGCGTCGAAGCGCTGTGGGTGGCCTGCGTCATCGGCTATCTCGCCTGTTTCGCCAGCCTTAACATCTATATTCAGAGCTTCGCCCGCCTGGTCTGGTCGCAGGCGCAGCATAAGCCGCAGAGCTACCTCGCGAGGCTGTCGCCGCGGCAGATCCCGCGCAACGCCCTCAACGCCGTGCTGGGCTCCTGCGTGGTCAGCACCTTGTGTATCTATTTTCTCGATATCAATCTGGACGCGCTGATCGTCTATGCCAACGGCATTTTCATCATGATCTATCTGCTGTGCATGCTGGCGGGCTGTCGTTTGCTGCGCGGGCGCTATCGGCTGCTGGCGGCGGTGGGCAGCATTCTCTGTCTGCTGCTGCTGGCGATGGTCGGCTGGAAGAGTTTGTACGCGCTGGTGATGCTGGCGGCGCTGTGGTTGTTTTTACCGAGACGCAAGCTGGCGACAGGCAGCGTATAGGCGCAATAAGAAAGCGGCCCGGTCGCGTCTGCTGACCGGGCCGATAAACGTTAATCGCGGCGATCGTCCTTATGGTCCAGACGGTCGCGCTGTTCGTCCTTGCGCTGGAATTCCCCTTCGAAGGTCTCTCCACCGCCAGTCCCGGCGCTGAAGCCGCCGCCCGGCATCCGGCTGAAGCGCAAATGCGGCATCAGCTTCATCGTCAGGTGCTTCTGCACCGGGGGCAAAAGCAGCAGCAGGCCGAGGAAATCGGTAAAGAACCCCGGGATCAACAGCAGCAGGCCAGCGATAATGAGCGAGACGCTTTTGATCATCTCCGCCGCCGGGCTCTCGCCCGCGGCCATCTTCTGCTGCATCAGCAGGAAGTTTTTGAAGCCCTGGTTACGCACCAGCGACATCCCCACCACCGAGCTAAAGATCACCAGGATCAGCGTCATAAAGACGCCCAGCACGTGCGCGACCTGGATAAAGATCGATATCTCAATGTACACGTAAAGAAAAAAGGCAATAAACGGAATCCAACGCACCGGCGTCTCCTTCATCGACAGGCACCGAGTTCGGCCCCCGTAGTTATCAATTTGCTGATTGCATCCCACTAAGATGGGGATGCTGAGCGGCTTTTCAATCAGCGGAAATGCTTATTTTTTCCAGGAATAGGAAAGCGGTGACCCATTTCACAGATTAATAAATCTTCTCACACCCGCGATGTAATAAGTGATCAAGCTTACTGATATTCGCTATCATCAGCATATGATCTTGGGCACCGGGCCGGTTAAGGAAATAATCGTCGGCCAGAAAATATACTGAATACTGGATATTCTGTGTATTTGGTGAATTCATTGGCAGCTTGAAAAGAAGGTTCACATGTTAAACAACATTCGTATCGAAGAAGATCTGTTGGGCACCAGGGAAGTTCCCGCGGACGCTTACTACGGCGTTCATACTCTGCGAGCGATTGAAAACTTCTACATTAGCAACAGCAAAATCAGCGACATACCAGAATTCGTGCGCGGCATGGTAATGGTGAAGAAAGCCGCGGCGCTGGCAAACAAGGAGCTGCAGACCATTCCCAAAAGCGCGGCAAATGCGATTATCGCCGCCTGTGACGAAGTCCTGAATAACGGCAAATGCATGGACCAGTTCCCGGTCGATGTCTTCCAGGGCGGGGCCGGCACTTCCGTAAACATGAACACCAACGAAGTCCTGGCGAACATCGGCCTCGAGCTGATGGGTCACCAGAAAGGTGAATACCAGTATCTGAACCCAAACGATCACGTTAACAAATGTCAGTCCACCAACGATGCCTACCCGACCGGGTTCCGCATCGCGGTGTATGCCTCCATCCTCAAACTAATCGATGCGATTAAGCAACTGGGCGAAGGTTTCCAGGCGAAAGCCGTAGAATTCCAGGACATCCTCAAGATGGGCCGCACTCAGCTGCAGGACGCGGTGCCGATGACCCTCGGCCAGGAGTTCCATGCCTTCAATGTGCTGCTCAATGAAGAGACCAAAAGCATTCTGCGCACCGCGGAGCTGCTGCTGGAGGTGAACCTTGGCGCAACCGCCATCGGCACACGTCTCAACACCCCGGACGGTTATCAACAGCTGGCGGTACAGAAGCTGGCGGAAGTGAGCAACCTCCCGGTCGTTCCGGCGGAAGACTTGATTGAAGCCACCTCGGACTGCGGGGCGTACGTCATGGTCCACAGCTCGCTGAAACGCCTGGCGGTGAAACTGTCCAAGATCTGTAACGACCTGCGCCTGCTCTCTTCCGGACCGCGCGCGGGCCTCAACGAAATCAACCTGCCTGAACTGCAGGCTGGTTCTTCTATTATGCCGGCGAAGGTTAACCCTGTGGTGCCGGAGGTGGTCAACCAGGTCTGCTTTAAAGTGATCGGCAACGACACCACAGTAACCATGGCCTCCGAAGCCGGGCAGCTGCAGCTGAACGTAATGGAGCCAGTGATCGGCCAGGCGATGTTCGAATCTATCCATATTCTGACCAACGCCTGCTACAACCTGCTGGAGAAATGCGTCAACGGCATTACCGCCAACAAAGCGGTGTGCGAAGGTTACGTCTATAACTCCATCGGTATCGTTACTTACCTCAACCCGTTTATCGGCCACCACAATGGCGATATCGTCGGCAAGATCTGCGCCGAAACCGGGAAGAGCGTGCGGGAAGTGGTGCTGGAGCGTGGGCTGCTGACGGCGGCGGAGCTGGATGACATTTTCTCCGCGCAAAACCTGATGCATCCTGCTTATAAAGCGAAGCGTTATACCGATGAAAGCGAACAGTAATCTTTCCGGATAGTCATTCAAAGGCATGTCAGCGATGACATGCCTTTTTGCTTTTTAGTTTTACTAAAATACAACAATCCAATATCAACTTGTTAAAAAACAAGGAAGGCATATATGTTTGGTGCAGAACTGGTTATTGTCCTGCTGGCGATTTATCTCGGCGCCCGGCTCGGCGGCATCGGTATCGGCTTTGCCGGTGGCCTTGGCGTCCTTGTCCTGACGCTTATTTTTCAAATTAAACCGGGTGCGATCCCCTTCGACGTTATTGAAATCATTATGGCGGTGATTGCCGCTATCGCCGCCATGCAGGTCGCAGGCGGGATGGATTACCTCGTCAGCCTCGCCGAACGGATGCTGCGTCGCCACCCGAAATATATTACCTTCCTTGCCCCGCTGGTGACCTGGTTTATGACCGTGCTCGCCGGCACTGGCCATACCGCCTTCTCCACGCTGCCGGTGATCACCGAAGTGGCCAAAGAGCAAGGCATCCGTCCGTCCCGTCCGCTGTCGATTGCGGTGGTGGCCTCCCAGATAGCGATCACCGCTTCGCCTATCTCCGCCGCGGTGGTGTTCTTTGCCGGGATCCTGGAGCCGCTGGGCGTTAGCTACCTGATGCTGTTGGCCATCTGTATTCCGGTCACCCTGCTGGCGGTAATGCTCACCGCTATCGTCTGCAACTTCCTCGGCTGCGAGCTGAAAGACGATCCTGTTTACCAGGAGCGGCTGGCCAAGGGTGAAGTCAGTCTACGCGGCAGCCAGGTATTTGAACTGAAGCCGCACGCCAAACGTTCCGTTCTGCTGTTTCTGATCGGCATCGTGGCGGTGATGTTCTACGCTACGGCCATCAGCGATACCGTCGGCCTGATCAAAAACCCTGTACTACCGCGTAACGAGGCGATCGTGGTGTTTATGCTGACCATCGCCACCCTGATCAGCATCACCTGCAAAATCGACACCGGCGAAGTGCTCAATGCCAGTACCTTTAAGTCCGGGATGAGCGCTTGCGTCTGCGTGCTCGGCGTCGCCTGGCTGGGGGATACCTTCGTTAAAGCGCATATCAGCGACATCCAGGCCGTGGCCGGCGACTTGCTGCAAAACTACCCGTGGCTGCTGGCGGTGGTGCTGTTCTTCGCCGCCACGCTGCTCTACTCGCAGGCGGCCACCACCAAAGCGCTGATGCCCGCCGCGCTGCTGCTGGGCGTCAGCCCGCTGACGGCGATTGCCTCCTTTGCCGCGGTCTCGGCGCTGTTCGTCCTGCCCACCTACCCGACCCTGCTGGCGGCGGTGGAGATGGACGACACCGGCTCAACCCGCATTGGTAAATATGTCTTTAACCACGCCTTCCTGATCCCCGGCGTTATCGCTATCACCCTGTGCGTGATCCTGGGTTTCATCTTCGGCGGGATTATGCTGTAAATGCCGTCGGCAGCGGGCCCCGCGCGGGCC
>NZ_JBEAFX010000021.1:0-38876 GCF_040062325.1 Klebsiella sp. GG_Kp175 | reverse complement strand
CTACAAACCGGAGCTGACGGGTAGCCCGGATAAGGCGCCAGCCGCTATCCGGGAATATCTCCCCGGTGGCGCTGCGCTTACCGGGGCTACAGGGAGTGATACATTTTCACTCCTCGTGGCTAGCCAGCACCGCCGGCAGATTAACCTCGATCCAGTCCGCCAGGGCCGCCACCTTCTCGCTCACCTGCAGGCCGAGCGGCGTCAGGCTATATTCAACGTGCGGCGGCACCACCGGATAAGAGACGCGGTCGATAAAACCATCCTGCTCCAGGGCCTGCAGCGACTGCGCCAGCATCTTTTCGCTGACCCCGCCCATTTTGCGCCGCAGATCGCTGAAGCGATGGGTTCCTTCGCGCAGCGCCACCAGAATCAACACGCCCCAGCGGCTGGTGACATGTTTAAGCACATCGCGCGACGGGCACTGTTCCGCAAACAAATTGCCATTGCGCAGTTTCTCGCTCAGCGTCGGTTCGGCCATTTTCACACTTACCTTTTTGTACGTACTTACTAAAAGTTAGTTAAGGTGTTAGCTTACCACAACTGCCACTAAACACGAAGGAGAAGACTAATGATCGCTCTTACCGGTGCCACCGGCCAGCTTGGCCACTACGTTCTGCAAGACCTGCTTAAAACCGTCCCTGCCGGCCAGATTGTGGCGATTGTCCGCAACCCGGCCAAAGCCCAGACTCTCAGCCAGCAGGGCGTTGTCGTCCGCCAGGCCGACTATAGCGACGAAGCGGCGCTGACCGCCGCGCTGCAGGGCGTGGATAAACTGCTGTTAATCTCCTCCAGCGAAGTCGGCCAGCGCGCCGTACAGCACCGCAACGTCATCAACGCCGCCAAAGCCGCTGGGGTGAAGTTCATCGCCTACACCAGCCTGCTGCACGCCGACACTTCGCCGCTGGGCCTGGCCGCAGAGCATATTGCAACTGAGCAGATGCTGGCCGACTCGGGTATCGCTTACGCCCTGCTGCGTAACGGCTGGTATACTGAAAACTATCTGGCCAGCGCGCCGCCGGCGCTGGAGCACGGCGTGTTTATCGGCGCCGCCGGCGAAGGTAAAATTGCCTCCGCTACCCGCGCAGATTATGCCGCCGCGGCCGCCCGCGTTATCGCCGGTGAAGGCCATGCAGGGAAAGTTTATGAACTGGCGGGTGATAACGCCTGGACGCTGAGCGACCTGGCTGCTGAGCTGAGCAAGCAAAGCGGTAAAAACGTGGTCTACCAAAATCTCAGCGAAGCCGACTTCGCCGCCGCGCTGAAAAGCGTCGGCCTGCCGGCGGGTCTGGCCGATATGCTGGCAGACTCCGACGTCGGCGCCTCGAAAGGCGGGCTGTTTGACGACAGCCGCACCCTGAGTACGTTGATCGGCCGTCCGACCACCTCCCTTGCCGAAAGCGTGAAAGGCATTCTGTAACCGCCCCTCTCAGCTTTTGCGGTTGCGTCCCGGCGGTTCCTCTCTCATATTGAAGAGATTAATCGTCGGGAGGCAGGCATGCAGGGCGTACCACCCCAATTTAGTGATGAAAAAGATCGCGCGCGCTTTCGCCATCTCGAACAGCTGCCCGGGGTAGAGCTTTACCACGCCCATATCTCCCGCTACGCCTTTGAACCCCATACCCACGAAGCTTTCGGCATTGGCGTGATTGAGCAGGGCGCCGAGCGCTTTCGCTACCGCGGCAGTCAGCACATCGCCGCCGCCAATGCCATTGTCACCATGAATCCCGACGAGCTGCACACCGGCGAAGCGGAAACCGCCGACGGCTGGCGCTACCGGATGATTTATCTGGAGCCCGACCGTCTGGAAGCCATCACCGGGGTGCGCGACTGGTGGTTCAGCGAGGTGGTTCGCGAGGATCCCCTGCGGTCCCGGCGGATTGGCCAGCTGATTTACGGTCTGTGGCACAGCGAAGATGCGCTGGCCCAGCAGGGAATGCTGCTCGACCTCATCGACGCCTTCCGCCCTCTGGCCCACCATGCCTCGGCGCAGGGTGAGGCCGGGCATCGCTTCGACCGCGTGCGCGACTACCTGCATGATAACTATATGCGCCCCATCACCCTCGACGAGCTGGCGCAGGTGGCGGCGCTGAGCCCGTACCACTTTCAGCGCCAGTTTAAAGCCCACTACCACGTAACGCCCCATCAGATGCTGATGGCCATCCGCCTGTGGCGCGCCAAAGCATTTCTCACCCACGGCATGCCCGCCGCCGAAGTGGCGATAGCCGTCGGCCTCACCGACCAGTCTCACCTGACCCGCACCTTCACCCAGCGTTACGGCATTACGCCGGTACGCTATCAGAAGCAGGTCGCCAGGCGCTGATGCGCAATCTCATACAATATTCCCGCCCGGCCTCCTTCTACACTGCAGACAACCGTGATGACAATGGATGCAATGATGATTAGTGGTGTGTTGTACGCCCTGCTGGCGGGGCTGATGTGGGGTTTAATTTTCGTCGGGCCTTTGCTGGTGCCAGAGTATCCGGCGATGCTGCAGTCGATGGGACGCTATCTGGCCCTTGGTCTGATCGCCCTGCCGCTGGCATGGCTCGGGCGCGCGCGTTTGCGCCAGCTGAGCCGGAACGACTGGTGGACCGCGCTGGGTCTGACGATGATGGGAAATCTTATCTATTACGTCTGCCTGGCCAGCGCCATTCAGCGTACCGGGGCGCCGGTCTCCACCATGATTATCGGCACGCTGCCGGTGGTATTGCCGGTCTTCGCCAATCTGCTTTACAGCCAGCGCGACGGAAAGCTGCCATGGCGGCGCTTGTTTCCGGCGCTGGTCTGCATCGCCGTCGGCCTGATCTGCGTTAACGTCGCGGAACTGCGCCAGGGGCTGCCTGATTTTAGCCCGTGGCGCTACGGCTCCGGCATTGCGCTGGCGCTGGGGTCGGTGATCTGCTGGGCCTGGTATGCCCTGCGCAACGCCCGCTGGCTTCGGGAGAACCCGCATCAACCGCCGATGATGTGGGCTACCGCTCAGGCGCTGGTGACGCTTCCGGTTTCGCTGGCCGGCTATCTCGCCGCCTGCGCCTGGCTGCACGGTCAGCAGGCCGGCTTCCCCCTGCCCTTCGGCCCGCGCCCGGCGGTGTTTATTACGCTGATGCTGGCCATCGCGGTGCTCTGCTCATGGGTCGGCGCGCTGTGCTGGAATATTGCCAGTCAACGATTACCGACGGTGATCCTCGGGCCCCTTATCGTTTTCGAAACCCTGGCCGGGCTTCTGTATACCTTTCTGTTGCGGCAAAGTTTACCGCCGCTGCTGACCCTGAGCGGTATCCTGCTGCTGGTGCTCGGCGTGGTCTCCGCCGTCCGCGCCAGGCCGGAAAAACCAACGTTGCAACCGCTGACGAACGAAAAAAAGTAGCCGGGCCCTATTAAGGGGTATTCCCTCGCCAAAAAGATGTATTTAAAATACATCTTATATTCCTGATGACGAGGTAACTGCTATGGCTTTCCGTGACCAACCTTTAGGCGAGCTGGCGCTGACCATCCCGCGCGCCTCCGCCCTGTTCCGTCAATACGATATGGATTACTGCTGCGGCGGCAAACAGACGCTGGCGCGCGCCGCATCGCGCAAAGCGCTGGATGTCGCGGTGATTGAGGCCGAGCTGGAGAAACTGGCCGGGGAGCCTATCACCCGCGACTGGCGCGCGGCGCCTCTGGCGGAGATCATCGACCATATCATCGTTCGCTATCATGACCGGCACCGCGAACAGCTGCCGGAGCTGATCCTGCAAGCCACCAAGGTTGAACGGGTCCACGCCGATAAACCGAATGTGCCGAAAGGGCTGACGAAGTACCTGACCATGCTGCAGCAGGAGCTCTCCAGCCACATGATGAAAGAGGAGCAGATCCTGTTTCCGATGATCAAACAGGGGATGGGCGCCCAGGCCGGGGGCCCGATCGGCGTAATGGAAAGCGAGCATGATGAAGCGGGCGAACTGCTCGAGGTAATCAAACATATCACCCATAACGTGACGCCGCCGCCGGAAGCCTGCACCACCTGGAAGGCAATGTATAACGGTATCAACGAGATGATCGACGATCTGATGGAGCATATCAGTCTGGAAAATAACGTGCTGTTCCCGCGTGCGCTCGCCGGTCAGTAAAGAAAAAGGCGCCCGCAGGCGCCCTCGACATTGTCCGTCTTATTTGGCCACTTTGAGTGGCCTTTTTTATGACGATCCGTTGCAAGCAACGTTAAAATTTTCGTTTATTTCGCCAGACGTTTTTTGCCGGCAAACAGCCAGCCCGCACCCAGCAGAACAAACCACAGCGGGGTGACCATCAGCGCTTCACGGGTATCATCTTCGAGGGTCAACAGCACCAGTACGAAGACGAAGAAGGCCATGCACACCCAGCACATTAATTTGCCCAGCGGCATCTTATACTTGGACTTCTCGTGCAGCTGCGGACGCTTTTTACGATAGACCAGGTAAGAGCAAAGGATAATCGTCCAGACGAACATGAACAGGATCGCCGACACCGTGGTGATCATGGTGAACGCGGCGATCACGCTCGGGTTGACCATCAGCATCACCACACCGCCCAGCAGGCACATGCAGGAGAAGGTTAAGCCCTTCGCCGGCACCGCACGCTTCGACAGCTTGGCGAACATCTTCGGCGCCTGACCATCCTGCGCCAGACCGAACAGCATACGGCTGGTGGAGAAGACGCCGCTGTTGGCTGAGGAGGCTGCGGAAGTCAGCACCACGAAGTTAATCAGGCTCGCCGCCGCCGGCAGACCGACCAGCACGAACAGCTCAACGAACGGGCTCTTGCTCGGCACCACGGAGCTCCACGGCGTCACCGACATAATCACAATCAATGCGAAGACGTAGAACATAATGATACGCAGCGGGATGGAGTTAATCGCCCGCGGCAGGGATTTTTCCGGGTCTTTGGTCTCAGCCGCAGTGGTACCGACCAGCTCAATCCCCACGAAGGCGAATACCGCAATCTGGAAGCCGGCGAAGAAGCCGCTCAGCCCTTTAGGGAACCAGCCGCCGTCATTCCACAGATGCGCGAAAGAGGCTTCGACGCCGGTCGGCGATTTAAAATGCATCATGACCATCACCAGGCCGACCACGATCAGCGCCACGATGGCGACGATTTTGATCATCGCGAACCAGAACTCCATTTCGCCAAACATTTTGACGGTGGCAAGGTTCAGGCCCAGCAGCAGCAGGATCACCGCCAGCGACGCGACCCAGTCGGAGAGTCCGGGAAACCAGAACTGCGCGTAGGCGGTGATCGCCACCACGTCCGCCATCCCCGTCACCACCCAGCAGAACCAATAGGTCCAGCCGGTAAAGTAGCCCGCCCAGGGGCCCAGCAGATCGGCCGCGAAGTCGCTGAAGGATTTATATTCGAGGTTCGACAGCAGTAATTCGCCCATGGCTCGCATAACGAAAAACAGCATAAAACCGATAATCATATAAACAAAAATAATGGATGGCCCGGCAAGGCTGATGGTTTTGCCAGAACCCATAAATAATCCAGTGCCGATCGCCCCGCCAATTGCAATCAGCTGAATATGTCGGTTTGTGAGATTTCGCCGTAGCGATTGTTCAGTCGGCTCCTGCTCGATAGCAGCGACTTTAACCTGATCTACCATGTGATTTCTTCCTGTTGTACCTGTCTGTGTTGTTCAGGCTCTGATGGCCTGTCGTCTGTCATTAACCCCAGCAAGGGCTAGTCGATATTAGGTAAGAATCGGAGGGATGAATACTATGATTTAGATATAATGTTAATTTTATGTTTAAAGTGAGTGTTATATCACTCATCTAACGCGAAATAGCTCACAAAAATACACCCATATGCGATGAATGCAAAACATAATTCCAATTAATTTTTAACTTAAGGATTTTACGCTATTCTTGTGGCTTCCCCCGCCGCTGGGGAAGAGGAAGCCTCTGCTGTTTAGATAATATCCAGCAGTTCAACTTCGAAGATCAGGGTGCTGAACGGAGGGATCGACGCGCCAGCGCCGCGCTCGCCGTAGGCCAGGTTGTGCGGGATGGTCAGTTCCCATTTGGAACCTACCGGCATCAGGGTCAGCGCTTCAATCCAGCCGCCGATTACGCCGGTCACCGGGAACTCTGCCGGTTCGCCGCGGGCGACGGAGCTGTCGAAGACGGTGCCGTCGATCAGTTTACCGGTGTAATGCACGCGTACGCGGTCGGTACGGGCCGGGATCGGGCCTTCGCCCTGGGTCAGCACGCGGAACTGCAGGCCGGACTCGGTGCTGTTCACACCCTCTTTCTCGCGGTTTTCATCAAGGTACTTCTGGCCGTCAGCGGCCATCGCCTGGAAACGCTCGCGACGCACGGCGTCGGCGCGCTCGTGGATTTCACGCAGCGCACGGTGGACGGCTTCTACCGGCACCTGCGGCTGGTTACCTTCCAGCGCATCGGCGATACCCGCCACCAACGCTTCCGGCAGCAGCCCCTGCAGGCCGGATTCGCTCAGCTGTTGTCCAACCTGCAAGCCGATACCGTAACTTGCCTGCGCTTCGATAGTGTCAAAAGTTGGGGTTGCCATCTTTGTTCCTTTTTTGGGTGATAAACATCAAGAGAAAAGCGTCCGGAAGCATAACAGCCATAGCGAAATGGGTAAAACTTTGTCGGCGGATGATGACAAATCTCAGCGAAAAAGAAACAATAGGCGGCATCAGGTTAACTTCACTTTGTTCCGGTCATCAGGACGTTAGCCATCTATACTCATATGCAGGATAAAAATATGCGGAGCAGGAGGAAAGCCATGCCCGGGCGCTTTGAACTGACATCTACCCTGGCGAAAATCTGGCACGCCCCGGATCATTTTCGCCTCCTGGACCCACTGCCCCCGATGCACCGCCGGGGAATTATCGCTGGCTTCCTGTTGGTTATCATCGGCATTCTGCTTCCCTCAGACGATAGCCAAAACCCGGCGTCCGCCAGCCGTGAAGCAAACCTGAATCTGCAGTCGCAGTCCCAGCCGCAAGCTGGCGGCAATCAGGCTGTTCCCCTGCCGCCGATCACCAATACGCCTACCGTGAGCGATGCCGACCAGATGGCACCGGTCGCCCCGGAGCCGATTCAGGATGAGCAACCGGACCAGGCGCAAACGCAGCAGCCCGCCGCCTCCCAGCCCTATCAATCCTCATCGCAGCAGTCCGCGCCGGGCATTGAGCAACAGTGGCGAACCTATCGCATCGAGTCAGGCAAAACCCTGGCCCAGCTGTTCCGCGATCATGGGCTGCCGGCCACCGACGTCTACGCCATGGCGCAGGTTGAAGGCGCTGGTAAACCATTAAGCACGTTGCAGAGCGGACAGACGGTGCAGATTCGGCAGAACGCCAACGGCGTGGTCACCGGGCTCACTATTGATACCGGCAATGGTCAGCAGGTGCTGTTTACCCGCCAGTCGAATGGCAGTTTTGTGCGTGCGCGCTAGCAGAGAAGACGACAGCGAGCGTTACGCCGCCGCAAAATGAAGGGCTCTGGAAAGCAAAACGCCGGCACAAGGCCGGCGGTTTGTTGTTACCAGAACGTCAGATGCCGATTACTCAGCAACCACGTTGATGATAACTTTAGCGAATACTTCGCTGTGAACCTGGAAGTCCACTTCGTGCTCGCCAACGTTACGCAGAACGCCGTTCGGCAGGCGAACTTCGCTCTTAGCAACTTTAACGCCTGCTGCAGTGACAGCGTCGGCGATGTCGCGAGTACCGATGGAACCGAACAGTTTACCTTCGTCGCCAGCTTTAGACGCGATGGTTACGGATTCCAGGGCGTTGATCTGCGCAGCACGAGCTTCAGCAGCTGCCAGAACGTCAGCCAGTTTGGCTTCCAGTTCAGCGCGACGCGCTTCGAAGAATTCAACGTTTTTCTTGGTAGCAGGAACAGCTTTACCCTGCGGGACCAGGAAGTTACGAGCATAGCCCGCTTTAACGTTAACCTGATCACCCAGGCTACCCAGGTTTGCTACTTTATCAAGCAGAATAACTTGCATTACCTTATCCTCTCAAAGTCGTATTAATGGACCGTGACCGATTACTGATGACGATCAGTGTACGGCAGCAGGGACAGGTAGCGAGCGCGTTTGATAGCGCGTGCCAGCTGACGCTGATATTTTGCACGGGTACCGGTGATACGGCTCGGGACAATCTTACCGCTTTCGGTGATGTAGTTTTTCAGCGTAGCGATATCTTTATAGTCGATCTCTTGAACGCCTTCCGCGGTGAAACGGCAGAACTTGCGACGACGGAAATAACGTGCCATATGGCTAGTCTCCAGAATCTATCAATTCAATCTGCTCGGCATGCAGAACCATTTTGCTCAAGCCGTTCTTTGCCTTATGGCAAGAGATGAACCCTCGAACGGTTACTGCGCTACCGACCGTTATACTGTGAGTAATGGCCTGGTTCTCGTGACCGCTAATAATAACGGGCATCTGACACCATGCCTGCCGGTGAAAACCGGCTTCCTCCTGCACTGAACGATGCTCAAGCACGAACTGGCAGTGAGGAATTCCTGACGGGCTGACCTTACGAAGTGGAGTCCTGCAAATAATGCCGGACAGCTCCAGACGGTTGGTCATCAGGATTACTCTTCAGAATCCCCAGCTTCAGAATCATCTGCGGTTTCGTTGGCGAAATCTTCGCGACGCTCACGGCGCTCGTCTTTCGCTTTAACCATCGGAGATGCTTCGGTAACAGCGTGCTTAGTACGCATTACCATGCTGCGGATAACGGCGTCGTTGAAGCGGAAGTTAGTTTCCAGCTCATCGATCGCTTCCTGCGGCGCTTCAACGTTCATCAGAACGTAGTGAGCTTTGTGCAGTTTGTTGATCGGATAAGCCAGCTGACGGCGGCCCCAGTCTTCCAGACGGTGGATCGTACCTGCTGCTGCAGTGATTGCACCAGTGTAACGTTCGATCATGCCCGGAACCTGTTCGCTCTGGTCAGGATGGACCATAAAAACGATTTCGTAATGACGCATCGAATTGCTCCTTACGGATTATTCAGCCTCCTGTCTGGGTCAGCCGCGGCCCATGGAGGCAAGGAACGTGTTAAAGGGCGGCTGAAAAATTGACGCGTCATTCTAATGGCGGCCCCCCAGGAACACAAGCGCATTTGCACAAATAATTCGCACTATGCGTCAAGTTGCGCTAAGTGGGTGATTTAAAATTAACCAGCAAAGGAAGCGGCATTTTTTTGAACAACTGCATCAGAAAAGGTCGCCATTCGACGAACGCGCAGCGATTACACTTATATCAAAGCCCAACGACCACAGGAGAGCCCCCGAGTCAGCGTCAGGACTGTCAGTCAGGAGCGTAGTATATGAAACTGAAAATCATCGCCATGATGGCTGCGCTTTTCTTCAGCGCCAACGCGCTGGCAGCTATCCAAATCACCGAACGACAGGCCCGCAACATGGACGACGTGCAGAGCCTCGGCGTTATCTATATCAATCATAATATGGCCACTGAGCACGAGGCTGAACAGGCCCTTAGCCAGCTGAGCGATGCGCAGGGGGCGAAATACTTCCAGCCCATCCTGATGCATGAACCAGAAACCAACGGCCCGCTTCGCGCCAGCGCGGTGATATACCGCTAACGCCGGGCCCATTCTTCGCCTCTCCTCGCGAGGGGCGAAGCGAAACCCTCACCTAAACGCAATTGAGAATTATTTTATAAACCGACTTATCAGCGTCATTGCAACCTGATTTAATCATCAGTCTGTTTTTTGATAATCAGGAGTAATGGATGGTTCCGCGTTTCGCCACCTTAGGCCGTATTCCCAAAGGCGTTTGGGTGCTCGGCGGCGTCAGCCTGCTGATGGATGTGTCGTCCGAGATGATCCACAGTCTCTTACCGCTGTTTATGGCCACCACCCTCGGCGCCAGCGTGATCATTATCGGTCTTATCGAGGGGCTGGCGGAAGCCACCGCCCTGATCCTGAAAGTCTTCTCCGGCGCGATCAGCGACTACGTCGGCAAGCGCAAAGGGCTGGCGCTGCTGGGCTACGGCCTGGGCGCGCTCAGCAAGCCGCTGTTTGCCATCGCCCCGACCGCCGGCATGGTGTTTAGCGCCCGCATGATAGACCGCGTAGGCAAAGGCATTCGCGGCGCGCCGCGAGACGCGCTGGTCGCCGACGTCACCCCACCGGAGATCCGCGGCGCTGCCTACGGGCTGCGTCAGGCGCTGGATACCATTGGCGCCTTTCTCGGCCCGCTGCTGGCTGTGCTGCTGATGTTTCTCTGGGCCAACGATTTTCACGCCATATTCTGGGTGGCGGTTATTCCCGCCGTGCTCTCCATTCTCCTGCTGGGTTTTGGTCTGCAGGAGCCAAAATCCGCCATCGGTCATAAACGCAGTAATCCGCTGAAGCGCGAAAATCTGCAAAAGCTCTCCGCCGCCTACTGGTGGGTGGTCGCCATCGGTAGCATCTTCACCCTTGCCCGCTTCAGCGAAGCCTTTCTGGTGCTGCGCGCCCAGCAGATGGAGATCCCGCTGTTTACTATTCCGCTGGTGATGGTGGCGATGAACCTCGTCTACAGCGTTACGGCCTACCCGTTCGGCAAGCTCTCTGACAGCATGAGCCACAGCAAACTGCTGCAGTGGGGTCTGCTGGTGCTGATCCTCGCCGATATCGTGCTGGCCCTCAGCGGCCACTGGAGCACGCTGCTGGTCGGGGTCGCGCTATGGGGAATTCACATGGGGATGACCCAAGGGCTGTTGGCGGCGATGGTCGCCCATACGGCGCCGCAGGAGCTACGCGGCACGGCGTTCGGTATGTTCAACCTGATGAGCGGCCTGGCGCTGTTGCTGGCCAGTACCTGCGCCGGAGTGCTGTGGGAAACCTTCGGCGCCGCTTCGACGTTTTACGCTGGCGCGATAATTTGCGTGGTCACGCTCATCGGCATGCGCGCTATGCCGTCAGTTTATCGTCAGGGCTAAAAAACGGCTCCGGGGTCAGACCAGTTGTTTCACCGTGACGGTGAAAGCCCCGGAGCGCGTCGTTTACTTCTGCCCGTAGTAGGCGTTCGGCCCGTGTTTACGCAGAAAATGTTTTTCCATCAGCCAGCTGTCAATCGGCTGCAGCCGCGGATTAATGCCGCGGGCAATCCACGCCATGCGCGCCACCTCTTCCATCACCACCGCATTGTGCACCGCCTCGTGGGCGTCTTTCCCCCAGGAGAACGGCCCGTGCTGATAGACGACGATCCCCGGCGTATGCAACGGGTTTGCCTCGCCCAGCGTTTCGATAATCACCTTCCCGGTGTTCAGCTCGTAGCCCTCATCCACCTCCTGCGCGCTAAGCGCCCGGGTGCAAGGGATATCGCCGAAGAAATAGTCCGCATGAGTGGTGCCGAGCGCCGGGATCGCCAGCCCCGCCTGCGCCCAGGCGGTAGCGTGCGTCGAGTGGGTATGCACCACCCCGCCAAGGCCGGGATAACGGCGATAGAGCGCCAGATGGGTAGCGGTATCAGAGGAGGGACGCCAGCGTCCTTCCACCACGTTGCCCTGCAGATCGACCACCGTCATGTCATCGACGGTCATGGCGTCGTAGACCACGCCGCTGGGTTTGATCGCCACCAGCCCGCGCTGCCGGTCAATCGCGCTGACATTGCCCCAGGTGAAGGTCACCAGGCCGTAGCGCGGCAGATCCATATTGGCCTCGAACACCTGCTGTTTCAGTTGTTGCATTACGCCGCCTCCATCAGCCCGGCGCGGGCCATCCGCGCTTTCACCCAGTCGCGCGCCTTCGCCACTTCCGCTAGCGGATCCGCGCTGCTTTCACTCCACATCTCAATCAGATACGGGCCGCAGTAGCCGGTCTGTTTGAGGGTTGCGAAGCAGCGTTCAAAATCGACGACCCCTTCGCCGAACGGCACGTTTTTAAAGACGCCGGGCCGGGTATCTTTGACGTGCACCGCCACGATGTGCCCCATGCCGGCCTGCAGCTCCATCTGGACGTCGTTATCCCACGCCGACAGATTGCCGATATCGGGATAAAGCTGGAACCACGGATTATTCAGGTAATGGGCGTAGCCCAGCGCTTTGCTGATCGAGTTCATCAACGGGTAGTCCATAATCTCCATCGCCAGGGTTACCTGGGCCCGGCTGGCCATCTCGACGCTCTCTTTCAGGCCATCGCGAAAGCGGCGCCGCGTCTCATCGTTCGCCTGCTGGTAATAGACGTCGTAACCTGCCAGCTGGATCACCCGGATCCCGACATCCTGCGCCAGCTGGATGGCTTTGCGCATGATTTCCAGCCCCTGAAGACGCACCGCGTCATCTTCGCTGCCCAGTGGAAAACGGCGATGGGCGCTCAGGCACATCGATGGCACCCGGACGCCGGTTTCGGCCACCGCCTTGACCAGCGCCAGACGCTGCTCCGGGCTCCAGTCCAGCCGCGCAAGGCGAGCGTCCGTTTCATCGAGGGACATTTCCACAAAATCAAAGCCCAGCGCTTTCGCCAGCTTTAGCCGCTCCAGCCAGCACTCCCCGGCGGGGAGCGCTTTTTCATAGATGCCGAGCGGAATTTGTTTCGCCAACATAGCCGCTCCTTAACCCCACAGCTGGGCGATAGAGCGTTTAAACTGGCGCGCCGCTTCCACCGGCGAAGCGGCATCGCGGATGCTGCGCCCGGCAATAAAGACGTGGATGGGGATGCCAGCGAACAGCGGCAGGTCCTCCAGCGCCAGGCCGCCGGTGACGGTCACTTTGAAGCCCATATCGGACAGACGCTTAATTGCGCTGATATCCGCCTCGCTCCACGCCACGCCCGCCGCCTGCGCGTCGCGGCTGCGGTGATAAACCACCTGCTGGATGCCCGCCTCGCGCCATGCCTGCGCCTGCTCCCAGGTCCAGAAGCCGGTTAGCTCGATCTGAACGTCGCCGTTGAACTCTTTGGCGACATCCAGCGCCCCTTTGGCGGTATTGATATCGGCGCAGCAGATCACCGTGACCCAGTCGGCGTTGGCTTCAAAGCACATTCGCGACAAAATCTTGCCGGCGTCGGCGATTTTGGCGTCCGCCAGCACAATTTTATGCGGGTACAGCGCTTTCAGATCGCGCACCGCACGCACCCCTTCGCCGACGCAAAGGATGGTGCCGACTTCAATGATATCCACCTCTTCGGCGATCAGGCGGGTGGTCTCGTAGGCGCTGGCCAGCGTTTGGTTGTCCAGTGCGACCTGTAACATAGGTAATGACATGATAGTGTTCCTTTTAAACAGCCGCTGCGGTGGCGTTTTTAATTAAATCCAGCACTTCCTGCTCGCTGCGACAGGCGCGTAAACGGTCGAAATTGGCTTCATCATCAAACAGGTTAACGATCTGCATGATGCCCACTTCCTGGTGGGTGGTGGCGTCAACCGCCGCCATGGTGATCAGGATGTCGACCGGGTCGTTATCTTCGTGGTTGAAAATTAGCGGTTTCTTTAGCGTGACCAGCGCAAAGCCGGTTTTTTTGACGCCCTCTTCCGGCCGCCCGTGCGGCATGGCTAATCCCGGAGCGATCACAAAATAGGGGCCGTGCTGCGCGACGCCGTCGAGGATTGCCTGGTAGTAGCGCGGTTCCACGACGTCGGCGGCCACCAGCAGATCGACGCCGATTTTTACCGCCTCCTGCCAGGTTTCCGCTTCCGCCTGCAGGCGGATGGAGTGGTTCTGCGCCAGCGATTCATGAAGTTTCATGGCCGCTCCTTATTTCACGTCCTGCGGGAAGTGAGCTTTAATCACCTCCAGCAGCTTGGGACCGAAATCCGCTGGCGAAAGCATGTTACGCACGCCCACCACATGTTTATTACCGGAGACGGTAATCTCCCCCGCGATATGGGTTGAAGCGATGATGATATCCGCGCCGTTCAGCTCGCTTTTGTATTCACCTACCGCGCAGCTGTTTACCGTGTGGTCGATGTTGGATTGCGTCAGAAACTGGTCCACCTTCATTTTCATGATCATGGAACTGCCTTGCCCGTTACCACACACAGCCAGAATACGTACGGTCATAATCAGAACTCCTTATTGGGCAGAGGCCTCTGCCAGTTTTTTTTCCGCGTCCTCCTCGGCGCGCAGCGCGCGGCCGGCGAAGAACATATAAGCCAGTGCAATCAGGATGATGACGGCCATAAACGCCAGCCCGACGGAGGCGAAGCCCTGCATCATCGGCGGCGCCAGAATCGACCAGTCCGCCATCCCCATCCAGGCGCTCATGCCGGTGAGTTTCACCGCCCATACGCAACCGAATATTTCAATCATGCCCATCACCAGGCAGATTTTGAGCGCCGCGCGCCAGCCGCCAAAGTGGTTGGCAAAAACGCCAATCGTCGCGTTGGAGAAGAACATAGGGATAAAACCAGGAATAATCAGAATCGGGGAGCCGACGCCGACCAGAATGCCGACGGCAATCAGCTGACCGATGGTGCCCCACATAAAGCCCCAGACCACCGCATTCGGCGCGAAGCTATAGATAGCGGCGCAGTCGATCGCCAGCACCGCCCCGGGGATCAGACGCAGCGAGATACCGTTGAAGGCTTCGGACAGCTCGGCGACGAACATCCGCACGCCCTGAGTGATGATGAAAATCGCCACCGCGAAGGAGAAACCGGTCTGCAGGATATAGACCGTCCAGTGGGTTTTACCCGCCATCGCCTGCACCACGTCAATGCCGAAAGAGAGCAGGATCGCACCGAAGAAGATAGTCATCACAATCGCGGTGGAAACAATGTTGTCGTGGAAGATGTTCAGCCAGCCAGGCAGCTTGAGGTCTTCGACGCTCTCCTCTTTTTTCCCCAGCCAGGGCGCCACTTTGTAGGCAATCCACGAGGCGAACTGCTGCTGGTGCCCGATAGAAAAACCGCAGCCGTCGGTGACCAGCTGAGTAGGCTTGTACATCATATTGGAGGTAATGCCCCAGTAGAGTGACACCAACACCGCGGTGCAGATGATGGTGGTCCACATGGAGTAGCCGAAAATAAAGAACGAGACCGCAATCAGCCCCGCCTGCTGAAACATGATATGGCCCGTCAGCATGATGGTGCGGATGCCGGTAATCCGGCGCAGCAGGACGTAACAGATATTCAGCGCCAGCGCCAGCAGCACCGCGTAGCCCACCCAGCTATACGCCTCGCCCATCCGGTCGATGGTCGCCATCATCGAGGCATAGGTGTCAGAGATGGCGCCGTTAATGCCGTACACCTCTGACATTTTCGCCACCACCGGTTTAAAGGTGCTGGTGAGGATACCGGAGCCGGCTTGTAACAGCATGAAACCGATAATGGTTTTGATGGTGCCTTTGATAATCACGCTGACGCTTTTACGCAGCAGGATATAGCCCAGGCAGGTCACGATACCCAGCAGCAGCGGGGCATTAGTCATCACCTGATTAAAGAAAACGGTAAAGATGTTGTAGAGGATTGCCATAACACACTCCCGATGGTGAAGGCGCTGAACGCGCCTTACGCTCAGCATTTCTCGCTGCTCACTCTAATAATCAAAAGTAATCACAACAAGATTAAATTTGATTAAATGTGACGCACACCGCAATAATCCTTTCCTTCACTCAGGTTATTTCCATTCATTTATAATGAAACATAAATAAACATTTTAAATCATATAGATAAAACAAAAACCAAGGCACGTAAGCTGTGAAAAAGACGGGAGATTATGCGTATCAGATCGCAAAAGGGGTGGAAAACATGATTGCAATCCTGGAAGCACAGTGACAATATAAATCAAAACCAATCAAATAATGATTACTTTTGAAAATGCACGAGGAAGACCGCGATGAGTAAAGTACAGACCATCACCCGTGAATCATGGATCCTGAACACCTTTCCGGAATGGGGTAGCTGGCTGAATGAAGAGATTGAGCAGGAGCAGGTTGCGCCCGGCACCTTCGCCATGTGGTGGCTGGGCTGTACCGGCATCTGGTTGAAATCCGAAGGCGGCGCCAACGTCTGCGTCGATTTCTGGTGCGGCACCGGCAAGCAGAGCCACGGCAATCCACTGATGAAAACCGGCCATCAGATGCAGCGGATGGCAGGGGTGAAGAAGCTCCAGCCCAATCTGCGCACCACCCCGTTCGTGCTCGATCCATTCGCCATTCGCCAGATTGACGCGGTCCTCGCGACCCACGATCACAACGATCATATTGACGTCAACGTCGCCGCCGCCGTCATGCAGAACTGCCCGGCCGATGTGCCGTTTATCGGCCCGAAAACCTGCGTCGATATGTGGATCGGCTGGGGCGTGCCGAAAGCGCGCTGTATCGTCATGAAGCCCGGCGATGTCGTGAAGATTAAGGACATTGAGATCCACGCGCTCGACGCGTTCGACCGTACCGCGCTGATCACCCTCCCGGCGGATCAAATAGCCGCCGGCGTGCTGCCGGACGGGATGGACCAGCGCGCGGTCAACTATCTGTTTAAAACACCGGGCGGCAACCTGTACCACAGCGGCGATTCCCACTACTCCAACTACTACGCGAAACACGGCAACGAGCATCAGATTGACGTCGCCCTCGGCTCGTATGGCGAGAACCCGCGCGGGATCACCGACAAAATGACCAGCGCCGATATCCTGCGTATGGCGGAGTCGCTCAACGCGAAGGTGGTGATCCCGTTCCACCATGATATCTGGTCGAACTTTCAGGCCGATCCGCAGGAGATCCGCGTCCTGTGGGAGATGAAAAAAGATCGTCTGAAGTACGGCTTCAAGCCGTTTATCTGGCAGGTCGGCGGCAAATTTACCTGGCCGCTGGATAAAGACAATTTCGAATATCACTACCCGCGCGGCTTCGATGACTGCTTTACCATTGAGCCGGACCTGCCGTTCAAATCCTTCCTGTAAGCCGCCTCCGGCAGGCACTGCCTGCCGGAAATACCCCGCCGCAGGGTTAGTATTTTCACATGATTTCAAATATCATCTTTGCCGTTCACTTTTAATCGGATTCGCTCATGACGGAAGCGCAAAGGCACCAAATTCTGCTGGATCTGCTCGCCCAAACGGGGTTTGTTACCGTAGAGCAGGTGATGTCGCGGCTCGGGATCTCACCCGCAACGGCCCGACGTGATATCAACAAGCTGGATGAAAGCGGCAAACTGAAAAAGGTACGCAATGGCGCGGAAGCCATTAGCGAGCAGCGCCCCCGCTGGACGCCGATGAATATCCACCAGGCGCAGAATCTGGATGAAAAAGTGCGTATTGCGCGCGCCGCTTCGCAACTGATCGCGCCGGGTGAGAGCATCGTCATCAACTGCGGCTCCACCGCCTTTCTGCTGGGGCGTGAACTGTGCGGCAAACCGGTGCAGATCATCACTAACTATCTGCCGCTGGCCAACTACCTGATCGACCAGGAACACGACAGCGTGATTATCATGGGCGGGCAGTACAACCGCAGCCACGCCATCACCCTCAGCCCCCACGGCAGTGAAAACAGCCTCTATGCCGGGCACTGGATGTTCACCAGCGGCAAAGGGTTAACCGCCGAGGGGTTATACAAAACAGATATGTTGACCGCCATGGCCGAGCAGAAAATGCTCAGCGTGGTCGGCAAGCTGGCGGTGCTGGTCGACAGCAGCAAGATCGGCGAGCGCGCCGGAATGCTATTCAGCCAGGCCGGGCAAATTGACGTGGTGATCACCGGCAAACAGGCCGATGCCGCGATCCTCAAGCAGCTTGAGGACCAGGGCGTCAGCGTGATCCGCGTTTAAAGATGCTGCTGAAAAAAGGCGACCGTCGTGGCCAGCGCCTCCGGGGTGATGCGATGGCGGACGCCTTTCTGCCAGACGCAGGTCAGCCTGGCGGCAAGGTCGCTCTGCCTGAGCGCTTGCTCAAGACGGAAGGTCTCTTCCGGCGGCACCACGTCGTCGGCATCGCCATGCCAGAGCAACAGCGGCCGCCGGGCGAGCGACGCCAGCTGATGGCTGACATCCCATTCGCTGAGGCTGTCGCCATCAAAGCCAGGCGAGGGAAACAGGGTTTGCGACAGCGAACGAAAATAGCCTGCTCCCATCAGGCAGGCGACGCTGTTCAGCTCGGGATGGTGCGTCATGATACCCAGGGCCGTCATTCCCCCCATCGACGCCCCCGCCACCGCCAGTCGCTCTCCTTCCAGCCAGCCTTCGGCGATAATCGCCTCGCGCAGCGCGGGAAACTCGCTGAAATTCTGCTGCAAGATCGGCCAGAAGCGCTGCATCCGCCCGGTCTCATCACCGTGATAGCGCGCGCCATGCTCCGGCGCGTCCGGCATAATCACCCGGAAACCCGCCAGGGCCAGCGCCACCGCAAAGTAGCTGTAAACCAGTTTCGACGAGGTAAAGCCATGATAAAAGACGATACAGGGCAGTGGCTTGTCCAGACTCTCCTGCGGGCAGGCATGCAAAATTTCGCCACCGCCGAGGTTGCGCATTTCTAGTGCAATCATTTATCGTCTCCCTTCTCTATTGTGGTTAGGCGGCATGGGAAAATGCATTCACCAGGCAACCCAGTTTGCTACGATTCATAATGTTGAGAACCCGGTTACGCTTTCACAACATTTTCATTCGAAAATCGCGTCAGAGATAACAGTTCGGGAACATTCCCCGGAAATCCTGTTAAGGCTACCACTACACTATCACTATCAGGAAACGAGATATGGTTATGCGCAGGTTGTCTCCGTGGTTACTGGCTATCGTCCTCAGCGGGTGTAGTGCTCTGCAGGGAACGCCGGAAGCCCCGCCGCCCGCCACCGACCATCCGCAGGAGATCCAGCGCAACCAGACGGCTGGCCTGCAGAAAATGGCCACGGTGAGCGTACTGATGTACGGTTCGCCGATGGATGTCGAAGCGGCGCTGAAGGCCAAAGCAGAAGCGGCCAAAGCCGATTACTACGTCATCATCATGATCGATGACACCATGGTACCCGGCCAGTGGTATTCGCAGGCGATCCTCTATCGTCGATGACGAGGCGGCGTCTTTAAATCTGCTTTACACAGCTTTGCGTCCATTCACGTTCTCCTGTGCATAATAACGTTCGGCCAGCCACCTGGCAGGACGTTAGCAACGGACTGCCCTTGGGACTACGTGAAATGGAGCTGACGATGAAACGATCTTTTACCCTATCCAGCCTGCTGTTAACCACTGCGACGGCCAACACGTCCGCGCAGTCAGCCGAATTCGCCAGCGCGGATTGCGTTACCGGCCTGAATGAAATCGGTCTGATCTCCGTCGCTAATCTTTCCGGCAGCCAACAGGATGTGGAGCACGCCATTGCCCGCAAAGCGGACGAGCAAGGCGCCTCCTGGTATCGCATTATTCAGATGTACGAGGAACAACAGCCGGACAGCTGGCGCGTGCAGGCCATTCTCTACGCCTGAGGCGCCTGGCGCCCCCGCCCCATGGCCCGCAGCAGCAGGTCGTCGAGGGTCGGCGCGTCAAGACGTATGCCGCCGCGCGTGTCGAGCATCATCCGGCACCAGGCTTCGGCCAGCGGCGGCGAAGCGAAACGCAGCATCTGCGCCCCCGCCCCCAGACGATAGACCAGCCGGGCAATCTCTCTGCCCTGCTCTTCGGCGGGGCGTTTCAGCAATTGCTGCAGCTGACGCCATGCGCGGTCGAGATGGCGGTTCTGTCCTTTCACCTCCGCACACTCCGCGGCCAGCAGCTCCATCGCCGCCGGCTGCTTGCTCAGCACCCGCATCACATCGAGGCACATAATATTGCCGGAGCCTTCCCAGATGCTATTGACCGGCATCTCGCGATACAACCGCGGCAACTCACTCTCCTCGCAATAGCCGATCCCTCCCAGGACTTCCATCGCCTCAGCGACAAACGGGATACCGGCCTTGCAGATGGCAAACTTGGCCGCAGGCGTAAACAGACGCGCCCAGGCACTTTCCCGGGCATCATCCCGACGGTCCCAGGCTCGCGCCAGACGAAACAGAAACGCGGTCTGTCCTTCAAGACGGAGCGCCATTTGCCCCAGCAGCTGGCGCATCATCGGCTGATCGACCAGATTTTTACCGAACGCCTGACGCTGTAGCGCATGATACAGCGCTACGGAGAAGGCCCGGCGCATCAGGGCATGGCTGCCCAGCGCGCAGTCAAAGCGGGTGAGACCGCCCATCCTGAGGATCTGCCGCACGCCATCGCCCTCGTCACCCACCAGCCAGCCGCAGGCGTCATAAAACTCCACTTCGCTACTGGCGTTGGAGCGGTTGCCGAGCTTCTCTTTTAAGCGCTCCAGACGCACCCCGTTGCGCTGCCCGTCGGGCAGCAGGCGCGGCACAAAGAAGCACGACAGACCCGCAGGCGCCTGGGCCAGCACCAGGTGCGCATCGCTCTGCGGCACCGAAAAAAACCATTTGTGTCCCACCAGCCGGTAAAACCCTTCCGCTGTTTTCTCCGCGCGGGTGGTATTGCTCAGCACATCGGAGCCCCCTTGCTTCTCGGTCATCCCCATGCCAATCAGCAGACCGCGCTTCTGGTCGCCCGGCGCGAGGTGGGGATCGTAACGGTCGCTCAGCAGCGGCGACAGCCAGTCGCCAAAAGGCGCGGGCAGGGCGCGCTGCAGCAGGGGCGTCGCGGCGAAAGTCATGGTAATCGGGCACAGCGTTCCGGCCTCTACCTGGGCGTGAAGCAGAAAGCGAGCGGCGCGCGCGACAAACGCGCCTTCACGGGCATCCTCCTGCCAGGCGAGATTATGCACCCGGTTCGCGCACAGCCCCTGCATCAGCAGGTGCCAGGCGGGGTGGAAGCGAACGTCGTCCAGTCGGGCGCCGGTGGCGTCATAGCGCAGCAGCTCCGGCGGGTTGCTGTTGGCCAGGCGTCCCAGCTCCAGCGATTCTGCGGTCCCCAGCTGCTGGCCAATGCTGGCGAGCAGATCGCCATCCCAGCCGGCGCCTTCGCGGACCACCGCTTCACGTAGGGCGGTATCGGACAGGAACAGATTGCTGTTATTCAGCGGGGTCGGTTGATTAAAAACGGTGTGGGTTTGCCAGTGCATCGTGTCTCCCTCCATCAATGGCGATAAGCCTAAGTATGGTTATCCGGGGGGATACTCGCCCGCGAGAGCGGTCACAAAAAAGCCATCACGAAGGATGGCTTTTCAGTTTCGTCAGCGGGTCAGCTTAGCTGCGCTGGCGTACCGCCTCAAACAGGCAGATGCCGGTGGCCACCGAGACGTTCAGCGAGGAGACGCTGCCCGCCATCGGAATGCTGATCAGCTCATCGCAGTGCTCGCGGGTCAGGCGGCGCATGCCTTCGCCTTCCGCGCCCATCACCAGCGCCATCGGCCCGGTCATTTTGCTCTGGAACAGCGTATGGTCGGCTTCACCTGCGGTTCCAACGATCCAGACGTTCTCCTCCTGCAACAGACGCATGGTGCGCGCCAGGTTGGTGACACGGATCAGCGGGACGTTCTCCGCCGCGCCGCAGGCCACTTTCTTCGCCGTCGCATTCAGCTGCGCGGAACGATCTTTTGGCACAATCACCGCGTGCACGCCGGCAGCATCGGCGCTGCGCAGGCAGGCGCCGAGGTTATGCGGATCGGTCACACCGTCAAGGATCAACAGGAACGGCTGATCGAGCTGCGCCAGCAGATCCGGCAGATCATTCTCCTGATACTGACGCCCCGGCTTCACGCGGGCAATGATCCCCTGGTGTACCGCGCCTTCGCTCTTCTCATCGAGAAACTGGCGGTTGGCCAGCTGAATCACCACGCCCTGCGCTTCCAGAGCGTGGATCAGCGGCAGCAGGCGCTTATCCTCACGGCCTTTCAGAATATAAACTTCCTGAAAACGCTCAGGTGCGCGCTCCAGCAGTGCCTGCACCGCATGGATGCCGTAAATCATTTCACTCATTGATGTACTCGTTTTAGGTTCTGTTATCCGCCCTTCACCCCGTCCTGCGTCAGCAGACTTCAGGATGAAGGGTGGTCAATCACTCGGCGCTCTTCTTCTTTGCCGCGCGCTTGGCTTTGGTGGCGGCGGCGATTTTCTGCGTTTTCGCCGACGGTTTTTTCGCTTTCTTCTCGCCTTTCGGCTTCGCTTTCGCCTGGTCTTTTTCTTTGCGGAACGCGCTGTCCGGCTCGAAGTTCACCTGCTTACCGACCTGATGACGACGGCCGCCCGGTTTGCCGGAGGTGCTCTTTTTCGCTTTCTCACGGGCGGTTTTGCCGACATTACGCGGCGCGCGCTCGCTGGAGATTAGGGTAAAGTCGATTTTACGCTCGTCCATGTTGACCGCTTCCACACGGACTTCCACGCGGTCGCCCAGGCGATAAGTCTGCCCGCCGGACTCGCCGATCAGACGCTGCCCCACCTGGTCGAAACGATAGTAGTCGTTATCCAGAGAGGAAACATGCACCAGGCCGTCGATAAACAGATCGTTGAGACGGACGAAGAAGCCAAAGCCGGTCACGCTGGCGATAACCCCGGAGAAGATGTTGCCTACCTGATCCTGCATGAAGTCGCACTTCAGCCAGTCGGAGACTTCGCGCGTCGCTTCATCAGCGCGGCGTTCGGTCATCGAGCAGTGCTCGCCCAGCTGCAGCATCTCTTCCATGCTGTAGTGCCAGCCGCCGGTCTCCGTGCTGTTGCCTTTATGCCCCTGCTCTTTGGCCAGCAGATATTTGATGGCGCGGTGCAGCGACAGATCCGGGTAACGACGGATCGGCGAGGTGAAGTGGGCATAGGACTGCAGCGCGAGGCCAAAGTGCCCGCGGTTTTCCGGATCGTAGACCGCCTGCTTCATCGACCGCAGGAGCATCGTCTGAAGCATTTCCGCATCCGGGCGATCGGCGATGGAGGTCAGCAGTTCGGCGTAATCGCGCGGCTCCGGCTTGTTGCCGCCAGGCAGTTCCAGCCCCAGCTCCGCCAGCACGCTGCGGAACGCGGTAATCGCCTCGGTGCTCGGCTTATCGTGAATACGGAACAGCGCCGGCTCCTGCGCCTTCTCAACGAAGCGCGCAGCGGAGATGTTCGCCAGGATCATGCACTCTTCAATCAGCTTGTGCGCATCGTTACGCTGGGTCTGTTCGATACGCTCGATACGGCGCTCGGCGTTGAAGATGAATTTAGCTTCTTCACTTTCAAATGAGATACCGCCGCGCTCTTCGCGGGCGCCATCCAGCACCTTGTAGAGGTTATGCAGTTCTTCAATATGCTTCACCAGCGGCGCGTAGTGCTCACGCAGCTCCTGGTCGCCCTGCAGCATATGCCACACCTTGGTATAGGTCAGGCGAGCATGTGAACTCATCACCGCTTCATAGAATTTATAACCGGTCAGACGGCCTTTTGACGAAATCGTCATCTCGCATACCATGCACAGGCGATCGACCTGCGGGTTCAGCGAGCACAGACCGTTAGACAACACTTCCGGCAGCATCGGTACCACCTGCGACGGGAAGTAGACCGAGGTTCCACGGCTGCGCGCTTCCGCGTCCAGCGGCGTCCCCGGACGCACGTAGTAGCTGACGTCGGCAATGGCTACCCACAGGCGCCAGCCGCCGCCGCGTTTCTTCTCGCAGTACACTGCGTCATCGAAGTCGCGGGCATCTTCACCGTCAATAGTGACCAGCGGCAGGGAGCGCAGATCGACGCGCCCGGCTTTGGCCTCTTCCGGCACCTGCTCTTTCAGGCCGGAAACCTGATTTTCTACCGCCGGCGGCCAGACGTACGGAATTTCATGGGTGCGCAGCGCCATATCGACAGCCATGCCGGTACCCATGTTGTCGCCCAGCACTTCGACGATTTTCCCCACGGCTTTGGTGCGGCGGGTCGGGCGCTGGGTCAGCTCGACCACCACCACGTAGCCCATCCGCGCGCCCATAATCTCTTCCGGCGGGATCAGGATATCGAAGCTGAGGCGACTGTCGTCCGGGACGACGAAACCGACGCCAGCGTCGGTAAAGTAGCGGCCAACAATCTGGCTGGTTTTCGGCACCAGGACGCGGACGATGCGCGCTTCGCGGCGGCCCTTGCGGTCCGCGCCCAGCGGTTGGGCCAGCACCTGGTCGCCATGAATACAGGTTTTCATCTGCTCTGACGACAGGTACAGATCGTCTTTGCGCCCTTCAACACGCAGGAAACCATAGCCATCACGGTGACCAATAACGGTTCCTTTGAGGAGATCAAGGCGCTCCGGCAGCGCATAGCACTGACGGCGGGTGAAGACCAGCTGACCGTCGCGTTCCATCGCGCGCAGGCGGCGGCGCAGCGCTTCGGTTTGCTCTTCGCCCTCGATATTTAACTCGATGGCCAGCTCATCGCGGCTGGCGGGCTTTTCCCGTTTGGTTAAATGTTCGAGGATAAATTCCCGGCTCGGGATTGGGTTCGCGTACTTCTCAGCTTCGCGTTCCTGGAATGGATCTTGTGACATATCGGTTCCTCCGTTGTCATCTCCGGCAGAGTGGCGTCACTCCACCAGCAATAATTTATAAAGCGGTTGATTCTTCTCAACCAAATCAGCCAACGTATAGTTATCCAGTTCCTTGAGAAAACTCTGCGCGGCTTCAGCTAGTGCCTGTTTCAGACGACAGGCTGGAGTAATGTGGCAAAACTCGCTGCTGCAGTTGACCAGCGATAAGGGTTCCAGGTCGCGTACCACGTCACCGACGCGGATCTGTCCAGCTGGTTTGCCGAGGCGAATGCCCCCGTTCTTCCCCCGCACGGCAGTCACATAGCCCATGCGACTTAACTGATTGATTATTTTAACCATATGATTACGGGAGACGCCATAGACCTCGGTTACTTCCGAGATACTGGTCATCCGTCCTTCCGGCAGCGACGCCATATAAATCAGCGCCCGTAGTCCGTAATCGGTGAAACTCGTTAACTGCACATAAACCTCAGGGAAAAGAAAACAGGGTATGTCGAGCGACATCATTATTATTGATGATAAACCAGCCAGCGCTCAGGCCGCTAATTTATTTAAAATGGGGCGGGCGAACAGCAAAAACAAGGGCGCCTGAACGGCGCCCCTTGCGAGTGATTATGCGTCGAACGGGTCGCGCAGAATCATGGTCTCGGAACGGTCTGGACCAGTAGAGATGATATCAACCGGTACGCCGGTCAGCTCTTCAATACGCTGGATGTAGTTCAGCGCTGCCTGCGGCAGGCCGCTGCGCTCTTTCACGCCGAAGGTGGTTTCAGACCAGCCCGGCATGGTTTCGTAGATAGGCTCGATACCTTCCCAGTTGTCGGCTGCCAGCGGAGTGGTGGTCACTTCGCAGCCATCCGGCATACGGTAGCCAACGCAGATTTTCACTTCTTTCAGGCCGTCGAGGACGTCCAGTTTAGTCAGGCAGAAGCCGGACAGGGAGTTAATCTGCACCGCGCGACGAACCGCGACGGCGTCCAGCCAGCCGGTACGACGACGACGACCGGTGGTGGCGCCGAATTCGTTACCCTGCTTGCAGAGGAACTCGCCGGTTTCATCAAACAGCTCGGTCGGGAACGGACCCGCGCCGACGCGAGTCGAGTAAGCTTTGATGATACCCAGAACGTAATCCACATAACGCGGGCCCAGGCCGGAGCCGGTCGCCACGCCACCCGCGGTGGTATTGGAAGAGGTGACGTACGGATAAGTACCATGGTCGATATCCAGCAGCGTGCCCTGCGCGCCTTCGAACATCACGAAGTCGCCGCGTTTACGCGCCTGATCCAGCAGGTCGGAAACGTCCACCACCATGCCGGTCAGGATGTCGGCAATCGCCATTACATCGTCCAGCACTTTCTGGTAGTCAACGGCTTCTGCTTTGTAGAAGTTCACCAGCTGGAAGTTGTGATATTCCATCACTTCTTTCAGTTTATCGGCGAAGGTTGCTTTATCGAACAGATCGCCAACGCGCAGACCGCGACGAGCGACTTTATCTTCGTAAGCCGGGCCGATGCCGCGACCGGTGGTGCCGATCGCCTTCGCGCCGCGCGCTTTTTCACGCGCCACGTCCAGCGCCACGTGATAGTCAAGGATAAGCGGGCAGGCTTCAGAGAGCAGCAGACGCTCGCGAACCGGGATACCACGGTCTTCCAGGCCCTTCATCTCTTTCATCAGCGCAGCCGGAGACAGCACGACGCCGTTACCGATGATGCTGGTGACGTTTTCACGCAGAATGCCTGATGGAATAAGATGGAGAACGGTTTTTTCACCGTTGATTACGAGAGTATGGCCGGCGTTGTGACCACCCTGGTAGCGCACAACATATTTAGCCCGTTCTGTCAGGAGATCGACGATCTTCCCTTTACCTTCGTCACCCCATTGGGTGCCCAGTACGACGACGTTGTTACCCATTTTTCAAAATCACCGTTTGCTTAAAAATGGATTCTACCATCGCTTTTTCAGAGTTACAGCACTTTTTGCATCCAAAATAAGGCAAATCCGACCACTTTTTGATCAGCCAATCGATTTCCTCAACATGTAGTAGATCACAATCCCGGCAACCACAAGTCCGCCGCCAAAGCGCCGCAATAAATTATCCGGAAGCTGGCTCAGGCTGGCGACCATCTTGCGCCAGGCTCGCGGATAAAGTAGCGGGCCAAGCCCTTCGAGTACTAAAACCAGCGCCAGCGCCAGCCAAATGGTGGAGTTCATCGTCAACCCTAATTGAAAATTATTATCGCCGCCTTCGCAGGCGTCATCGGCCAGCATAGTGAATGCATTCACTCAATTCACATTGTCCCGTATTTCCTCTTCATTATGAACCGGAAAGGTGAAACAAAATTCATAACCAGTTGTATTGCTGTCTATTTTTTAAATTGCAACTATGCCGTCGCGTACTACAACCCGGTACGTCTACATAATCAGGAAGATTATCATGAGAGAATTAACCGCAGTTGAAATCGAAAATGTGAGCGGCGCTGGCTGGTTACAGGATGGCCTGGCAACCTTAAGCAGTAAGGTCGGTGCCGCCGTATGGACGATGGGCACCGATGCCCTGAGCATCAACCTGCCGCTGATTGGCACCATTAATCTGGCCGATCTGGCGCCGGACCTGGGCAAAACCCTGGGCGAAAGCGTTGGCTCATCTATCGGCGGCACCATCGAGAGTACGCTGGCGAGCCTGCCGGTGATCGGTGGCCTGCTAAACAAGCTGCTCGGCAACTAATTCACGCCGTCGTAGCATAAAAAAAGGCGCCTGTCTCAGGCGCCTTTTTGCATTAACCACTGTAGGTTACTGTCATCTTCGACTTATTTACGCACCGAATCCGGTGAACGCATATAGCGGAAGAAATCGCTATCCGGGCTCAGGACCATGACATCCTGATTGCTCTGGAAGCTCTTCTCATAGGCGCGCAGGCTACGAATAAAGGAATAGAAGCCTGGATCCTGACTGAACGCGTCGGCAAACAGTTTTGCCGATTCCGCATCGCCTTCACCACGCAGGATACGACCCTGCCGCTCGGCTTCCGCCAGCGTCTTGGTGACTTCATAGTCCGCGGTCGCGCGCAGTTTTTCTGCCTCTTCCTGGCCCTGTGAACGGTGACGACGGGCAACCGCTTCACGCTCCGCGCGCATACGGTTATAGATCGCTTCTGACACTTCCGCCGGCAGGTTGATCTGTTTGATACGCACGTCGACCACTTCAATACCCAGCGCCGCCATACTGTTCGGGTTGATCACCTGCACTTTGCCGTTGGTTTCCGCTTCCACGCGCTCTGCCGCTTTGGCAATCGCATCGTCAGCCGCCGGCGTGCTAACCTCGTCTTCCGTACCGGCCGACCCTGAGTTCAGCGCATCACGCACTTCCAGCGTCAGGCGGCCACGGGAATCGGTGACGATGTCTTTCACATCCAGACGACCAATTTCAGAACGCAGACGGTCCGAGAATTTACGCTTCAGCAGCACCTCGGCCTGGGAGACGTCGCCGCCGCCGGTGGCCAGGTAGTAACGGCTGAAGTCGCTGATACGCCATTTGATGTAGGAGTCGACGATCAGGTCTTTCTTCTCTTTGGTGACGAAACGGTCAGCCTGGTTGTCCATGGTCTGAATACGCGCATCCAGCATCTTCACCGATTCGATAAACGGGATCTTGAAGTGCAGGCCTGGCGCATACACCAGCGGCTTATTTTCGTCGTCGCGCAGAACTTTACCGAAACGCAGCGTGATACCGCGCTCGCCTTCCTTTACGACAAAGACAGACATGTAGAGCACTACCAGCACGATGACAATGATCGCGATAACAGATTTACGCATCGTTATTCCCCCTGACGCTGGTAGTCGTTACGCTGCGCGTTAGCGCGGCGTTGGTCCATAATGCTACCCCCGGTTGAGCTCGAGGTTGATGAGGTGCTGGCGCTGCCAGTGCTGGATGCAGGCGGCAGACGCAGCAGATCGCTGGCGTCACTGCTATCGCTCTTTGCTGCCGGCGCAGCGGCGCCTTTCAGCATCTGGTCCAGCGGCAGAACCATCAGATTGCCGTTTTTGCTGTCATTAACCAGCACTTTACGGGTGTGGCTCAGCACTTTTTCCATCGTTTCGATGTACAGACGCTCGCGGGTAATCTCCGGCGCGGCTTTGTATTCCGGCAGGATCTTAGCAAAGCGAGCCACTTCACCCTGGGCTTCCAGGACGGTCTGGGTCTTATAGGCGCGTGCCTCTTCGAGGATACGCTGCGCCTGACCATTCGCGCGCGGCTGGACTTCGTTGGTGTAAGCCTCCGCTTCACGAATGTACTGCTGTTCGTTCTCACGCGCGGCAATGGCATCGTCAAACGCGGCTTTCACCTCTTCCGGCGGACGTGCCGTCTGGAAGTTGACGTCCAGCAGAGTGATGCCCATGTTGTACGGGCGAATCGTCTCTTCCAGCTCACGCTGAGTATCGCTACGGATCACGGTACGACCTTCGGTCAGAATGCGATCCATAGTGTATTTACCGATCACCCCGCGCAGCGCGCTGTCGGTGGCCTGACGCAGGCTGTCGTCCGCGCTGGTGACGCTAAACAGATAGCGCTCCGGATCGGTGACGCGGTACTGCACGTTCATCTCAACGCGCACCACGTTTTCGTCAGAGGTCAACATGACGCCGGACGCCGCCAGTTCACGTACCGACTCCACGTTCACCGCCTGCACGTTATCGATAAAGGTCGGCTTCCAGTTCAGGCCCGGCTCAACCAGATGGCTGAACTTACCAAAGCGGGTGACCACGCCGCGTTCGGCTTCTTTAATAGTATAGAAACCGCTGGCCGCCCAGATAATCACTGCCGCCGCGGCAACGATGCCGACAATACGCCCGCCCATCGGTCCGCGAGGTCCCTGCGCGCTATTGCCGCCGCCCAGTCCGCCCTTGCCGCCGCCGAGCCCGCCAAGTTTTTTACTTAACTTGCGGAAGATATCATCCAGATCCGGCGGCCCCTGCTCGCGACCGCCTTTGTTGCCATTTCCCTCAGAGTTGCCGCCAGGTTTGCTGCTCCCCCACGGGTCGCGGTCCTGTCCGTTATTACCGGGCTGATTCCACGCCATGTATATGCTCCATATTTGTTTTTGATATCCCCACAGGGGTCAATATCTTCAGGCAAGCTGCAAGGTCAAACCACATAGTCAACAAGCGTTGGCTCTTGCTTACAGAGGCGCCGCCAGTCAACGATCGGCATGCGCACCTGCAGACTCACGCTGCCGTCATCCTCCATCCACTCTTTTTCTATCGCCTGAAGCTGATAGAAACGGCTTCTCAGTCGCCCTTCTTTCGGCGGTAAGCGCAGCGTATGCTGGGCCACTTCACCGGAAAGGCGCTCCGTTAACGCCTGAAAAAGCAGTGGTACGCCAACCCCGGTCTGAGCGGAAAGCCAGACCCGAATCGGTTTATTTTCATCGTCGCGATCGATGCGCGGTTCAAAATCGTCCAGCATGTCGATTTTGTTCATCACCAGCAGCGCCGGGATCTCATCGGCCTCAATTTCAGCGAGAACCGTATTTACCGCATCAATGTTTTCCTGCACGCGGACATCCGCAGCGTCAATCACATGCAGCAGCAGCGTCGCCTGACGCGTCTCCTGCAACGTCGCTTTAAACGCGGCCACCAGATCGTGCGGCAGGTGGCGAATAAAGCCGACGGTATCGGCCAGCACCGTTTCGCCGACGTCAGGGACGTCAATGCGGCGCAGCGTCGGGTCCAGGGTCGCGAACAGCTGGTTCGCGGCATAGACCTCGGCGGCGGTGATCTGGTTAAAGAGCGTTGATTTTCCGGCGTTGGTGTAGCCCACCAGCGACACGGTTGGAATATCGGCTTTCGCGCGCGACCGCCGCCCCTGCTCACGCTGTTTTTCGACTTTTTCCAGCCGCGACAGGATCTGCATGATGCGGTTACGCAATAAACGACGGTCAGTTTCGAGCTGGGTTTCACCCGGGCCACGCAAACCGATCCCGCCCTTTTGTCTTTCAAGGTGGGTCCAGCCGCGGACAAGGCGGGTCGCCATATGGCGCAGCTGCGCCAGCTCGACCTGCAGTTTCCCTTCATGGGTGCGCGCGCGCTGAGCGAAAATATCTAAAATAAGACCGGTACGATCGATAACCCGGCATTCGCACAGGCGTTCCAGGTTGCGTTCTTGCGCCGGACTCAGGGCATGATCGAAGAGCACGACCGAAGCGCCGGTCGCTTTAACGGCTTCCGCAATTTCGACTGCCTTACCTTCACCAACAAAATACTTCGGGTGCGGTGCTTTACGGCTACCGGTAATCACCTGCATTGCTTCGACACCGGCGGAAGAGGCCAGAGTTTCAAACTCCTGGAGGTCTTCCATATCTTTGTCTTGCGAAAAATAGATGTGTACCAGTACCGCCTGCTCACCGGCGTCATAACGGTCAAACAAGCGTAAACCCCTTATAAAATACCAGCGGGGAACGCAGAAAACCTGGCTCCCCGGCGTGGAAAAACAGCACTAGCCTTATTCGGCGTCGTCGCTGTCTTGTTGTGGCGCAGAAGAGCCCTGCGCGCTACCACCGTGGTGATAGTTACTGGAACCGCCGCCAGCATTGTTGCTGTGGTGAGACACCGGGCGAGACGGGACAACAGTAGAAATTGCGTGCTTATAGACCATCTGGCTGACCGTGTTCTTCAACAGGATCACGAACTGATCGAAAGACTCAATTTGCCCTTGCAGCTTGATACCATTCACCAAATAAATAGAAACCGGAACGCGTTCCCGACGCAAAGCGTTCAGGAACGGATCTTGTAAAGATTGCCCCTTAGCCATTCTCTCTTTTCCTTATATGTATGCTTGTTTTGTACTCAGAACCTTACGATTCTCAAAAAAAATTACGCACGATACCGTTTAATTGTACACGTTCAGTTCTGGCTCGCACCAACAACCTGTAATACTTTGTTGAGCGCTTGTTCAGGTTGTTCACTGTCTAACCAATGCACACCTTCCCAACCGCGCAGCCAGGTGACCTGACGTTTGGCTAACTGTCTCGTGGCGCAAACACCTCGATAAACCATCTCATCATATGGGATCTCGCCATTGAGATATGACCACATCTGGCGGTATCCGACACAACGGATGGAAGGCATATCCGTATGCAAATCTCCGCGGGCAAAAAGCGCCCGTACTTCTGCTTCAAAACCTGAAGCTAACATCTGATGAAAACGCTGTTCTATGCGTTGATGGAGCAGTTCACGGCTCGCCGGGGCGATGGCGAACTGATGCACCTGATATGGCAGAGCGTCTCCTGACGTTTGCGTCAGTTCCGTTAAAGTTTTACCCGAAATGAAAAAAACTTCCAGTGCCCGGGAAAGCCTTTGCGGATCATTTGGATGAATACGCGCAGCCGCTACGGGATCGATCTCCTGTAACTGCTGATGTAACGCGTTCCACCCCTGCTCTGCGGCCTGTTGCTCAATCCGCGCTCTGACCTCTGGGTCAGCGGACGGTAAGGGCGACAATCCTTCCAGCAACGCTTTGAAATACAACATCGTCCCGCCGACTAACAGCGGAATTCGCCCGGCGGCGACAATTTCCGCCATCGCCGCCAGCGCATCGCGGCGAAAATCCGCCGCGGAATAGGCCTCTGCAGGATCCAAAATATCCAGCAGCCGGTGCGGCGCGGCGCTCAGCTCTGCGGCATCCGGTTTGGCGGTGCCAATATCCATTCCCCGATAAATGAGGGCGGAATCAACACTAATCAACTCTACTGGCAAAACTTTACGTAAGGCTATCGCCAGCGCGGTTTTGCCGGAGGCCGTCGGGCCCATTAAAAAAATTGCCTTGGGCAGGCTCGCCTCGGTTACATCATTCATCTTTCAGGGCATTCATCGCCGAATGGAGATCTACAGGTTGTAACAGGCCACCCGGCGGCGTTCTCACCAGCTGCGGGCAAAGACGCTCAACGTCCGCCAGCAGCGCAATCGCCTGCGCCATATTCCATGACGTCTGTTCGCTCGTCAGATTACGCGCCATCCATTGGGCGATATTGCCGACGTCGAATGCGTTTTGCTGCGCCAGGTAGCCTATCAGTTCAGGAATCAAGATTTGTAAATTTTGTTGTCTTAAGGGTAAAGGGACCGCGCGCACCGTCACGTGCAGGGCATCGGTATGCATATCGATCCCCAACTGCGTCAGCGCCGACTGCGCGGCGACCAGCGCCTGCTTTTCCCCTTCCGTCACTTTTAACCGCAGGGGGATCAACAGTGGCTGGGCACAGACGGCCTCTGCTCCCGGGGTCAACTGCGCCTGGCGCAGCCAGCGCTCGGCAACGGTCAACGACAGCAGCGCCAGGCCGCCCTCGCGCTCCAGCAGCGCGCAGTCGCGGCTAACAATCGTCAGCACTCTGCCAAAGCTCTGACTGTGCCCGGCCAGTTCCGCCGCGCCCGGGGTCTGTAACGCGGGCTTTGGCGCCGTCGGCGTGTCGAGCAACTGACGATAAAGCGCCCCTTGCTGCTTCTGGTAACCCGGCTGCGCGTGCGGCCAGCTCGCGCCGCCCGGCCTGCCGCTGGAGGCCGCAGACTCACGCGATGGCGTGATGCTGAAACGGGTTGCCGGTTCACGCGCTTCCGACGGCCGCGCAAACTGGTTGCCGCCCGCCGCGATCCGGTTCTCCGGCATCGCACGGGGCGCCGGCGGGTCGTCTTTTTCCGCCAGCGGCGCGTCAAGCTGCTGCTGCAGCACGCTCAGTACGCCCTGGTAGATAAAGTCATGCACCAGGCGCGACTGATGGAAACGCACCTCATGCTTGGCCGGGTGGACGTTCACATCCACCTGATAGGGATCGATCTCCAGATACAGCACAAACGCCGGCTGCTGATCGGCCCCCAGTTTGTCTTCACAGGCCTGGCGGATAGCGTGGTTGATCAGCCGGTCGCGCATCATCCGCCCGTTAACGTAGCAATACTGAATTTCCGCCAGCGCAGGGGTGGTATGCAGCGGATCGGCGACCCATCCGCGCAGGGTCAGATCGCCATGCTGCCACTCGATCGCCAGGGCATGTTCAAGAAAGCCGGCGCCACAGATGGTTCCCAACCGCCGCTCCCGCTGGCCATCCTGAGCGACTGCCCGATACTGGCGCATCACCTTGCCGTTATGGCTGAGGTTGATGGTGACGTCGAATCGCGCCAGCGCAATGCGGCGGACCACCTCGTCAATGTGGCCGAACTCAGTCTTTTCGGTACGCATAAATTTGCGCCGCGCCGGGGTATTGTAGAACAGATCGAGGACTTCCAGGGTGGTGCCGACCGGGTGCGCCGCCGGCTTCACCGTCACCGCCTGATCGCGGCCTTCGGCATACGCCTGCCAGGCTTCCTGCTGTTCAGCCGTGCGCGAGGTGAGCGTCAGACGCGCCACCGAGCTAATACTGGCCAGCGCTTCGCCGCGAAAGCCGAGGCTGATAATGGCTTCGAGATCGTCGAGCGAGGCGATTTTGCTGGTCGCGTGGCGAGCCAGGGCCAGCGCCAGCTCGTCTTTTTTGATGCCGCAGCCGTTATCGCGAATGCGAATGAGCTTCGCGCCGCCGCGTTCGATATCAATATCAATTCGCGTGGCGCCCGCATCAAGGCTGTTTTCAACCAGCTCTTTCACCACCGACGCGGGCCGTTCCACCACTTCGCCGGCGGCAATCTGGTTGGCGAGCTGCGGCGGCAGAACCTGAATCGGCATCCCCTGCTCCTTAGTTAATCAACATCCCGCCTGGCGCTGCGGCGCTGGCGGTCTGCGCCGCCTCGCCGCGAGGCGCAGACTGCAGCGGATGCTGCATAAAGTAGTTGCGCAGACCGTTGTAAATCGCCTCCGCAATCTGCTCCTGGTAATCATCGCTCCCCAGCAGCCGTTCTTCCCCGTTGTTACTGATAAAGCCTGTTTCCACGAGGATCGACGGAATGTCCGGCGAGCGCAGTACGCCGAGGCTGGCATGCTCCGGACGGCGTTTATGCAGATTGCCAATCCGCTGCAGCTGGCTGAGCACGTTGGTCGCGACATCGTAGCCGACGCGTTGGGAGTGACCGAACTGCAGATCCAACACCGCCTGGCTCAGGTAGGGATCGGCCTGGCTGTTCGCCAGCACATCGCCCGCGCCGCCGAGCAGTTCAGACTGTTTCTCATGCTGTTCCAGCCAGCCGGCCATTTCACTGTTGGCGCGACGGTTAGAGAGCACCCATACCGAGGCGCCGGTGGCGTCGCGGTTTGGCGCGGCGTCAGCATGGATTGAGACGAGGAAGTTGGCATTTTGCTTACGCGCCACATCCGAGCGTCCCATTACCGAAATAAAGTAATCCCCGTCACGGGTCAGCACCGGTTTAAACTGCGGATCGGCGTTCAGCAGCGCCCGCAGCTTGCGCGCGATGGCGATAGTCACGTTCTTCTCTTTGGTGCCATTCGGGCCAATCGCGCCAGGATCCTGGCCGCCGTGCCCGGCATCAATGGCGATAATGACTTTGTCATCCGCCGACACCGTGCGGGCCGCCGGACGGGTCACGGTCTGATTGTTGGTCATCGCCGGCTGAGAGGAGGTCATCACCGTCTGCCGTTCATGACCCGACGAGCTGAACGGATTGCGTCCCGCCGTCACCGTCCGGGAAGGCATCACCGGCGACGGGTCGGCCCGTTTCACCACCACAGGAGGTGGCGGCGGCGGCGCGTCGGCGTTGATGGTAAAGACCACCGTGTAATTCGCCCCGTTCTGTTGCTTCACCGCCCGGGTTTTGCCATCTTCCGTCAGATCCACCAACAGACGCAGCGTCTGCGAATCCTGCGGCGTACCGGCACGAATGCTCTTCACCAGGTTGCTGCCGCTAAATTTCAGCGGCAGTCCCTGCAATACGCCGGTCTGTTTGATATCCAGCGCCACCAGTCGTTTGCCCTGGGGGGTAAAAGAGTACTCCGGTTCACCGACAAAGCTAAGAGTAATACGGGCCTGCTGGTCTCCGTTGGAGACCTGGATATCGGATAAACTCGCCGCAGTGGCGTGAAGACTCGACAGCATCAGCGCAGCGGCAAGCCAGGTGGTTATGCGATACTTCATCCCGTCATCCTTCAGGCTAAATGGCTAAACGTGCCAGTAAAGACTCACCCCGTGAGGAGATCGCGGTAATGCGCGCCTCACGCCCTTGTGCCTGGTAATCAAGGTGAATTTCAACGTCCGGGTCAGGCAGGACACCTGCGCCTTGCTGCGGCCATTCCACCAGGCAGATGGCATCGTCGGCAAAATAATCGCGGATCCCCATAAATTCCAGCTCCTCAGGATCCGCCAGGCGGTAGAGATCGAAGTGATACACCATCAGCTTGTCGAGGGTATACGGTTCCACCAGGGTATAAGTTGGGCTTTTGACATTGCCGCGGTGACCGAGCGCCTGTAAAAAGCCGCGGCTAAAGGTGGTTTTCCCCGCGCCTAAGTCACCATACAGGTAAATCACGGTGGCGCCGGTACAGGCCTGCGCAATACGGTCGCCCAGGGCCAGCGTGGCCTGCTCATCGGGTAAAGGAATCACTCGGTTAATCATGGTCTACGTCAATCACATCCGGGTTAACAACACGCCTGAGCGTGGAAAAGAGATCGGTCGCCAGCATGCCGCGGGTGCCCTCGCGGGCGGCCAGTCGGTCGGCGGCATCGCCATGCGCGACGCACCCGGCACAGGCAGCATCATACGGCGTCAGGTGCTGTCCTAACAATGCGGCGATAATGCCAGTGAGCACATCGCCCATTCCGCCGCTGGCCATCCCGGCATTGCCGGCGTCGATAATGCCCATCGCTCCGCTTTCACTGGCCACCACCGTGCCCGCGCCTTTCAGCACGACCACGCCGCCATACCGTTTTACCAGACGCTGCGCAGAAAGTAAGCGATCGCTTTCAATTTCTGCCACGCTGATATTCAGCAGACGGGCCGCTTCGCCGGGGTGCGGCGTCAGCACGCGATTGTGACGTTTATCGGGATTGAATGCCAGCAGGTTCAGCGCATCGGCGTCCCAGACCATCGGTTTGTTAACCCTTTCCACCATGCGCAGGGCGCTGCGTCCCCACTCGTTCTGCCCCAGGCCCGGGCCAATCGCCACCACCTCCGCCCATTCCAGCGCGGCTTTCAGGGTCTGCGGCGTCAGTTCATCCACCATTAATTCCGGCCGGGCGGTGACAATGGGCGCCACGTTCTCAGGGTGAGTGAGTACTCGCACCAGCCCTGCGCCGGCGCGTAAAGCCGCTTCACCGCACATGCGAATCGCGCCTGCCGTGCCGCGATCGCCGCCGACGATCGCCAGCTTGCCGTGATCGCCCTTATGGGAGGTAGCCCGGCGCGGCGGCAGCCAGTCGGCAAGGTGGGCGGCGCAAAATCGCGTCAGGGGAATACTTTGTCCGGCGAGCCAGCGCTCAAGCCCCAGCGCATGATGGTGGAGCTGCCCGACGACATCCCGCGCCTTGCCGGTCAGCAGCCCCGGCTTGAGCGCAATAAACGTCAGCGTATGGTCGGCCTGAATGACCGCCCCCGGCGTCGCGCCGGTCTGCGCATTCAGGCCGGAAGGGATATCCAGAGCCACCACCGGCGCAGGATGGTGGTTCGCCTGGTGGATGAGCGCCGCGATGGATTCGCGCGGCGCACTGCGCAACCCGGTGCCAAGCAGGCCGTCAATAATCAGTGAGATATCGTCTGGCCAGGGGACTGTGTCCGCATGGATCACGCCGCCGGCGTTAAGCCATGCCTCCCGCGCCGCCTGCGCCTCTTCCGGCAGCGGGCTGTCACTCTCTACCGCCAGCAGCGTCACCCGCCGCCCGGCGGCCTGGGCCAGACGCGCGACGACATATCCGTCGCCGCCGTTGTTGCCATGCCCGCAGAGGATCAGCCAGTGCGCGCTGTCAGGAAAAGCGCGGCTGGCCAGCTGGAACGCCGCCTCGCCCGCGCGCTGCATCAGTTCAAACAGCGTCAGTCCCAGGCTGTCCGCCGCCTCTCGTTCGGCCAGGCGCAGCGCCTCCGCAGGCCAAATGTTGTATGGTATACTGTCAGGGTTTTTCGTCATTGTATGGTCCATCATGTCACAGCCCCTCGATCTCGTTCAGTTAGCGCAACAAATCAAACAATGGGGCACAGAGCTCGGGTTCCAGCAGGTCGGTATCGCCGATACCGACCTTAGCGCCAGTGAACCCAAACTGCAGGCATGGCTGGATAAACAATACCACGGCGAAATGGAGTGGATGGCCCGTCACGGTATGATGCGCGCCCGCCCCCACGAACTGCTGCCCGGTACGTTACGCGTCATCAGCGTGCGGATGAACTATCTGTCCGCCAACGCCGCCTTTGCCCGCACCCTGAAAGATCCCGCGCTGGGTTACGTCAGCCGTTATGCCCTCGGGCGTGATTATCATAAGCTGCTACGTAATCGCCTGAAAAAACTGGGTGAGAAGATTCAGGAACAGTGTGCTTCGCTCAATTTTAGACCTTTTGTCGATTCCGCGCCTATCCTGGAACGGCCCATTGCAGAAAAAGCGGGCCTTGGCTGGACAGGTAAGCACTCACTTATCTTAAGCCGCGACGCCGGATCATTCTTTTTTCTCGGCGAACTGCTGATTGACCTGCCCCTGCCGGTCGACAGCCCGGTCGCGGAGGAGTGTGGACGCTGTGTCGCCTGCATGACTATCTGCCCCACCGGGGCCATCGTTGAGCCCTATACCGTCGACGCCCGCCGCTGCATCTCCTATCTCACCATCGAACTGGAAGGCGCTATTCCGGAGGAGTTCCGTCCGCTCATCGGCAACCGGATCTATGGCTGCGACGACTGCCAGCTTATCTGCCCGTGGAACCGTTTCTCACAGCTCACCGATGAAGAGGATTTCAGCCCGCGCCAGGCGCTGCATGCCCCGCCGCTGGTGGAGCTGTTCGCCTGGAGCGAAGCGTGGTTTCTGAAGGTGACCGAAGGATCGGCGATTCGTCGCATTGGTCATCTGCGCTGGCTGCGTAATATCGCCGTCGCGCTGGGCAATGCGCCCTGGGATGAAGCCCATCTTCGCGCACTGGAGAGTCGCCTGGGCGAGCACCCGCTTCTCGACGAGCACATTGAGTGGGCGATTGCCCAGCAACTGAAAAAGCGCAGCGTCGACGCCGTCGAAGTACAGCTGCCGAAAAAATTACGTCTGGTCAGGGTGGTAGAGAAAGGCCTGCCGCGCGACGCCTGATTCATTCACAGGCTGTGAATAAAATCTAAAACACATTGAGTTTCAAGGCGCAGACCGAGGTCAAGTGATCGGATTAACATTTCGAAATGAAATTTAATTGTTAAATTTCAATTAGATATAAAGATATTATTTACAAAGCGAAGCATTTACGCCGTCAGAAGCGAAACGACAACCTGTGGATAACTCTGTTTACAGTATTTCTGCAGACCAAACGAAAATCATCCCCGGCGCTGGATTGCACTGTGGATAAATAAGAGATGGAAGAAAATTTGGAGCGGGAAACGAGACTCGAACTCGCGACCCCGACCTTGGCAAGGTCGT
>NZ_JBEAFX010000020.1:0-59022 GCF_040062325.1 Klebsiella sp. GG_Kp175 | reverse complement strand
ACCGCTCGGTTCGTAGCCGAGTACTCTATCCAGCTGAGCTACGGATGCATCGGGAAACTTGCTTTACTACGCGTCAGTGTCACAACTAACACATGCCACACTGAGTATGACGGCCTAATCGGTAGAGTGACTCGATTATGCCTCGCACTGCGGGCCGCTGCTTTCACAGCGCTCTTCTCTCTTAATTCAGAAAGAAGATGGTGCATCCGGGAGGATTCGAACCTCCGACCGCTCGGTTCGTAGCCGAGTACTCTATCCAGCTGAGCTACGGATGCAAAATGGCGGTGAGGCGGGGATTCGAACCCCGGATGCAGCTTTTGACCGCATACTCCCTTAGCAGGGGAGCGCCTTCAGCCTCTCGGCCACCTCACCACACACGCCTCTTTCGAGTGCTTCGAAGAACTTGTTTCTGCTCTTCGTCGCTGCGATGGCGCACATATTACTTTCTGGTACTTATAAGTCAAACACTTTTTCGAGACCTTTTTTCGTTTGCACACTTCGCACGCAATTCGCGTGCAAAAACGGCAAAAAGGGCAATTTATCAACAGGAAATCAGCCCTGACGCTGGCATAATGTCAAACAACCAAAGCGGCAAAGGGTAATGAAAAGCGGTATGGTGCAGGGGGAAGAAACAGAAAAAGGGAAAAAGCGGCGATAAGTGATGCGCCTCACTGAACAGCGAGGCGCGGAAACCTTAGTAACTGGACTGCTGGGATTTTTCAGCCTGAATACGCTGGTAGATCTCTTCACGGTGTACAGATACTTCTTTAGGGGCGTTTACGCCAATACGAACCTGGTTACCCTTCACCCCTAAAACTGTCACAGTGACCTCATCTCCAATCATGAGGGTCTCACCAACTCGACGAGTCAGAATCAGCATTCTTTGCTCCTTGAAAGATTAAAAGAGTCGGGTCTCTCGTATCCCGGCATTATCCATCATATAACGCCAAAAAGTAAGCAATGACAAATACCTTACGGTATAAGCAGTCATGGCATCACATTCTGTTAAACCTAAGTTTAGCCGATATACACAATTTCAACCCGACTTTATCGTTATCGGTGTTTCTCGCGCAAGGTGCCATTTCCCTGAGGTTACGGCACCTAAACCCGCTATACTTCAAGTTGCATGTGTGTTGGTTTTCCTCGCTCACCCCAGTCACTTACTTGAGTAAGCTCCTGGGGATTCGCTGTGTCGCCGCCTTCCTGCAACTCGAATTATTTAGGGTATATGCGTTTATAGTTATTACAGTTTTGCGCTGACCCAGCCTTTCACACTGGCTAACGCTGCAGGGAGAGCAGACGCATCGGTACCACCGGCCTGCGCCATATCCGGACGACCGCCCCCTTTACCGCCCACCTGCTGAGCGACCATACCAACCAGCTCCCCAGCCTTGACGCGATCTGTCACATCCTTAGACACACCGGCAATCAGGGAAACTTTACCGTCTGCGACCGTAGCCAACACCACAACCGTCGAACCCAGCTGGTTCTTCAGATCGTCAACCATGGTGCGCAGCATCTTCGGCTCCACGCCGGCCAGCTCGCTGACCAGCAGCTTAACGCCGTTAATCTCTTCCGCTTTGCTGGAGAGGTTTGCGCTCTCCTGCGCCGCAGCCTGCTCTTTCAGCTGCTGCAGCTCTTTTTCCAGCTGACGGGTACGCTCCAGCGCGGCGCGAACTTTCTCGCCGAGATTGTGGCTGTCGCCCTTCAGCAGCTGTGCGATATCGCTGAGCTGATCGCTCTGCGCGTGCAGCATGGCCATCGCGCCCTCACCGGTCACCGCTTCGATACGGCGCACGCCAGCGGCGGTACCGGACTCAGACGTGATACGGAACAGGCCGATATCACCGGTACGCGCCGCGTGAGTCCCGCCGCACAGTTCGGTGGAGAAGTCGCCCATCCGCAGCACGCGGACGCGGTCATCGTATTTCTCGCCGAACAGCGCCATCGCGCCGGATGCGCGCGCGGCATCGATATCCATAATGTTGGTTTCGATAGCCAGGTTACGACGGATCTGCGCGTTGACCAGATCTTCCACTGCACGAATCTCTTCCGGCTTCATCGCTTCGAAATGCGAGAAGTCAAAGCGCAGCGCTTTATCGTTGACCAGCGAGCCTTTCTGCGCCACATGGGTGCCGAGCACCTGACGCAGCGCCGCGTGCATCAGGTGCGTCGCGGAGTGGTTCAGGCGGATACGCTGACGGCGAGCCTCGTCCACATCGGCCTGCACCGCGTCGCCCACTTTCAGGGAGCCGCTGGCGACTTTACCGATATGACCAATGGCCTGGCCGTACTTCTGCGTGTCGCTGACCGCGAAGGAGAAGCCCGCGCCTTTCAGTTCGCCTTTATCGCCCACCTGGCCGCCGGACTCCGCATAGAACGGGGTCTGGTCGAGGATCACTACCGCTTCCTGACCCGCGCTGACGCTATCCACCGCTTTGCCATCGATGAACAGCGCAGTCACTTTGCCGTTCAGCTCCAGATGATCGTAACCTTTAAATTCAGAGGCGCCGTCAACGCGGATCATCGCGTTATAGTCAGCGCCGAAACCGCTGGACTCGCGCGCGCGACGGCGCTGCTCTTCCATGGCGGCCTCAAAGCCGGCTTCGTCAACCTTGATGTTGCGCTCGCGGCAGACGTCCGCGGTCAGGTCGACCGGGAAGCCGTAGGTGTCGTACAGACGGAAGGCGGTTTCGCCATCCAGGGTGTCGCCTTTCAGCTTCGACAGCTCTTCATCCAGCAGCGCCAGTCCGCGCTCCAGAGTACGGGCGAACTGCTCTTCTTCGGTTTTCAGCACCTGCTCAACCTGAGCCTGCTGCTGCTTCAGTTCTTCGCCGGCGGAGCCCATCACGGCGATCAGCGGGGCAACCAGTTTCCAGAAGAAGGTATCCTTCGCGCCCAGCATGTTGCCGTGACGGATCGCGCGGCGAATGATGCGGCGCAGCACATAGCCGCGGTTTTCATTCGACGGGATTACGCCGTCAGCGATCAGGAAGGCGCAGGAGCGAATGTGGTCGGCAATAACGCGCAGCGACTTGTTCGTCAGATCGGTGGCGCCGGTGACTTTCGCCACGCTGGCGATCAGATCGCGGAACAGGTCGATGTCATAGTTTGAGTTAACGTGCTGCAGCACCGCGGCAATACGCTCCAGGCCCATACCGGTGTCGACGGACGGCTTCGGCAGCGGCTCCATGGTACCGTCAGCCTGACGGTTGAACTGCATGAAGACGATGTTCCAGATCTCAATGTAGCGGTCGCCGTCTTCTTCCGGACTTCCCGGAGGGCCGCCCCAGATGTGATCGCCATGGTCGAAGAAAATCTCGGTGCACGGACCGCACGGACCGGTGTCGCCCATCTGCCAGAAGTTGTCTGAAGCAAACGGCGCGCCTTTGTTGTCGCCGATGCGGATGATTCGCTCGCGCGGGACGCCTACTTCATTGGCCCAGATGTCGAATGCTTCGTCATCGGTCTCGTAAACGGTGACCCACAGCTTCTCTTTCGGCAGCGCGAACCAGTTCTCACCGGTCAGCAGCTCCCACGCGTATTTGATGGCATCCTGCTTGAAGTAGTCGCCGAAGCTAAAGTTGCCCAGCATTTCAAAGAAGGTGTGGTGACGCGCGGTGTAACCGACGTTTTCCAGATCGTTGTGTTTACCACCCGCACGCACGCAACGCTGCGCGGTGGTCGCACGCGAATAATTACGTTTGTCGAGACCAAGGAAGACATCCTTGAACTGGTTCATCCCTGCGTTGGTAAACAGCAGGGTCGGATCGTTGTGCGGCACCAGGGAGCTGCTGGCAACTACCTGATGTCCCTTGCTATGGAAAAAGTCGAGAAACGCCTGACGGATCTCAGCGGTGCTCTTGCTCATAATTATCCTGAAATCAAGCTACACGTCATCCTTCAAGTCGCCTCTGTCCTGGCTGCGCTTGCTCTTCCGGCACCGAACTGACGTGCGTTGCGGAAGATAGTCTCTCTTGCCGCCCTGATGCAGCTTGAATGATTTTGTGTAAAGGAATAATCGCCCAGGACGCTGCCTGCACTGTCACAACCAGCGGCCCGACGGAATAAAGTGGGAATAAGATAAGTTTTCTTTACGGCGAAGTAAAATCCCGGATGGGTCAATCTGCAAAATTTCGCCAGATTTCCTGGATATCTTCCATCAGGTAGCCACGGTACAGCAGGAATCTCTGGATTTTCACTTTCTCAGCAAAGGCGGAGGGTAACGGTTCACCGTATTTACGCTGCGCCTGCGCCCTGGCAAGGCTCACCCAGTCGATGTCGCATTCGCGCATCGCCTGTTCCACGGCCTGGCGCGCAATGCCTTTCTGGCTGAGCTCCTGACGAATGCGCGCGGGGCCATAGCCTTTGCGGCTCCGGCTGGCGATGAACTGGCCGACAAAACGATTATCGTCGAGATAACGGTTTTCGATACACCAGGCAACCACCTGCTCCAGCTCTTCAGGGGTGACGTCCAGCGCCTCGGGGCCATTTTTGCTCATTACCGGAGCAGCCAGTTTGCGACGCAGCTCCTGTTCGCTGTGGTCGCGCATCGCCAGAATGCGGATAGCGCGGTCCAGCAGGCGGGCGTAGCCGGAGCGGCGTGATGAAGGTTCAGTCACAGGCACCTCAATAATCTAAAAAAAGCAAAAGGGCCGCATAAGCAGCCCTTTATCACTCTGTTAGACAATATCAGAAATCTTGTTCCGTTTCTTCTGCATCGTTGCCGTCAACGGCGAAGTCCGGCGTAGAGTCCTGGTTGTTGAGCAGCAGTTCGCGCACTTTCTTCTCAATCTCTTTCGCCGCCGCCGGGTTCTCTTTCAGCCAGGTGATAGCGTTCGCTTTGCCCTGACCAATTTTGTCGCCGTTGTAGCTGTACCAGGCGCCCGCTTTCTCAATCAGCTTCTCTTTCACGCCGAGGTCAACCAGCTCGCCGAAGAAGTTGATGCCTTCGCCGTAGAGGATCTGGAATTCAGCCTGTTTGAACGGCGCCGCAATCTTGTTCTTCACCACTTTGACGCGGGTTTCGCTACCGACGACGTTGTCGCCCTCTTTCACCGCGCCGATGCGACGGATATCCAGACGCACGGAGGCGTAGAACTTCAGCGCATTACCGCCGGTGGTGGTTTCCGGGTTACCGAACATCACGCCGATTTTCATACGGATCTGGTTGATAAAGATCAGCAGCGTGTTGGACTGCTTCAGGTTACCCGCCAGTTTACGCATCGCCTGGCTCATCATACGCGCCGCGAGGCCCATGTGAGAGTCGCCGATTTCGCCTTCGATTTCCGCTTTCGGCGTCAGCGCCGCGACGGAGTCGACGACGATAACGTCAACCGCGCCGGAGCGCGCCAGCGCGTCACAGATTTCCAGCGCCTGCTCGCCGGTATCCGGCTGAGAACACAGCAGGTTGTCGATATCCACGCCCAGCTTGCGCGCATAGACCGGATCCAGCGCGTGTTCCGCATCGATGAACGCACAGGTTTTACCTTCGCGCTGCGCTGCGGCGATAACCTGCAGCGTCAGGGTGGTTTTACCGGAGGATTCCGGCCCGTAGATCTCGACGATACGGCCCATTGGCAGACCGCCGGCGCCCAGCGCGATATCCAGAGAAAGCGAGCCGGTGGAGATGGTTTCTACGTCCATAGAACGGTCTTCACCCAGGCGCATGATGGAGCCTTTACCGAATTGCTTTTCGATCTGGCCCAGTGCAGCCGCCAACGCTTTCTGTTTGTTTTCGTCGATCGCCATTGTTACTCCTAATCATGCAGGGTGAAGCGTGTTCGCTTCGCCGTTAATATTTGTTCAGTTGAGGCAATTATACTGTATAGTCATACAGTATCAAGTCTTTTGTAGAAATTGTTGCCAGAGCAGATTGAGCGCGTAGGCCGTCGCCTGACGACGTACCGCTTCGCGGTCTCCGGCAAAGCATTCCCGCCGCGTCACCCCTTGCCCGCTAACGCTGGCGACGCCAAACCACACCGTCCCGACCGGCTTTTCGTCGCTGCCGCCATCCGGCCCGGCGACGCCGCTAACCGAGATGGCATAGTCCGCGCGCGCGGCGCGCAACGCGCCGATCGCCATCTCCACCACCACCGGTTCGCTCACCGCGCCGTTGTCCCGCAGCGTCGCTTCGCTGACGCCGATCATTTGCGATTTGGCCTCGTTGCTGTAAGTCACAAAACCGCGTTCAAACCACGCTGAGCTGCCGGCAATATCGGTGATGGCTTTCGCTATCCAGCCACCGGTGCAGGATTCCGCCGTGGTCACCGTCGCGCCCTGCGCCTGCAGCGCCCGGCCGACCTTCTCGCTTAGCTGCATTAATTCTGAATCGGTCATTATCGCCCCGCTTTGCTCCGGATAAAGAGGCCATCAAAGATAGCACTTTCCACAGAGATATGGGGACGAGGTGTGGAATTTACGAGGGGACATCCAAAATGAATCATCCCGGCGGCGCCGGGATGAGAAATCGCACGCTTACTTCATGCTGGCGGCGATCAGCGCCACGTTATGACGCATCATTTTGACATAGCTATCCGCGACGCCCCCCGGGGCGGAGAGCGCCTCAGGATAGAGTTCTCCGCCGGGCTGCGCGCCGGTGGCGCTGGCAATCTGCTTCACCAGCCGCGGGTCAAGCTGGTTCTCCATAAACCAGGTATGGACGCCGTCCGCGTTGATTTGCTTAATCAGCGCCGCCACCTGCGCCGCGCTGGCCTCGCTCTCTGAAGAGAGCCCCTGCGGCGCGAGGAAGGTTACGTGATAAGCGCGGCCAAAATAGCCGAAAGCGTCATGGCTGGTCAGGACCTTGCGCTTGGCCAGCGGAATGGCGCTGAACTGCCCTTTCGCCCAGCCGTCGAGGGCCGTCAGCTGGTCGATATAGCGCTTGCCGCTGCTGGTCAACGCCGCTTTATCTTCCGGGTCGGCTTTCACCAGACCATCGAGGATATTCTGCGCATACAATGCGCCGTTCGCTGCGCTGTTCCAGGCGTGGGGATCGGTCACCGTTTTGCCGTCTTCATCGAGGGTATGGGTCTTGACGCCCTTCGACGCCACCACCAGCTCGCCCTTAAAACCAGAGGCCTTAATCAGGCGATCCAGCCAGCCTTCCAGTCCCAGGCCGTTAACCACCACCACGTCGGCCTTGCTGAGCAGCGCGCTATCCTTCGGCGACGGCTCGAAGGTGTGCGGATCGCCATCCGGGCCGACCAGGGTATCCACATGGACATGCTCCCCGCCAACCTGCTGCACCATATCACCCAGAACTGAAAAACTGCTTACCACATTCAGCGGTTTCGCCATCGCCCCCTGCGCCATCAGGCCGAAGGCCAGCGCGACCACTATTGCACTACGTTTCATCATTTCCTTACCCCATCAATTTGCGCCAGCCGACCAGCAGTCGGCTGCGCGAGCCAAAAAACAGCGAAATAAAAAACAGCGCGCTGGCGGTCAGCACGATGGCGGGCCCGGCGGGAAGACTGGCCGCCCAGGAGAGACTCAAACCCAGCCAGGCGCAGAGCGCGCCGGAGAGCGCCGCCAGCAGCAGGATGCCCGGCAGCGTTCGCGCCCAGCAGCGCGCGGCAACCGCCGGAAGCATCATCACCCCTACCGCCATCAGCGTGCCGAGCACCTGAAATCCCGCCACCAGGTTAAGCACCAGCAGCGCCAGAAAAAGCCCATGCAGCACCGCGGGCAGCCGGCGGTTATTCACCTGCAGCCAGGCACTGTCGAACGCCTCGCTGACCAGACCGCGGTAGCACAGCGCGATGCACAACAGCGTCAGGCTGGCGACGCCGCTGACAAACAGCGCCGCGTCACGATCCACCGCCAGAATGGAGCCAAACAGCAGATGCAGCAGGTCGACGCTGGAGCCGCGCAGCGACACCAGAGTGACGCCCAGCGCCAGCGATCCCAGATAAAATCCAGCAAAGCTGGCGTCCTCTTTTAACGGCGTCCGCCGGCTCACCCATCCCGCCACCAGCGCGACCGCGATGCCGGCGACAAAGCCGCCCACGGTCATGGCCAGCAGCGACATGCCGCTCAGCAGATAGCCCACCGCCACGCCGGGGAGAATGGCGTGCGACAGCGCGTCGCCCATCAAGCTCATGCGCCGCAGCAACAGGAAGACGCCCAGCATGGTGGTGCTTAGCGACAGCGCCAGGCAGACCACCAGCGCCCGGCGCATAAAGCCGAATTCAATAAAAGGTTGAAAGAAGGTGTGCCAGATCATGCTGACCTCGCCTGGCTGAAGGCCGGGAGAACCGCCCGGGTGGCACCCCAGCAGGCGCGCTGGCGGGTTAAAAGCAGCGTCTCCGGAAAAAAGTCGGCTACCCGCTGGTTATCATGCAGCACCGCCAGGATGGTTTGCCCCTGCCGGTGCATGTCGAGGATCAGCTCCATCAGTTCGCGACTGGTTGCTTCATCGATACCCGTGAAGGGCTCGTCGAGCATCACCAGCGGCGCCCGCTGCACCATCACCCTGGCAAACAGCATGCGCTGAAACTGGCCGCCGGAGAGCGCTTCGATCGGGGTTTTCGCCAGGCTCGCCAGCCCGACCCGCTCCAGCACCGCGCCGATGCGTCGCCGGGTATCGCCGCTCAGACCGCGCAGCAGCGACACGCCGGGCCATGCGCCCTGACTCACCACATCCTGCACGTTGAGAGGAAACTGTGACTCGAGGGCATGGCGCTGTGCCAGCCAGCCAATCACCGGCCGCTTTCCCTGCCAGCGCAGGCGGCCGCTGACCGGCGGAAGAAACCCGGCGAGGGTTTTCAGCAGGGTCGATTTTCCGCAGCCATTGAGACCAACGATTGCCGTCAGGCTGCCGGGACATATCATCCCGCTCAGCGGAGGGGTGATCGCCGCCCCGCCATAGCCGGTTATCAGTTGTTCCAGTTCAATCATGGCAGCGTCACCGCCCACCAGGTCGCCAGCCATAGCGCCGCCAGCAGCGTTCCAGCGATGGCCAGGCGCGCCGCGCCGGATGCCATAAAAACCGATGCGAACATATCCTTACCCCTTTTATTAAATGTTATAACATAACAATACAGAGGCGAAATTAGATTGTAAATCAGAGCCGGTGAGCGGAAATGTAACAAAGGTAGACAGGAAGCATGCCGACGGGAAGAAACAGCAGGATAAGCGCGGCCTTTCCGGGAAATCCCCCGGTCGCGCTGCGCTTACGGGGCCACCAACCAGATAACAGACCGTCGCCCGGATAAGGCGCTACGCGCCGTTATCCGGGGAGGCTCGGATACTGTCAGCCGGATGACAGTATTAATAACCGCCGCGGGCCTGCGAAACCGCCAGGCCAAGCTGCCAGACGGCCATCGCGTAGTGGGTGCTGTGGTTATAGCGGGTGATGGTGTAGAAGTTCGGCAGCCCGTACCAGTACTCATAGCCGGTCCCGACGTCCAGGCGCAGCAGACTGGCCTGCTGATGGTTACCCAGCGGCTGGGTTGGGGTTAGCCCCGCCGCCGCCAGCTGCGACACGCTGTATTTGGTTTTGAAACCATTCTCCAGCCCCGGCGCCTGGCCCAGCGCCTGCACCGCCACCAGATCGCCGCTCACCCAGCCGTGCTGTTTGAAGTAGTTGGCCACGCTGCCGATAGCATCCACCGGGTCCCACAGGTTGATATGGCCGTCGCCGTTAAAGTCCACCGCGTATTGCTTATAGGACGACGGCATAAACTGGCCGTACCCCATCGCCCCGGCGAAAGAGCCTTTCAGATCCAGCGGGTCGTCGCTTTCGCTGCGCGCCATCAGCAGGAAGGTTTCCAGCTCGGAGGAGAAGTATTCGGCGCGGCGCGGATAGCTAAACGACAGGGTCGCCAGCGCGTCGAGGATGCGGGTTTTGCCCATCACCCGTCCCCAACGGGTCTCCACGCCGATAATACCGACAATGATTTCCGGCGGCACGCCGTAGACCTGATAAGCGCGGTTGAGCGCGTCCTGATATTGATTCCAGAACACCACGCCGTTCTGCACGTTATCCGGGGTAATAAACTGTTTCTTGTAGCGCAGCCAGGCGCCGGTTGGCCCGGTCGGCGGCAAGCCGGTCGGCGCCTGACGATCCATCAGCCGCAGAACGTAGTCCAGACGCTTCGCCTGCGACAGGATCTCCTGCAGCTGCTGCCTGTCGAAGCCGTGCTTCGCCACCATCTTATCGATGAACTGCGCCGCCGCCGGGTTGTTGGCGAAGTCGCCGCCCATCTGCATCACGTTATGCTGCGGTTCCAGCAAAAAGCCGCCGGTTCCACTCGCCATCTCCGTTTCCGCGGGAGTCTTGGGTTTGCTGCTGCAGGCAGCGAGGAGCACACAAAGGGGAAGTAAAGCCAGAGAGCGACGCTTCAACATGGGAATTCCGTTTAACAAATTCAGCAAGGGATAATTATGGTAAAGCATGCGACGACCAACAAGAAAGCGACAATCCGTTTGTAGACAAAATAGTCCTTCACCGCCCCCTTCCCTGCATGCTGTCATGCCCCTCGTTATTTCATCCTCTCAGCGCCAATCTTTCAAAATAAAATATTTATCTTTCATTTTGCGATCCATTTAACACTTTAAAACCTTTCAAAATGATTAAAATCAGTCTGCAGTTAGCAAGAAAAATAACATGCTGAAGGAGAGAACAATGATTGACGTCGTGACCCACGGCGCGGAGTGGTTTATCGGCCTGTTTCAGAAAGGCGGCGAGGTGTTTACCGGCATGGTGACCGGGATCCTCCCCTTGCTGATCAGTCTGCTGGTGATCATGAACGCGCTGATCAACTTTATTGGCCAGCAGCGGATCGAAAAACTGGCGCAGCGCTGCGCCGGGAACCCGATCTCCCGCTACCTGCTGTTGCCCTGCATCGGTACCTTTGTGTTTTGTAACCCGATGACCCTGAGCCTGGGCCGCTTTATGCCAGAGAAGTACAAGCCCAGCTATTACGCGGCGGCGTCCTATAGCTGCCACTCAATGAACGGTCTGTTTCCGCATATCAACCCCGGCGAACTGTTCGTCTATCTCGGCATCGCCAACGGCCTCACCACCCTCGGCCTGCCGCTCGGTCCGCTGGCGGTGAGCTATCTGCTGGTCGGGCTGGTGACCAACTTCTTCCGCGGCTGGGTTACCGACCTGACCACCTCGATTTTCGAGCGAAAAATGGCGATTCAGCTGGCTCAGAAAGTGCATCTGTCAGGAGCGACATCATGACCCGGATTCGTATTGAGAAAGGCACCGGCGGCTGGGGCGGCCCCCTTGAACTCGACGTCGTCGAGGGCAAAAAGATCGTCTATATCACCGCCGGCACCCGCCCGGCGATCGTTGACCGCATCGCCAGCCTGACCGGCTGGCAGGCGGTGGACGGTTTTAAAGAGGGCGAACCGGCGGAAAGCGACATCGGCGTGGCGATTATCGACTGCGGAGGCACCCTGCGCTGCGGGCTCTATCCCAAGCGCCGCATCCCGACGGTGAATATCCATGCCACCGGCAAATCGGGGCCGCTGGCCCAGTACATCACAGAAGATATCTACGTCTCCGGCGTCAAGGAGGAGAACATTCAGCGCATCGCGACCGGCGGCACGATAGCTCCCGAGCCACCGGCGGAGAACAACCGCGCGGGTCGCGACTACGACGCCAGCAAAAAGATCACTGAACAGAGCGATGGCCTACTGGCGAAGGTCGGGATGGGGATGGGCTCGGTGGTGGCGGTGCTGTTCCAGGCCGGACGCGACACCATCGATACGGTGCTGAAAACCATCCTGCCGTTTATGGCCTTCGTCTCGGCGCTGATCGGCATCATCATGGCCTCCGGCATCGGCGACTGGATCGCCCATGGCCTGGCGCCGCTCGCCAGCCATCCGCTGGGTCTGGTGACCCTGGCGCTGATCTGCTCCTTCCCGCTGCTGTCGCCGTTTCTCGGCCCCGGCGCGGTTATCGCCCAGGTGATTGGCGTACTGATCGGCGTGCAGATCGGCCTCGGCAATATTCCGCCGCACCTCGCCCTGCCGGCGCTGTTCGCCATTAACGCCCAGGCCGCCTGCGATTTTATCCCGGTTGGCCTGTCGCTGGCCGAAGCTCGCCAGGATACCGTGCGCGTCGGCGTGCCGTCGGTGCTGGTCAGCCGCTTTTTGACCGGCGCGCCAACGGTGCTGATCGCGTGGTTCGTTTCCGGATTTATTTACCAGTAAGAGGGGCCAGAACATGACCGTGATTTACCAGACCACTATTACGCACATCGGCGCCTGCGCGGCGATGGCGCTGGAAGAACAAATGCTGATCACCTTCCGCGAGGGCGCCCCGGCGGATATCGAAGCGTATTGCTTTATTCACAACCACGGCGAGCTTGCCGGTTCGCTGCAGCCGGGTGCAGAGCTGCAGCTTGGCGAGCTGCGCTACCCGGTGACCGCCGTCGGCGACGTTGCCGAGCAAAATCTGCGCGAGCTGGGCCATATCACCCTGCGCTTTGACGGCCATCGCGACGCGGAGTTTCCGGGGACCGTCCACGTGGCGGGCCCGGTGCCGGACGCCATTGCGCCCGGCTGCGTACTGAAATTTGTTGCTTAACAGGAGAGAAAGATGAATCAGGTTGCTGTTGTCATTGGCGGTGGGCAAACCTTAGGAGAGTTTCTGTGCCGCGGGCTGGCCGCCGAGGGCTACCGCGTGGCGGTGGTCGATATTCAGAGCGAAAAAGCCAGCCGCGTCGCCCAGGAGATTAACGCTGAATATGGCGAAGGCATGGCGTATGGCTTCGGCGCCGACGCCACCAGCGAGGCCAGCGTCACCGCGCTGGCCCATGGGGTGGATGAGATTTTCTCGCGCGTCGACTTGCTGGTGTACAGCGCCGGCATCGCCAAAGCGGCGTTTATTAGCGACTTTGCGCTGGGGGATTTCGACCGCTCGCTACAGGTCAATCTGGTGGGCTACTTCCTCTGCGCCCGCGAATTCTCCCGGCTGATGATCCGCGACGGCATTAAGGGACGCATCATTCAGATCAACTCGAAATCCGGCAAAGTCGGCAGCAAGCACAACTCCGGCTACAGCGCGGCGAAGTTCGGCGGCGTCGGACTGACCCAGTCGCTGGCGCTGGATCTGGCGGAATACGGCATTACCGTACACTCACTGATGCTCGGCAATCTGCTGAAGTCGCCGATGTTCCAGTCGCTGCTGCCGCAGTACGCCACCAAGCTCGGTATCGATGAGAGCGAGGTCGAGCAGTATTACATCGACAAGGTGCCCCTGAAGCGCGGTTGCGAATATCAGGATGTGCTGAACGTATTAATGTTTTACGCCAGCCCGCAGGCGTCGTACTGCACCGGTCAGTCGATCAACGTTACCGGCGGTCAGGTGATGTTTTAAAGGGATCCCGGATGGCGCCGCGCTTATCCGGGCTACAAAACTGTAGGTCGGGTAAGGCGTTAGCCGCTACCCGACGAAAAGGCACCGCGGATCGCTCGGGTTAGGCGCTCGCGCCACGACCCGGGTTGTTCCCGCCCCCCTTAAGGAGATACCTATGGTTAGCGTATTAATCACCGTCGCCGCCATCGCCTGGCTTACCCAAATGGCCTTTGGCGGCTGGCAGATCCGCCGTTTCAATCGCGCTTTCGACAGCCTGTGCCAGCAGGGTCGGGTGGGGGTCGGCCGCTCCGCCGGACGCTTTCAACCGCGCGCCATCGTCGCTATCGCCGTTGATGATGACAACCGCATTTGCGACACGCTGCTGATGAAAGGCTTCACCATTTTCGCCCGTCCGCAAAAAATCCCCGCGCTGGACGGCAAACATATCGCGGAATTGCAGCCTGATGTGATCTTTCCCCATGATCCGCGCTGTCAGAATGCACTATCATTAGCGCTTAATCCGAAACATGGATAATTTCGTTGTAAAAGTAAATATCTTGCGAAATTATCACTTCGAAACTTAAACGCAGGATAGACGCCTATGAAACCACGTCAGCGCCAGGCAGCCATTCTCGAGTTCCTGCAGTCGCAGGGAAAATGCTCGGTCGAAGAGCTGGCGCAACATTTCGATACGACCGGCACCACCATCCGTAAGGATCTGGTCACGCTGGAAAACGCCGGCACCGTCATTCGCACCTACGGTGGCGTGGTACTCAACAAGGATGAAGCCGATCCGCCGATCGATCATAAGACGTTGATCAACACCCATAAGAAAGCGCGTATCGCCGAAGCGGCGGTGCGTTTTATTCATGATGGCGACTCCCTCATCCTCGATGCCGGCAGCACGGTGCTGCAGATGGTCCCGCTGCTCAGCCGCTTCAATAACATCACGGTGATGACCAACAGCCTGCATATCGTCAATGCCCTTGCCGAACTGGATAATGAACAGACTATCCTGATGCCCGGCGGCACCTTCCGCAAAAAATCGGCCTCCTTTCACGGCCAGCTGGCGGAAAACGCTTTCGAACAGTTCAGTTTCGACAAGCTGTTTATGGGCACCGACGGCATCGATCTGAACGCCGGCGTCACCACCTTCAATGAGGTGTATACCGTCAGCAAGGCGATGTGCAACGCCGCCCGCGAAGTGATCCTGATGGCCGACTCGTCAAAGTTTGGCCGTAAAAGCCCCAATATTGTCTGCGGCCTGGAGCGCGTGGATAAACTGATTACCGATGCCGATATTGACCCTGCATTCCAGCGGGCGCTGGAAGCCAAAGGCATAGAAGTCATCATTACTGGAGAACATCATGAGTAACTTTTTGTTAGAGGCCGGACGCCAGACCCTGATGCTGGAGCTACAGGAGGCGAGCCGCCTGCCGGAACGCCTGGGCGATGACTTCATCCGCGCGGCGGAGACCATCATCCACTGCGAGGGCAAACTGATTGTCTCCGGTATCGGGAAATCCGGTCATATCGGCAAAAAGCTGGCGGCGACCTTCGCCAGCACCGGCACTCCGGCCTTTTTCGTCCACCCGGCGGAAGCCCTGCACGGCGATCTCGGCATGCTCGACGGTCGCGATGTGATGCTGTTTATCTCCTACTCCGGCAGCGCGAAAGAGCTGGATCTGATCGTGCCGCGGCTGGAGGAAAAAGGGATACCCCTGCTGGCGATGACCGGCAAATCCACCTCGCCGCTGGCGCTGGCGGCGAAAGCAGTGCTGGATATCGCCGTGGAGCGCGAAGCCTGTCCGATGCATCTGGCGCCGACCTCCAGCACCGTCAACACCCTGATGCTCGGCGACGCGCTGGCGATGGCGGTGATGCAAGCCCGCGGCTTCAGTGAAGAGGATTTCGCTCGCTCCCATCCGGCGGGGGCGCTCGGCGCGCGTCTGCTGAACAAAGTGCATCATCTGATGCGCCGCGACGACGAAGTGCCGCGCGTCGGTACAGACGCCAACGTCATGGACGCGATGCTCGAGCTGAGCCGCACCGGGCTCGGCCTGGTGGCGGTCTGCGATGAGGCCAACCGCGTGCAGGGCGTCTTCACCGACGGCGACCTGCGCCGCTGGCTGGTGGGCGGCGGCACCTTAAACGACGGCGTCACGCAGGCGATGACCCGCAACGGCGTGACGCTGCAGGCGGAGAGCCGCGCGGTGGAAGCCAAAGAGCGGCTGATGAAACATAAAATCAGCGCCGCGCCGGTAGTGGATGAAAACGGCCTGCTGGTCGGCGCCATCAACCTGCAGAACTTTTACCAGGCCGGGATCCTTTAAGCCCCAGACGTTTCGCCAGCCGGTGCAGGTTGGCGACGTCCAGTTCCAGCGCGCGGGCGGTCGCCGCCCAGTTGCCCTGATGCGCCGCCAGCGTGCGGGAAATCGCCTCGCGCTGGAAGTTATCCGTGGCTTCGCGCAGATTGACGTTGCCCATCGCCGGCGCCGCTGCCATCTCCTCGGTCGGCAACGTCGGCGCAGCCGCTGTAAACTGGAAATGCTGCGGCTCCAGTACTACGTCATCGCCAGCCTGGGTAGCCCGCGCCAGCACCACCGCCCGGTGAATGGCATGCTCCAGTTCGCGCACGTTGCCCGGCCACGACCACTGCTGCAGCCTGTTACGCGTTGCCTCACTTAAAATTACCCGCGCCAGCCCCATCCGCAGGCGGCACTGCTCGCAAAAATAGCCTGCCAGCAGCACCACGTCATTTTCCCGCTCGCGCAGCGCCGGAACCGACAGCGGGAAAACGCTCAGCCGGTGATAGAGGTCGGCGCGAAAGCGCCCTTCCACCACCTCCTGGCGCAGATCGCGGTTGGTCGCCGCCAGCACCCGCACATCGACCCGCAGGCTGCGGTCATCGCCGACACGCTGAATATCGCCATACTGCAGGACGCGCAGCAGCTTCGCCTGCAGCGCCAGCGACAGTTCGCCGATTTCGTCGAGGAACAGCGTGCCGTTATCGGCCATCTCAAATTTGCCGCTGCGGTTGCTGATAGCCCCGGTAAATGCCCCTTTCACGTGACCGAACAGCTCGCTCTCCGCCACGCTCTCCGGCAGCGCCGCGCAGTTGAGGTACACCAGCGGGTTAGCCGCCCGCGGCGAACCCTGATGCACCGCCTTCGCCACCAGCTCTTTGCCGGTCCCCGTTTCGCCGCTGATCAGCACGTTTAAATCCGAGGCAGCGACAATCTCGATCTCTTTTTTCAGCTGCAGCATCGGCGCCGACAGGCCGATGAGCTCCTGGCGCTCCGGCTGCGGGTAATTCACCACCTGCGGCGGCAGGACGTTTTGCGCTTCAAGGCGGGCGATAAGCAGCGCGTTATTCAGCGCCCCGGCCACCAGGGCGGCGATCAGCCGCAGCTCTTCATCGCTGAAGCTGTCGAAGCGGTCGGCATCCATACCGTCAAGGGTCAGTGCGCCGATCAGCGTTTGCCCGGCAAACAGCGGCAGCCCCACGCAGGCGTGAACCTTGAGGCTCTCCTGGCCGGGGATCAGGCCGTCATAGGGGTCCGGCAGGTCGCTGTCCGCCGGGAAGCGCACCACATCGCCGGCGCGGGCGATCGCCTCCAGCCGCGGATGCCCATCCAGCGCAAAGCGCCGGCCAAGCACATCCTGCGCCAGGCCATCGATCGCCAGCGGCACAAACTGATGGGCCTCATAGCGCAGCAGCGCCGAGGCGTCGCAGCCCAGGATCTGCCGCAGGGTGGCGATCAGGCGCGAAAAGCGGTCGACGTGACCGATATCGCTTTGTAAATCAATGGCGATTCTCGCCAGCGCCTCAACGGAAAAACTCATCATCGCTCCATTGTCATTTTGACAACCTTAATAGTCATATCGACTATTTTAATCATTGTCATTTTGACAGCAACCAAAATCATGAAAAATTAAAAATGGATAATTATCAATGAATTAAAAAACTGGCACGCAACTTGTAATACGCCAGGCAACTGAGTTTAAACACACTGTATTGATTGAGGTTGCTATGTCTATTGTGGTGAAAAATAACATTCTTTGGGTTGGCCAACGTGACTGGGAAGTGCGTGATTTCCACGGCACCGAATATAAAACGCTGCGCGGCAGCAGCTATAACAGCTATCTCATCCGCGAAGAGAAAAACGTGCTGATCGATACCGTCGATCATAAATTCAGCCGCGAGTTCGTGCAGAACCTGCGCCGCGAAATCGACCTCGCCGACCTCGACTACATCGTTATTAACCACGCCGAAGAGGACCACGCCGGCGCGTTGACTGAGCTGATGATGCAGATCCCGGATACACCGATCTACTGCACCGCCAACGCCATCGACTCCATCAACGGTCATCACCACCATCCGGAGTGGAACTTCCACGTGGTGAAAACTGGCGACACTCTCGATATCGGCAACGGTAAGCAGCTGATCTTCGTCGAAACGCCAATGCTGCACTGGCCGGACAGCATGATGACCTACCTGACCGGCGACGCGGTGCTGTTCAGCAATGACGCCTTCGGGCAGCACTACTGCGACGAACATCTGTTCAACGATGAAGTGGACCAGAGTGAACTGTACGAACAGTGCCAGCGCTACTACGCCAACATCCTGACGCCCTTCAGCCGCCTGGTGACGCCGAAAATTAACGAAATCCTCGGCTTCAATCTGCCGGTAGCGATGATTGCCACCTCCCACGGCGTGGTCTGGCGCGATAACCCGACGCAAATCGTCGAGAAATACCTCGAATGGGCGGCGGATTATCTGGAAGATCGCATCACGATTTTCTACGACACCATGTCCAACAACACCCGCATGATGGCGGACGCCATTGCCCAGGGGATCACTGAGGTCGACCCACAGGTGGCGGTGAAAATCTTTAACGTCGCCCGCAGCGACAAAAACGACATCCTCACCAATGTTTTCCGCTCGAAGGGCGTGCTGGTGGGCACCTCTACCATGAACAACGTGATGATGCCGAAAATCGCCGGGCTGGTGGAAGAGATGACCGGACTGCGTTTTCGCAACAAACGCGCCAGCGCCTTTGGCTCCCACGGCTGGAGCGGCGGCGCGGTAGACCGCCTGTCCACCCGCCTGCAGGATGCCGGCTTTGAGATGTCCCTGAGCCTGAAAGCCAAATGGCGCCCGGATATCGACGCGCTCGAACTGTGCCGCCAACACGGTCGCGACATCGCCCGCCAGTGGGCCCTCTCCCCGCTGCCGGTCGCTGAAGCGTCAGTCACGCCGGAACAACAGGACTGCGCCTGTGCCGCCGCCACGGCCGCCGATCTCGGTCCCATGATGCAGTGCAGCGTCTGCCAGTGGGTGTATGACCCGGCGAAAGGCGAACCTAACCAGGATGTCCAGCCGGGTACGCCCTGGAGTGAAGTGCCGGACAATTTCCTTTGCCCTGAGTGTTCTCTTGGCAAAGATGTCTTTGACGTCCTGGCGACGGAGGCAAAATGAGTGATGGTATCGTCATCATCGGCTCGGGCTTCGCGGCCCGCCAGCTGGTGAAAAATATTCGTAAGCAGGATGCCGAAATCCCGCTGACCCTCATCGCCGCAGATAGCATGGATGAGTACAACAAGCCCGATCTCAGCCACGTCATCAGCCGCGGACAGCACGCCGACGATCTCACCCTGCAAAGCGCCGGCGAGTTCGCCGAGCAGTACAATCTGCGCCTGTTTCCCCATACCTGGGTGAACGATGTCGACGCTGAAAACCATCGGGTGAAAAGCCTGGATAAGCAGTGGCGCTACGACAAACTGGTGCTGGCCACCGGCGCCACGCCGTTTATCCCCCCGGTGCCGGGCCGCGAGCTGATGCTGACGCTGAACAGCCAGCGCGAATATGGCGCCGCGCAGAGCCAGCTCCGCGACGCCAGGCGGGTGCTGATCGTCGGCGGCGGCCTGATTGGCTGCGAGCTGGCGATGGATTTCTGTCGCGCCGGTAAAGCGGTGACGGTGGTTGATAACGCCGCCAGCGTACTGGCGGCGCTGATGCCGCCGGAGGTCAGCAGCCGTCTGCAGCATCGCCTCACCGGGATGGGCGTCCATCTGATGTTAAAAACGCAGCTGGAAGGGCTTGAGCATACCGCCGACGGCATCCGCGTTAGCCTCGATCGCCAGCGCGTGATAACCGTCGATGCAGTGGTGGCCGCCGCCGGCCTGCGCCCGGAAACCTCGCTGGCGCGCCACGCCGGATTGCAGATTAACCGCGGCGTGGTGGTCAATAGCCAGCTGCAAACCAGCGACCCGGCGATTTACGCCCTCGGCGACTGTGCGGAAATCAACGGTACGGTAATGCCGTTCCTGCAGCCGATTTTACTCAGCGCCATGTGCCTGAGTAAAAACCTGCTGGCGCAGACGGGAGAACTGAAACTGCCGCCGATGCTGGTGAAGGTGAAGACCCCGGATCTGCCGCTGCATCTGGCCGGCGATACCCGTCGCGAGGATCTGACGTGGAACATCGTGGCCGCCAAAGAGGGGCTGGTGGCGAAAGGGCTGGATGGTGAGAAGCAGCTGCGCGCCTTTGTGGTCAGCGAAGACAAGATGAAAGACGCCTTTGCCCTGCTCAAACAGCTGGTGAGTTGATGACCTTCCAGGCAGCCCTGTTGCGCCGTTAGTTTGCCGGGTGGCGCTACGCTTACCCGGCCTACAGGATCCACTCACAGGCTCACACCCCGTAGGCCCGTGCAAGCGCAGCGCCGCCGGGCAAGATATCAGGCACGGTATCCTTGATTTCGCCGGGTGGCGGCTGCACCTTACCCGGCCTACAGCCCCAAATCACCGCTGGCGCTGGGGTCGCTGAAACTGCCGGTGCTGACGGCCTCAAAATCGCTGAGACGTTCCCGGAAGGCCGGGGCAGCCCGCATGGATGCGGGCTGAGGGCCGTGTTTTGCACGGACGCTGCCTCGGCCCGACCCGAAGCCTGCAGGGATAAGTCGAAGGGACCGCGCAGCGGCGATTTTGCTGGCCGGAGCCCGGGGGTACAGGGGGCGGCGGCGACTGGCCGCCCCCTGTGCGCTCCCTGCGCCATGAAAGACATAACGCAGAAGATTAACCGGGAGCGCAATGTACGCTGAAGTTACAGGCGACAGACGCTGTTGCCGGAGTGACAAAGTGGCATTCCGATAACCGTATCTGCAATACACGCAGCGCCGCCGGGCAAGCATTGATTACCTCCCACGCAGCCCTGTTGCGCGGTTATTTTGCCGGGTGGCGCTACGCTTACCCGGCCTACGGATGTAACCCGTAAGCTCAAACATTGTAGGCCCGCGCAAGCGCAGCGCCGCCGGGCAAGCGTTGATTACCTCCCACGCAGCCTGTTGCGCGTTAATTTCGCCGGCTGGCGCTACGCTTACCCGGCCTGCGGACGCCGCCCGTAAGTGCATAAGGGCAGAATAATTAACCGGGAGCGCAGGTTCGGTTAACACTTAATACGTTGTTTCTGTCTGAGCCAACTCCTGCAGCACCTGCAGAATGTTGGCCGCGGCGGCGGTCCCCATTTTCACGTAAGAGGCATCGCTAACGCCGCCCACATGCGGAGAGAGAATGACATTATCGATCGCCTGCCAGATATGCGGCGTGGTTAATGGTTCACTATTAAAACTGTCAAGCGCCGCCCAGCGCAAGGTCCCCGCTTTTAATGCCGCGGCCAGCGCCGCATCGTCAATCAACCCGCCGCGCGCGGTATTCACCAGGATGGCGCCCGGCTTACACTGCGCCAGCGTGGCGGCATTGATCATTCCCCTGTTTTGTTGCGTCAAAGGGCAATGAAGCGACAGCACATCGGCCTGCATGAGCAGCTCGCTAAGTTCAGCAACACGTTCACATTCCGGCGGAACCGCTTTCGCATAGGGATCGTAAGCCAGAACCTTCATGCCAAAGGCACAGGCAATCTTCGCCACCCGGCTGCCAATGGCGCCGAGGCCGATGAGTCCCAGCGTTCTGCCCTCAAGCTCAAGCGATTTATGCGTTGATTTATCCCAGTGCCCTTCGCGCAGGCGGCGATCAAGCGGAATGACCGACTTAGCACAGGCCAGAATTAACGCCCAGGTGTGTTCGGAAACCGCGGCGGCATTCGCCCCGGTCGCCGCGCGAACCAGAATGCCGCGTGCGGCAGCCGCCTCAACGTCAATGACATCGATGCCGCTGCCATGTTTGGCAATCACCTTCAATGCAGGGGCGGCATCCATAACGGCGGCAGTGATGTGGCCATAGCGCACCAGGATGGCGACGGGATTGTGCTGCTGGCACAGCGCGATCAGCTGGGCCTCTGTAGGCTGGCGGCCGGCAAAGACAAGTTCGTAATCTTCCAGCATCCCCAGCGCCGCGTCAGCCAAATCGCTGCCGGTAATCAGTATGACATTTTTAGCGCTCATGGCAGTGTCTCCCCTTCGCTCAGCATCCCCGCCTGACGCAGAGCGCTCTCCAGCCAGTGCGGACGAAGGTCGCCGTCGCGGATAGCAACCAGACGTTTTGATTCCATTTCCAGTTTACCTTTCGCCAGCTCGATGATAGTGCGGACTTCATCGCGCGGGATAACAACCACGCCGTCAATATCCCCTACCACTAAGTCACCTGCCTGCACCGCGGCGCCACCGACCGAAATGGCATGATTGACCCGGCCAGGAATGAACTTGGTGGGGCCGCACGGATTCAGGCCGGCTGCGAAAACCGGAAAGCGTTGTTTACTTAAGGTTTCCGCATCACGAACAGCGCCATCGATGACGATCCCGGCGATACCGCTGGCCTGCGCCTGCGTTGCCATGATCTCTCCCAGCAGCGCGCAGGAGAGATCGCCCTTCCCGTCGATGACCAGCACGTCGCCAGGTTTGGCGACGGCCATTGCGGCGTGAATAGCCAGATTATCCCCTGGGCGTACCTCTACGGTAATCGCCGGCCCGGCAACCGTCATATGCGGCGCCAGCGGCTTGATGCGGCCATGTAATGTGCCACGGCGTCCGGCTACGTCAGCCAGGATGGCGGCCTGAAATTCGGCAGCCTGACGGACCTCTTCCGCGTCAACACGCGCAATATCAAGATTGATGAGTTTCTGTTGTGAAGCAGACATGGTGACTCTCCATTTGTTTTACTAGGTACAACTTATGTGTACTATATAAAACAACTATACGAGCATTGCGTCGCTTTTCGCCAGTGTTGCGAAGTTGTTTGTGATGTAAACACGAAGTTACTCACAAAATTCAGGTACAATTTTGGTCGGCAAAAAGGAGAACATGATGGGGAATGAAGGCGTAATTGCCGTTGAAAAGGCGCTGGCTTTACTTGACTGCTTCCGTCCCGGTAATGACAGTCTGACGTTAACCGAGCTGGCCCAGCTTTCGGGATATCACAAAACAACCGTTTATCGCCTGATGAATTCGCTTGAGCGAATGAACTACATCATCCGGCACGACGATGGCACCTATACGCTCGGCCACCGTTTGCTCTATCTCGGCAAGCTCTATGAGCAATCATTTGAACTTGCCAGAGTCGTACAGCCGGAATTGCAGGCGCTGTCGCAGGCCTCCAGCGAAAGCGCAAGCTGGTATGTGATTGAGGGTGGGCAACGCCTGTGCCTGTTCCGCGCCGAAGCCTCCCAGGGATTACGCCACAGCAACCTGCCCGGCAGCCAGTTCCCGCTGGATGGTTCCGCTATCAGCAAGGTTTTACGCCACTGGGGATTGGGTGAATCGTTGCCGGAAGACGAACCGACGCTGCCGTTCTATACCTCCGGCGCGCGCGACCCGCACACTGCGGCCTTCGCAATGCCTGTTTTTGGCGTCCACGATAAACTGATCGCGGCGCTGGCCCTGACCGGGCCGGCATCGCGTCTGACGGAAGATCGTAAAACGAGCGGCATCAGCCAGCTCATGCAGGAGACGGCCAACCGCCTGTCGCTCAAGCTAGGGGCCAGCAAGCCTTTCTGCGAAACGTTTTACGGTGTGAAAGAGTAAGCTTTGCTGAGAAGGCGGGAAAAATCCCGCCTTTGCTTATTAATGGGTCACCTGTTTTTCCTGCCTGGCAGACTGCGAGTAACGGCGCCCCATCGCCAGCACCGCAATGCCGCCTGCCAGACACAAGGCGGCCAGCGGCAGCATCGCCAGCGTATAGCTTCCTGTCCGTTCGCTAATAATGCCATAGGCATTCACCATCACCGCGCCGCCAATCAGGTTGGCGATCGCGCCGATGGCCGCCAGCCCGGCGGCAGCTGACGTGCTGCTCATCCAGCCCGATGCCAGCGCCCAGAAGGGGCCCTTCGCCGCATATGCGCCAATCAGTATGGTACTGAGGATCATAATGGTGGCCGGCAGCGATAGATTGATAAATGCCGCGAACACGCCAGCCGCAATCATAAAGAGGGCAAGGGCCGTGTGCCAGCGGCGTTCATTATTCCGGTCCGAACTGCGTCCCCATACAATCATCAGCACCGAGGCCAGGCCATAGGGGATGGCATTCAGCAGCCCGGTGGTCAGGTTATCAAGATGGAACGACTTCAGCAGCTGTGGAGACCAGACGCTTAGCGTGGTGCCGGCAGAAGAAGCGCCAGCGTAAATCAGCGCCATAAGCCAGATCTGGCGATGCTTCAACAGTTGCCATGTCGTGGTGTGGCCGATCTGTGTCTGCTGTTGCCGCTCCGCCTGAAGGGTGTTTTCCAGCCACGTTTTTTGCCGCTCGGTTAACCAGCCGGCCTGGTGAGGGCGGTCGCGCAGAATAAAAAACGCGGCTATTCCCAGCAGTACCGCCGGCAGCCCTTCAATAATGAATAACAGATGCCAGCCACGCAGCCCTAACCAGCCATCCAGGGTCAGGATCAACCCTGAAAGCGGTGAACCGATAAAGTTAGCCAGCGGAATGGCCACCATAAAAGAGGCTATGATACGCGCACGGTAGCGCGACGGGATCCACCAGGTAAGATAGAGCACCACGCCCGGAAAGAAGCCCGCTTCGGCGGCGCCCAGCAAAAAACGGACGATATACAGTGAGGTGGTATTTTGCACCAGCGCCATACACATCGATACCACGCCCCAGCTGATCATAATGCGCGGCAGCCACAAGCGTGCGCCCACCTTCTGCATCGCCAGATTGCTGGGTACTTCAAAAATAAAGTAGGCCACAAAATACAAACTGCTGGCGAAACCAAAAGCCGCCTTACTTAGCCCCAGATCTTCATTCATCTGCAGCGCCGCCATGCCTATATTGCCCCGGTCAATAATCGACACCAGGTAGCTCACCACCAGGAAAGGCAGGATGCGCCAGATAACCCGTCGCATGGTCTCTTTTTCCAGCGCGTCGTTATCGGTCGCGCGGTTCGGTAATTGATCGGTCATGGTTTCCTCGCAGGGTTTCATTATGTTTATCAGGAAAACGATGTAGAGATGAAATACGTTACTTCAGCTTGATGCCTCTGGTTTCCGGCGCTCGCCACACCACCAGCATCGCCGCAAGGAAAGCAACCACGGTCGTCGCCAGTCCCGCGGTGAAACCGCCGGCATTGGCGACAGCGCCAATCAGTAGCGGCGCAATAAATCCGCCCAGACGGCCTCCGTTATAGGCGAGCCCCATCAGGAAGCCCCGGGAAGAGGTGTCCCCGATGATTTCCGCCAGGAAGGGTCCGGAGCCCGCAAAAATACCGTTAACCCCGAAACCGGCCATGAAAATCGCCACCATCAGAATGATGGGTTGAGTGGTCACAAGGTAAAGCGCGACGGCAATCGCGCCCGTTAACAGATAAATCAGGAACATTGGACGGCGTCCCCACTTATCCGCCAGCACCGAAAACACCAGAAACCCCGCGATGGCCCCAGCCTGCAGCGCAAGTACAAATTTCAGACTGTGCAGAAAATCCAGGTGTTTGACTTCTCGCAGATAGGTGGGTGTCCAGGTAAATACGCCCCAGAACAGATACTGAATAAAAAAGATAAAGACAAAGGCCAGCAGCAGACCTCGCAGATTGTGTTTCCCCAGCTTCGCGGCAGGTTGACTACTCGTCGCCTTCGCCTGTTGACGAGCAAGCCAAACCTGCGATTCCGGTGTGAACCAGGCCACCACGCTCATAATGAACACCGGCAGCGCGCCGATCATAAACAGATAGCGCCATGCCCCCTGCTCCAGGCCGCCATTAACCGAGCTGACGATTGCCGTCAGGCTGATGGCCAGAATCGCGCCAACGGGCAACCCCATTTGCATCAGCGCGCCGCCGCGCGCGCGCCGCTCTGGCCGCCAGGTTTCCGCAATCAGCGCCGCGCCCGATGTCCACATTCCGCCCATACCCAGCGCGCCGCAAAAACGTAACAGCGCGAAATGTTGTTGATCGTGCGTAAAGGCTAACAGGCCGGAAAAGAGTGAATAGATGGCGATACAGGTCAGCGCCGTTTTTACACGGCCAATTTTGTCGGCGATAAAACCAAACAGGATCCCGCCAATAATCTGCCCCCCGGCCGTGACGCTGATAAACAGCCCAAGCTCGGTTTTATTAATACCGAACACCACGCCCAGTACTGGCAACAGCAATGAAAGCAGAAAGGAGTCATAGCTTTCAAATGTCCAGCCAAGGCCGCCCAGCGCCAGCGTCCGCCTCTCAGCAACGCGCTGTGGCAATGTGTCAGGCGTCGCTTTAGTCGCAGTAAATTGATTCAGCTCGCTTTTACTGGTCATTGATCTTCTCCACAGAGGTTAACCGATAACAGGTTGCGGCAGTGCGCCAGAACAACTGCGCCTGTTCGCCAGGGGACATCTGTTGCGCCAGGCGTTTGCAGGCGTTCCAGAAAACGCCGTAGCTGAACATGCCTTTATCGACCGGAAAGTTGCTGGCGAACATGCAGCGTTCCGCACCGAAAAGCGAAACGATGGTCTCAAACCACGGTTGCCAGGCCTGTGCCAGCATTTGCGAATCCGGCGGTGTTTCTGCCGCTGCGAAGGGAAATCCCCTGACCGTCATACCAAATCCGCTAATTTTTACGCATACGTTCGGCAGTTCCGCCAGATGTCGCATACTGTTTCGCCACTGCTGAAACATGTCTGGATCCCGTTCTGAATAGGGTCCAACGCCGACTGGCCCGCCACAGTGATCGAGCACAATCTGAAGCGTTGGTATGTGCCGCGCCAGCTCGGCAATTTCATCCAGTTGCGTGTGGTAAACCCACACATCAAGCGACAATCCATTTTTCGCAAGGCAGAGAGCGCCCCGATGGAACGGATCGCTCAGCGCCAGTCCTGGCGGTGGCGTAACCGGGCTGGACGTGACCCGCGGATCGGGATGCCAGGCCAACGGATTGCGCATCCCACGCAGCCGCCCGCCGGATAACGCTATCGCGCTCTCGATGGCAGGCTGCATCGCATCGCCCGCCAGCAAGCTAAGGCCGCCGATGACGGCTTCGCATCCGAGCACGTTTGCATAATGTCCGCTGGCGAACATCGCGGCGATACCGCTGGCAAACTCGATTTCACCAAGCGGTTTAAGCGTCTCCGGCCCGTCGCGACGCAACATGGAGCGGCATTGCACATAGACCGATGAGACAACGCGATGCCCTGAGGTCTGGATATCGTCGCTGAACTCATGGGTGAGATAGCGGCCGGTTTGCCGATCCCAAAGATGATGATGCGCATCAATGATGGGCAGCTCGGGTTGTAATGGCGCTTCACGATGTAACGCAAGCCACTCGTTTCTGACCGCAAGGTGCGGCGCGGTAACGATCTCCATGAACACCTCGTTTTGTTTTACCCTGTACAACAGTGTTTTATTTTACAAAACTACTATAACGAGGCTGCCGTGTTTTTATCCAGTTAACGAATGGTTTAAATGATGTAAATAAGAGGTGAATCACAGATGCTGCGGGTCGTTAAAACGAAGAGAAATGAAGATTTGATAAAAATAATAATTTTTCAATGAGTTAAATAAGTGAGCTGATTAACGTAGAGCGATGGTTCGTGACGACCGGTGGGAACCTGCGCAGAGAAGCGCCGCCAGAGAGTGATGATCGCCCGGCTTAGCGCAGCGCAAGCCGGGAAAATGCTGAACCTAACGCGCCAGATTATCGTAGCCGCGCCAGCGATAATTGAGCACCGACAGCGCCCAACAGGCGACAAACAGCCCGACCACCACAAACCCGGCGTCGCCGAGGTTGTCGTTTAACTCCCCTACCCAGCGCCATATTCCGCCGCTGAGCGCAAACTTATCCATCAGCAGACCCAGCGCTTCCAGGCCGCCGATAAACAGCGCCACCACCACCGAAGTGCCGGTGATGGTCATGTTGTAGTAAAGCTTGCGCTGCGGCTTGCTGAACGCCCAGCCGTAGGCGCCGACCATCAGCACGTTATCGAGGGTGTCCACCAGCGCCATGCCGCTGGCGAACAGCGCCGGGAAGACCATAATCGACCAGACGGAAATCCCGCTCGACGCGCCGGCGGCGGAGATGCCCAGCACGCCGATTTCGGTGGCGGTATCAAACCCGAGGCCGAACAGGAAACCGACCAGGTACATCTGCCAGCTACGGCTGACCAGACGAAAGGTTTTGCCAAACAGCCAGCTCATCACCCCGCCGCCGCTGACGATCTCGTCGCTCAACGGCTCACCCCGCTTCCACGCCCGAAAGCTACGCCAGACGCTGCGCAATATCACCAGGTTGATAAAGGCCATCGCCAGCAGAAACAGCGCCGACACAGCGGTGCCGATGACGCTACCGGTGTCGTGCAGCCAGTTCATCTGCGCGCTGAAGGCCGTGGCGGTAGCGGCAATCGCTGCCGAGGCCAGCACCACAATCGACGAGTGGCCCAGCGAGAACCAGGCCCCGACGGCGAAGGGCCGCCGCCCCTGCTGCATCATCTTGCGGGTGACGTTATCAATCGCCGCGATATGATCGGCGTCCACTGCGTGGCGTAGGCCGTAGCCCCAGGCCAGCAGGCTGGCGGCCATTAGCGCGCCGCTGTCGCCAAAGGCCTGCAGCGCCCAGCACCAGGCCAGTAAGTTCGCCGCGATCAACCCCAACACCAGGCCCGCGGCGCGCGGCTGCTGGCGTAAAACTGTCATTATCATTGTTGTGTTCCTTGAGCCTGAACGCGAGCGGCGGCGATCACCGCCTGACCATAGGCGATTGCGCCGTCGCCGGCCGGCAACTGCTGCGCAAACAGCAGAGTAAAATCCGCCAGATAAAAGGTCAATCGCGCCGCCAGCAGACGGTTATGCAGCACCCCACCGCTGCAGACAATCGTGTCGATGCCGCGGGCAGTCGCACAGTCGCGGGCCATCGCCGCCAGTCCGCAGGCCAGGGCGTCATGAAATGCCCAGGCTTTTTGCGCCGGGCTCGCCTGCCAGCGCAGCCACTGTCGCCAGAAGGTGGCCAGGTCCAGCGCATTGCCGCGCCACGGCAGCGTGACCGGATGGCTGACGCCGGGGCAGCTGGCGGCCAGCGCCTCCAGCCGACAGGCCGCCTCCCCCTCATAGCTCAGGCTCTCCGGGGCGCAGTCCAGCGCGCAGGCGACGGCATCAAACAGCCGTCCGCAGGACGAGGCGCGCGGCGCGTTAATACCGCGGTCGATGGCCTGCGCCAGCAGCGGCCAGTTGCGCTGGCGCAGCGTACCGGTCTGCGGGTAATCCTGCCAGTCAGGGACAAAAGCCAGGCACTGAGCCAGCAGATTACGCCACGGCTGACGCGCCGCCAGGTCGCCGCCCGGCAGGGCGACAGCCGGCAGCCCGCCGAGATGTTCGCACTGGCGATAGTTAACCCGCAGGCACTCCCCTCCCCATAGCGCGCCGTTCTCCCCCATGCCGATTCCGTCGAGGATCAGGGCGATAACGTCTCCGCCGTCGAGCGGCCAGCGGTGCTCTGCCAGGCACGCCGCGGCGTGAGCATGGTGATGCAGCACGGTCTCCACCGGCAGCGGCAGAGCCGCTCCCCACTGCGTCGATCGATAGCCAGGATGGGCGTCAACCACCACCCGCTGCGGCGCAAAGGCGAAGATGTTCTGCATCAGCTGCAGCGCGCTGCGCCACTGCTGCTCGACGCCCTCCTCGCCAAGATCGCCGAAGTGCTGGCTGAGAACCGCTTCGCCCCCGCGCGCCAGGCAGAAGGTGTTTTTCATGTCCGCGCCCAGCGCCAGCAGCGGCGGCACCTTGTCCAGACCCGGCGGCAGCGGCAGCGCATCCGGGACATAGCCCCGGGCGCGGCGCAGCATTTCTCCGCTCGAGCGCACCAGAGAATCATCCAGCCGCTGCACGATGTCGCGGTTATGGAGCAAAAAGCCGTCGGCGATGTCGGCTAAGTCGTTGAGTGCTTCAGTATTACTTAACGCCGGCGGGCGGCCGCTAAGGTTGCCGGAGGTCATCACGATAGGGCGCGCCAGCGCCTGCAGAAGCAAATGCTGCAGCGGATTAGACGGCAGCATCACCCCAACTTCCGCAAGCCCTGGCGCAATCTCGTCGCACAGGCCGGAGACCTGCGCTTTGCTAATCAGTACGATGGGCGCCGCCGGGGAGTCCATCAGCGCCACGGCGTCGGCAGGTAACCCCGCCGCAGAGGGCAGCATCACCGCCAGCGGTTTCGCCGGACGGTGTTTCCTCGCCCGCAGCGTGGCAACAGCAGCGGGGTTGCCGGCGTCGCAGGCCAGATGAAAGCCGCCGACGCCTTTTATCGCCACGATGTCGCCCGCCGCCAGCCGGGCGATAGCCGCCTGCAGCGCCGCCTCACCGCGCCGCACTTCACCCTGGGCCCGCCACTCCAGCCGCGGCCCGCAGTCGGGGCAGGCCACCGGCTGGGCGTGAAAGCGGCGATCGGCGGGATCGCGGTATTCCGCCTCGCAGGGCGGACAGAGCGGAAACGGCGCCATCGCGGTAAGAGGCCGGTCGTAAGGCATGGCACGAATGATGGTCAACCGCGGCCCGCAGTGGGTGCAGTTGATAAAGGGGTAGCGATAGCGGCGCGCCCGGGGATCATTCATCTCCGCGAGGCACGCCGGGCAGGTCGCGGCATCGGGCACGATCTGGGTGCGCATCCGCCCCGCCCCGCTCTCACGGATGGTGAAGCCCTGCGGCGGAGCCGCCCAGCGATAAGGGGCGCAGTCGGCGCTGTCGACCCGCGCCAGCGGCGGGCAGTGGGCAGCGAGGGCGGCAGTAAAACCGTCATCGCCCCCGGCCAGCCGCACCAGAACGCCCTCGCCGTCGTTACAGACATCGCCGCAGCGAGCCTGCCTCTGAGCCAGCTGCCAGACAAAGGGGCGGAACCCCACCCCCTGCACCTTACCGCGAATGCGGATTTGCACCCCGTTCATGCCAGAGGTTACCAGGCCAGCGCCGTGCGGCGACGTTTCTCTTGGTTCATCTGCTCCAGCTTGTTGCGGTCTACGCAGACCAGGGCGTGCGTCGGGCAGACCTCCATGCAGGCCGGGCCGCTGTCGCGGTGGAAGCAGAGATCGCACTTGTTGGCTTCGGCTTTTTCCGCCACGACGTTCAGTCCGGCGCCGCTATGGCGGATCACCGGCCGCACCACTACCTCCATCGCCCCGTACGGGCAGGCGACGACGCAGGTTTTGCAACCGATGCAGCGCTCCTGCATCACGTGAACAAAGCCTTTATCGCGACTGATAGCGCCGTTCGGGCAGACGTTGGCGCAGGGAGCGTCCTCACACTGACGGCAGGCGGTGGCCGTGGAGACATTGACCCCTTTTATCACATGAATACGCGGCTGAAAGGTGTGCGGCGTCAGGGAGGCGCAGTCCTGATGTTCCTGATGGGACACCACGCAGGCCACTTCGCAAGTGCGACAGCCGATGCATTTGCTCGCATCGGCGATAATGAAACGGTTCATCCATTTCTCCAGCAGTAAGAGGGTTAGGCGCCGGAGTATGCATAATACGTTCCAATTTTTATATTATTGATAATAAATAGATTTTAATCGGTGATGCGCTGTCATCGTCAGTAGTGACGATGACAGCTGACGACGTCAGGCGCAGGGACCCGCCACCAGCGACTCACGCTCGATCAGCGCCCCTGGGAAACTCTGCTGAACATTGAATTCCCCGCCATCGAGCATAAATATCAGGCGATTAATGCTCTCTTTAATCATCTCCGTCACCGGCACCCGGACGCTGGCGAGCGACGGCACCATGTACGGCGCCAGCACAATATCGTCAAACCCCACCACCGAGACCTGCTCCGGCACCTTAATGCCCAGCTGGTGAAGCTGCTTCATCGCCCCGATGGCCATATCGTCATTGCTTGCCACCAGCGCGCTGTAGGTCACCCCGCGCTGACGCAGGCTCTCCACTGCCGCCGCGCCGGTTTCCGGCGTCCAGCGCCCTTCGGCGATGAGCGCCTCGTTCAGGGTAACGCCGTGGCCAGCCAGCGCGTCTTTGTAGCCGGCAAGACGCTCAACGCCGGTGGGCGAGTCAAGGGAGCCGGTAATAAAAGCGATATCGCGGTGGCCCAGGGCAATCAGCCGCTCCACCACCCGCATCGCCGACGCTTTTTGATCGGACCAGACGCAGTGGCTGGCGTGGCGGCGCAGGCGGCGGTTAAGCACCATGATCGGCTGCGAGTGGTTCTCAACGATCTCATCCATCTCGTCGACAGTGAGAAAACGCGGGTAGATGATGATCGCATCGCAGCGCAGATCCAGCAGGTACTGGATCGCCTCCCGCTCCTCTTGCGCGCTGTGCTTGCCATCCGCGAGGATCAGCTGCCGCCCCTGGTCCTCGGTCATCCGCGCCACCTGATACAGCAGCTCGCTGAAATAGACGCCGTGGTACAGGGTATTGGTCACCACCAGGCCGAGGGTTTGCGTGGTTTTGGTCGCCAGGTTGCGCGCCAGCAGATTCGGTCGGTAGCCGCTCTCCGCCACCGCCTTAAAAACCCGGTCTTTGGTCTCCTGGCTGACATAGCCGTTGCCCGACAGCACCCGCGACACGGTCGCCTTCGATACCCCCGCGCGCTTAGCGACCTCCAGCATCGTTGCCATGTGATTCTTCCTGTTGCAAAAGTTGCAGGCAGTGTACTGCACGTTTCCCGCTTTTACAGCACTCCCCTGTTCACCGCGACGATTAGCGATCAAAATCACAAAACTGAGATCATATTTTTTTATTTCTTGTGCAATCAAATGAAACTAACCATGATTTTGTGGAACCGGTTTCCTATAAAGCATGGTATCGCCCGGCGATGCGGCGCGGTAACAGATCAGTACCCTATTGATAAACAGGATAAAATCCGATGTCGAAAAATTATGCAGCCCTGGCGCAACAGATAGTCGCGGCATTAGGCGGAGTCGATAACGTCGTCGCCGTGACCCACTGCATGACTCGTCTGCGTTTCGTGGTCAAAGACAACGAACAGGTCGATAGCCCTACACTGAAAGGCCTGACCGGGGTGCTCGGCGTCGTGCGCAGCGATAACCAGTGCCAGGTGATCATCGGCAACACGGTCTCACAGGCCTATCGCGAGGTGGTGAATCTGCTGCCCGGCGACCTGCGCCCGGTCGAGCCGCAGGGCAAAGCGCCGGTCACCCTGAAACGCATCGGCGCCGGGATCCTTGACGCGCTGATCGGCACCATGTCGCCGCTGATCCCGGCGATTATCGGCGGATCGATGGTCAAGTTGATGGCGATGATCCTTGAGATGAGCGGCGCGTTGCCGAAAGGCTCGCCGACGCTGACCCTCCTGACGCTTATCGGCGACGGCGCATTTTTCTTCCTGCCGCTGATGGTGGCCGCCTCCGCGGCGGTGAAATTCAAAACCAATATGTCGCTTGCCATCGCTATCGCCGGGGTGCTGGTGCATCCCGGGTTTATCGAATTAATGGCCAAAGCCGCTCAGGGCGAACACGTTGAATTTGCCTTTATCCCGGTGACCGCGGTGAAATACACCTACACGGTGATCCCGGCGCTGGTGATGACCTGGTGCCTGTCGTATATCGAACGCTGGGTGGATCGCATTACCCCGGCGGTGACGAAAAACTTCCTTAAGCCAATGCTGATCGTGCTGATCGCCGCCCCGCTGGCGATCCTGCTGATTGGCCCGCTCGGCATCTGGATCGGTAGCGCCATTTCCGCGCTGGTCTATACGATCCACAGCTATCTCGGCTGGCTGTCGGTGGCGATCATGGGCGGGCTGTGGCCGCTGCTGGTGATGACCGGCATGCACCGGGTCTTTACGCCGACCATCATTCAGACCATCGCCGAAACCGGCAAAGAGGGCATGGTAATGCCGTCGGAGATCGGCGCTAACCTGTCGCTCGGCGGCTCTTCGCTGGCGGTGGCGTGGAAAACCAAAAACCCGGAACTGCGCCAGACGGCGCTGGCCGCCGCGGCATCGGCGATTCTGGCCGGGATTTCCGAACCGGCGCTGTACGGCGTGGCGGTGCGCCTGAAACGCCCGCTGATCGCCAGCTTGATCAGCGGCTTTATCTGCGGCGCGGTGGCGGGTATCGCCGGACTGGCCAGCCACTCGATGGCGGCGCCGGGGCTGTTCACCAGCGTGCAGTTTTTCGATCCAGCCAATCCAATGACCATCGTCTGGGTGTTTGGCGTGATGGCGCTGTCGGTAGTGCTGTCGTTTGCCCTGACGCTGATCCTCGGCTTTGAAGATATTCCCGTTGAACAGGCCGCCGCCGACGCCCGAGCGCGCCAGGCCCAGGCCCAGGCAACCCACGCCTGAACACATCATTGATAACGAGGTAACGCATGGCGAGTTTCCCACAGGGATTTTTATGGGGCGGCGCATTGGCCGCCAACCAGTCTGAAGGCGCATGGCGCGAAGGGGGGAAAGGGATGGCCACCGTGGATACCCTCCCCCACGGCGCCCATCGTCTGCCGGTAAAATTAGGCCTGGAGAAGCGCTTCACGCTTCGCGAAGACGAATTCTACCCCAGCCACGAGGCGATCGATTTCTACCACCGCTACAAGGAAGATATCGCCCTGATGGCGGAGATGGGGTTCAGCGTCTTTCGCACTTCCATCGCCTGGAGCCGCCTGTTCCCGCGCGGCGACGAGCAGCAGCCGAATCCGCAGGGCATCGCCTTCTATCGCTCGCTGTTCGAAGAGTGCAAAAAGCACGGTATCGAGCCGCTGGTCACGCTGTGCCATTTTGACGTGCCGATGCACCTGGTGATGGAGTACGGCTCCTGGCGCAACCGCAAAATGGTCGATTTCTTTAGCCACTACGCCCGCACCTGCTTTGAAGCTTTTGACGGTCTGGTGAAATACTGGCTCACCTTCAATGAAATCAATATCATGCTGCACAGCCCCTACTCCGGCGCCGGTCTGGTGTTTGAAGCGGGAGAAAACCAGGAGCAGGTGAAGTACCAGGCCGCGCATCACGAGCTGGTGGCCAGCGCGCTGGCGACAAAAATCGCCCACGAGATAAACCCGCAAAATCAGGTCGGCTGCATGCTGGCGGGCGGTAATTTCTACCCTTACTCCTGCAAGCCGGAAGATGTCTGGATGGCGCTGGAGAAGGACCGCGAAAATCTGTTCTTTATTGACGTCCAGGCGCGCGGCGCCTACCCGGTGTGGGCCGCGCGGGTGTTCCGGGAAAAGGGGGTCACCATTGCGAAGCAGCCGGGCGATGACGAGATCCTCAAAAACACCGTCGATTTCGTCTCCTTTAGCTACTACGCCTCACGCTGCGCCTCGGCGGAGATGAACGCCAGCAACACCAATGCCGCCAATATCGTCAAGTCGCTGAAGAATCCGCACATTCCGGCCAGCGAATGGGGCTGGGGCATCGACCCGCTGGGTCTGCGCATCACCATGAACATGATGTACGACCGCTATCAGAAGCCGCTGTTCCTGGTGGAAAACGGGCTCGGCGCCCGGGACGAGATCGACGCCAGGGGCGAGATCAATGACGATTATCGTATCAGCTACCTGCGCGAGCACATCAAGGCGATGCGCGACGCCATCGGCGACGGTATTCCGGTGCTGGGTTACACCAGCTGGGGCTGTATCGATCTGGTCTCGGCGTCAACCGGCGAGATGAGCAAACGCTACGGCTTTGTCTATGTCGATCGCGACGACGCCGGCAACGGCACGCTGGCGCGCAAGCGTAAAAAGTCGTTCTTCTGGTACCAGAAGGTAATAGCCAGCAACGGCGCCGACCTCGACTAAGCGCGTCTCCGGCGCTCGCCCGTCCCCCTGCGCTGACCGGGGGACGGGCGTCTGCTTTCTGTTGCATCCATTACATGTTTTTTTCTCGAGCCTGATTCCAGTTTCTGGTTTGCCTCCCGTTCACAACAACTGGTATTTTATCCAGTATATTTTCAGGGGTATCTTCAGCAAGGAGCAGATCATGAACGCACAGCAGCCCCCCGCAGCCAGAGGGATCGTCAGGGCCATTCGCCAGTTAACCGTGGGTTATGTCAGAAAACGCCATGAGAACCGCAAAACGCGGGAGACGCGGCGCTACACCCGCCACGCGGCCCTGAGCCTGAACGGCGACTGGCTGGAGCAGGCGGGATTTCCGGTCGGCACGCAGGTCAGAGTCTCGGTGTCGCCCGGTAAATTAGTGATAGAGAATCTTGAGCTGGCGCCGCCGGTAACGGGGCTCCCGGCAGGCCAGTCGCGCGCCGTCGGGGAGCCCTGATCGCCGCAGGGTTAATCGTCTGCGGCCTCCAGCCGGGCAAAGCCGCCCTGGCCCTGCCAGTCTGCCAGCTGCTGGTACACCCGGGCAACGGCCTCTTTCACCGGCTGGGTCATCGGATAATAAAAACCGACGATATCCGGCTGAATGCCGAGGAAGATCACCTCGCCGACGTCCTCTTTCAGCTGATCGACCAGATAGTTGAGCGGCATGTTATGGGTGGTCATCATAAACATCTCGGCGATGTCGTCGGGGTCGATGACGCGAATGTCGCCGGGGTTAAGGCCCATGTCGGTGGCATCAACAATCAGCAGGCGTTCGGGGCGTAATTCACGGATCGCCACGATGTCGTTTTCCGGCGCGCTGCCGCCGTCGATGACCACCCACTGGCCGGCCGGGTTCGCCGCGCACATCTCCGCCAGCAACGGTCCGGCGCCGTCGTCGCCCATCATACTGTTGCCAACACAGAGTAAAACGTCAGTCACGTAATCTCCTCACCATCAGATAGATGGCGCTCTCCTGGTGAATATCATGCAGCATGCTGAGCATCGCTTTGCTCCACGCCTGCTGCTGCGGGGTCTGCGCGGACTGCGCTTTATCAAAGGCGTTGGCCAGCATTGCCACGTGGCTGCTGTCGATGACGATCTCGCCATACTTCGGCACCCCCTCCATTTTGCGCCGTGCGGCGCTGCCGGCCTCAAGGGTGGCGATCCACGCCAGATACGCCTCCCACGGGCAGCTCAGCGCCGCCTCAAGACAGTCGATAACGCCGAGGTGGTGGCCAATCGCCAGGCTGTAATAGACCACCTGCTGCGCCTGATCCGGCGTGGCGTCGTTCTCATCAATAAATTTACGGCTCAGCTGACTGAACACCACCGTCTCGCTCATCGGATACGCGCCCCCTCGACCACCTGGTTGAGATGGGTGACGATCTCGGTCAGACGCGGATCTTTTTCCGCCTCCAGCCAGCGCAGCACCTGGCTGTCGCCCTGGCCGAGCAGACGCATATAGTCGTCAGCAATCTGCCGGCCATAGCGATAGCCCGCCAGACGCCGCGCTTCGCGATCGATACGCACCCGCAGGGGTTGTACCATATCGGCGTGCAGCAGCTCGGTCGGCTGTTCGTCAAGCTCGCCCGGCAGGCGGGCGTGAATTTTCTGCTCCAGCAGGCCGAGGGCCATGGCGAAGCCGTACAGGGTAGCAGCGGGCGTCGGCGGGCAGCCCGGAATATAGACATCGACCGGTACGATTTTATCGGTACCGCCCCAGACGCAGTACAGGTCGTGGAAGATGCCGCCGCTGTTGCCGCAGGCGCCGTAGGAGATACAGATCTTCGGATCCGGCGCCGACTGCCAGGCGCGCAGCGCCGGGGAGCGCATCGCGCGGGTCACCGCCCCGGTAAACAGCAGGATATCGGCATGGCGCGGCGAAGGCACAACCTTAATCCCGAAGCGTTCAGCGTCGAACAGCGGCGAAAGGGTGGCGAAGATTTCGATTTCGCAGCCGTTACAGCCGCCGCAGTCGACGCGATAAACGTAGGCGGAACGTTTGATTTTCTTCAGCAGCGAGGCCTTCATGCTGGCGATGGATTCATCCACCGTCATCGGCACCGGAATGCCGTTTTCATCGCGCGGGCCAAGTAAAGTGCTCATCAGCTGGCCTCCCTTATGTGGCGGGTCAGTTCAATACGATCGGACGGCACCAGACATTTCTGGCGCTTACATTCCGGGCAGGTTTCGAAGCTTTCGCGGTGCAGCTCGGCGCGGGTATCGCCGTTATGCTTGAGCAGCGCGATGGCGTAGTCGATCTCCTTTTGCACTGCGAACGGCCGCTGGCACTCCCGGCAGTGGCAGATAGCGAAGCGCGACTGCTGAAGGAAATCCTCTTTCTTCCACACCGCCAGCTCATACTCCGGCGACAGCTTAATCGCCGCCGTCGGGCAGACCTCTTCGCAGCGGCCGCAGAAGATGCAGCGCCCGAGGTTGAACTGCCACGCCAGCTGGTTAGTGGCCAGATCGGTCTCGACCGTCAGGGCGTTCGATGGGCAGGCATTCACGCAGGCCGCGCAGCCGATACACTGCTGCGGGTTATGCTCTGGCTTGCCGCGGAAGTTTTTATCTACCGGCATCGGCTCCAGCGGGTAGGCGTGCGTCGCGGAGCCGGTCTTAATGACTTTTTTAATAAAGGTAAACATGGCGATTCCTTATTTCAGCGGCGAGTTTTTACGCTCGATGCTATAGCGCTCCAGCTCTTTGTACGGCACCACTTTGCTCTTCTTCTTGCGTACATCGACCACGGTCATGCGGTCGGTACAGGAGTAGCACGGGTCGAGGCTGCCGATGATCAGCGGCGCATCGGAAACGGTGTTGCCGCGCAGCATGTAGCGGAGGGTCGGCCAGTTGGCGTAGGTCGCCGCCCGGCAGCGCCAGCGGTACAGTTTTTGGTTGTCGCCGGTCATGCTCCAGTGGATATCGTCGCCGCGCGGCGCCTCGGAGAAGCCCAGCGCGAAGCGGTGCGGGATATAGGTGAACCCTTCCACCATCAGCGGACCGCCGGGCAGGTTATCGAGACCGTAATCAATCATGTTCAGCGCGGTATAAACCTCGTTGATCCGCACCTTGAGGCGGGATATCACGTCGCAGCCCTGCTCGCTGTGAACCTCCATCGGCAGCAGGCCGTAACCGACGAACGGATGGTCGGCGCGGGTATCGCGGGCGTGGCCGCTGGCGCGCACCATCGGGCCAACGTTACTGAAGTCGCGGGCGATTTCCGGGTCCAGCCGGCCAATGCCGACGGTGCGCTGCTCCATGTTCGGGGTGCTGAGCAGCATATCCACCAGCTCCTGCACATCGCGACGCATCTGCTGCGCCAGCTGACGGGTCTGGATCATGTCCTCTTTCAGCAGGTCGCGGCGGATCCCGCCGATCAGGTTCAGACCGTAGGTTTTACGCGCGCCGGTGAGGATCTCCGCCATCTTCATCGAGGTTTCGCGCACGCGGAAGAACTGCATAAAGCCGGAGTCGAAGCCGGTGAAGTGGCAGGCCAGACCAAGGTTCAGGAGGTGCGAATGCAGGCGTTCCACCTCCAGCAGAATGGCGCGGATCATCTGCGCCCGCTCCGGCACCACGATGCCCATCGCATTCTCCACCGAGGTGGTATAAGCGGTACTGTGGGCGAAGCCGCAGATGCCGCACACGCGGTCAGACAAGAAAGTCACTTCGTTATAACCCATGCGGGTTTCCGCCAGTTTCTCCATGCCGCGGTGGACATAGAACAGACGGTAATCGGCATCGATAATGTTCTCACCGTCAACGAACAGGCGGAAGTGGCCGGGCTCATCGGAAGTGACGTGCAGCGGGCCGATCGGCACCACGTTGTTTTTCTTGCTGCCGAGCTCGTTGATGAACTCGTAGGTTTCGGCGTCGGTGGTCGGCGCCGGACGCTGGCGGTAGTCCATGCTGTCTTTACGCAGCGGATAGAGTTCGTCCGGCCAGTCGTCCGGCAGCACCAGCCGGCGTTCGTCCGGCAGGCCGACCGGCACCAGGCCGTACATGTCGCGTACTTCGCGCTCGCCCCACACCGCCGCCGGCACGCGCGGCGTCACCGACGGGTATTCCGGTTTGTTGGCGTCCACTTCCACGCGCACGGTGATCCAGCATTTGGTGCCCTGCTCCATCGACAGTACGTAATAGACCGCGTAGTGGCCGTTCAGCTTACGTTCATCGTTGCCGAACAGCACCGACAGCCAGCCGCCCTGCTGGTAGTAGAGAAACTCCACCACTTCCGGCAGGTAATTGACCTTCACGGTGATGGTTAACTGGTCTTTGGTCTGCCAGGCTTCGTCCAGCACCACGCCCGGAAAGGCCTGGTGCAGCGCCGCAAGATAGTGTTGACCGATTTTTTCTTCAGACATGCTCAAACTCTCTTAAATCACGCCACCAGCAAGGAGACGAAGGCTAAAAAGGCAAAACCAAACCCGGCCCAGGTGACGCGGGAGGTGGCACAAAAACGCAGACGCGCCATGCTGTTCTCGAACAGCGCGATGATCAGCACGCCCACCACCAGCTTGACGACGGCCACCACCAGCGCCAGCAGCAGGCCGCCGACGCTGAAGCTGGTCATCTGGCCCCACGGGAAAAAGACCCCGACAAACATCTGCAGCACCACCAGCTGTTTGAGACTGATGCCCCACTTCAGGATGCCAAAGCCGCTACCGCTGTACTCGGAAAGCGGCCCCTCCTGCAGCTCCTGCTCCGCTTCCGCCAGATCGAACGGCAGTTTGCCCATCTCGATAAAGGTGGCGAAGGCGCAGGCGCACAGCGCCAGAATCAAGGGAATGCTGCGCGCTGCCGGCCAGTGATAAAGGGTATCGGTAATGGTGCTGATGTGCGTCGAGCCGGCGACCTGCGCGGCGACCCACAGGCCCAGCAGGAGGATCGGCTCCACCAGCACGCCGAGCATCGCTTCGCGGCTGCTGCCCAGCGCGGTAAATGGGCTGCCGGTGTCCAGACCGGAAATCGCGAAGAAGAAACGGGCGATGGCGAACAGGTAGATCAAGGTGATGAGATCCCCAAGCACCGGCAGCGGAGAGTCCACCGTCACCACCGGCAAGGCGGTGGCGATGGTCAGCATCACGCCCACCATGACGTACGGCGTCAGGCGGAACACCCAGCCCGAGGCGTCGGGACCAACGCTCTGGCGGCCCAGCAGTTTCAGGATATCCCGATACTCCTGCAGCACGCCCGGACCGCGGCGGTTATGCAGCCGCGCGCGGGCGACGCGAACGATCCCGGATAACAGCGGCGCGACGGCAAACAGCGCCAGCGCCTGTAGCAATGCAATTAACAAACTCATTCTCAGGCTCCTCGCGAAATGACAATCACCACCAGCACCGCCAGCTCAACCAGCGCCATTCCGCGCAGCAGCGCCGGCGCCGAGGCCGATCGCCAGCCCGGCACCAGACGCACCGGATTCAGCCAGTGACGCAGCTTCAGCAGCGGCGCAAAGGCCTCTTTCACCGGCATGGCGAAACCGTGGGCAGTGACCACCATCGACTGTTCGTGATCGTAGCCGCAGACCCAGGCCGCGCCGCGCGAGCGCGCCGCCAGGCGATCGCCTTTAAAGAAGATCATCAGCAAGAACGGCAGCAGCGGGCAGGCGATAAGCAGCAGCGCGATCATCGGCTGCGACACCACGCTCGACACCTGGGCCTGCAGCGGGAAGGCACCGCTCACCAGCGGCAGCAGCCACGGCGCGGCGATGCCGCCAACGAGGCAGAAGACCGCCGCCATGACCACGCTCAGGGTCATCAGCCAGGGGGCGCAGGTGGCGTTTTCCGCTTCTTTGCTCCGCGGCGCGCCGAGGAAGGTGACGCCATAGACTTTGGCCATACACATCACCGCCAGCGCGCCGGTGATCGCCAGACCGACCGCCAGCAGCGGCCCCAGAAGACGGCCAATAAACAGGTCGCTGGTGCTCATTTTGAAGAAGGACTGGTAGATAACCCACTCGCCGGCGAAGCCGTTCAGCGGTGGCAGGGCCGCCATCGCCATCAGCCCCACCAGCATGGCGAGGGAGATCAGCGGCATTTTTTTACCGATGCCGCCCAGCTTCTCGATATCGCGATGGCCGGTGCGGAACCACACCGCCCCGGCGCCGAGGAACAGCGTAGTTTTGAACAGGCTGTGGTTAATCAGGTGATACATGCCACCGATGAAACCCAGCACCATCAGCGTGCTGTTGCGGGTGGCCACGCCGGTGACGAAGGCGCCCAGCCCCAGCAGGATAATGCCGATGTTCTCCAGGGTGTGATAGGCCAGCAGGCGCTGAATGTTATGTTCCATCAACGCATACAGCCCGCCGATAAAGGCGGTGATCATCCCCAGCACCAGCAGCATCACGCCCCACCACAGCGGCGGCACGCCGCCGGCCAGCGAAACGGTTAACATGCCGTACAGACCGACCTTCATGACCACAGTGGAAAACAGCGCGGCGGCCGGCGCGCTGGCCCCGGCGTGCGCCTGCGGCGCCCAGCCGTGCAGCGGGATAGCCCCCGCCAGCAGGGCGAACCCCGCCAGCCCCGGCAGCCACAGCAGCGGGCTCTGCATCATATCCACCGCCTGAAGATTGATCTGCGCCAGCTCGAGGGTGCCGTAGGTCGACCACACCAGCCAGCAGGTCCAGGCCATCAGCAACGTGCCGAGACGACCCAGGGCAAACCACAGCTTGCCGGAGGCGGCGCAGCCGGTGAGAAACGCCGCGCAGAGCGCCATGATCTCCGCCATCACCACCAGCGAGCCGATATTGGTCACCACCACCGCACAGGTGGCGGCGGCCAGCAGCAGGTTGACCAGCAGGCCGTTGGCCTTCACCTGCGGGTGGCGATGCCAGCTAATGTTAAACAGCGACACCGGCAGCGCCGACAGGCCAATGGCCAGCAGCCACAAGGCATTCACGCCGCCCACCCGCATCGTCAGATGGAGAAACTGCAGCATGCCGCCGTGGATCCGATCCGGCATCAACAGCGCGGCGCCGCCGGCAACCACCAGCATGGCGCTGGCCACCGCGCCGCCGATCCCGGCAATGGCGCCGCTGAGCGGTTTACGCATGGCAAACACAAAGGCCAGCACGGCGCTGGCGGCGTACCATGTCACCGCCTGATTGACTAATCCAATTACACTCATTCCCTCTCCCCCTGTTGCGCCTGGAACAGCGACAAGTCGCCAAGGTCGGTATTAAAGGTCAGCTGGCGTTTACGCTTGCTGGCCAGGGCGATATCACGGCTATCCACCAGCATCAGCGCTTTGGTCGGGCAGGTCCGCACGCAGGCCGGCCCCTGGTCATCGAAGTGGCAGAGGTCGCATTTCACGGCAATGGCGCGCACCCCTGGCACCCAGTCGAGCAGCGAGCTGACGCGGGCCGGCGCCGGCGGCGCGGGGGGCGCCAGTCGGGTATTGGCATTGGCCGGAATATCCAGCGGACGGCTGCCAGAAAATTCGATCGCGCCAAACGGGCAGACGATGCCGCACAGTTTGCAGCTTACGCACAGGCTCTCGTTGAGCTGGACAGCGCCATCGACGCGCTGGATGGCGTTAACCGGACAGACAGCGGCGCAGGGGGCGTCTTCGCAGTGGTGGCACATCTGCGGTGCCGATTCTTTTTCATTACGCATCACCTGCAGCCGCGGCATCGCCTGCAGGCCATGCTGGCGATGCGTTTCAGAGCAGGCGGCTTCGCAGGTGCGGCAGCCGATACAGACAGTGGAGTCAGCAATTACAAAACGGTTCACCGGGTCATCCTCGGGTGAAAGTCACTTTTGACGAAATCAGGTTGCGCAGGTGTCATTTTCGACACATGTCGACACCTTGCGATCAGTGGGTCAGGGCCAGATGGCTTAAGTCCACCGGTTGGTCTTGCTCCATGGCGTCGTACAGACGGTCATAGACGGTGGCGATAATCGCCAGATAGTGCTCCAGCACCTGATCGCGGGAGCGGTTGCTGATCCGCCCGTCCACCGTGCCATCCGCGGCGAGCGTGGCCTGAGCAATCAGATACTTATCACCGCCGCCTTTGTTTTCGACGTAGTATTCGATGGTGTGGCTGTTGAAGCCTTCCGCCAGGGCGACGAACACCTGAAAATGGCCGAACAGCACGAAGCACAGCTCTTTGTCCGGCGCGCAGCTCATCGCGTGATGCAGGCGGGCTTTCGACAGGGTGATCCCCTGAACCAGCGAGTTACAGTAGATATGCCACTGCTCCTGCTGCTGCCGGTGACGGTCGGCGATGTAATCCGCCTTTTCACTTATTTCCCAAATAGTCATATCGGTTTCTCCGTAGCATGAGATGCACCGTTTAAGCATTTTCCGTGCCACATTTTATTTATTTGATTTAATTATGTTTTTATATTTATCTCCTGCCGACGCGACATGTCGATGACAGCCCCGGCGCGTCGTCATCGACATTTCCCACCGCCATGAGTCTGTTCTGGCATCGTTATTGCATAAAAGGCGCATCGCGATACGGAGGCGACTATGCACGAAATCACCCTCAGCCAGCGGGCGCTGGAAATTATTGAACAACAGGCGCAGCAGGCCGGCGCGCGACGGGTGACCGGCGTGTGGCTTAAGGTCGGGGCATTTTCCTGCGTCGAAGCCAGCGCCCTGACCTTCTGCTTTGAGCTGGTCTGCCGCGGCACGCTGGCGGAGGGGTGTGAACTGCATATCGCCGAACAACAGGCTGAATGCTGGTGCGAACGCTGTCAGCAGTACGTCCATCTTGTCTCGCAGCACGTCCGCCGCTGCCCGCACTGCAATAACGACCAGCTACAGATCGTGGCGGATGACGGCTTACAGATTCAGCGTTTAGAATTGGAGTAAATTATGTGTACGACATGCGGCTGTGGCGAAGGCAACCTCTATATTGAAGGAGACGAACGAAACCCGCATTCCGCGTTCCGCAGCGCCCCCTTCGCGCCCGCCCCACGCCAGACGATGACCATCACCGGCGTCAAAACTGACCACTTCGCCCCCACCCGCACGACAGAGGGCGATCTGCATTACGGCCATGGCGAAGCGGGGACTCACGCCCCGGGCCAGAGCCAGCGGCGGATGCTGGAAGTGGAAATCGACGTGCTGGATAAAAACAACCGCCTGGCGGCGCGCAATCGCGCGCGCTTTGCGGCAAAGCAGCAGCTGGTGCTGAATCTGGTTTCCAGCCCCGGCTCCGGCAAAACCACCCTGCTCACCGAAACCCTCACCCGGCTGAAAGGGCGTGCCGACTGCGCGGTGATCGAAGGCGACCAGCAAACGGTCAATGACGCCGCCCGCATTCGCGCCACCGGCACTCCGGCGATCCAGGTCAACACCGGGAAAGGCTGCCATCTCGACGCCCAGATGATCGCCGACGCCGCCCCGCGCCTGCCGCTGGCTGACCACGGCATTCTGTTTATTGAAAACGTCGGCAACCTGGTCTGCCCGGCGAGCTTTGATCTCGGCGAACGCCATAAGGTGGCGGTGCTGTCGGTCACCGAAGGCGAAGACAAGCCGCTGAAGTATCCGCATATGTTCGCCGCCGCCAGCCTGATGCTGCTCAACAAGGTCGACCTGCTGCCGTATCTCAATTTCGACGTCGGTAAATGCCTGGCCTGCGCCCGCGAGGTCAATCCGCATATTGAAATTATCCTCCTCTCCGCCACCAGCGGCGAAGGCATGGACCAGTGGCTCACCTGGCTGGAGACGCAACGATGTGCATAGGCATTCCGGGACAAATTTGCGCCATCGACGGCGTGCTGGCGAAGGTGGAAGTCTGTGGCATTCAGCGCGACGTTGACCTGACGCTGGTGGGCGCCGTTGACGACCAGGGTCAGCCGCGTCTCGGCCAGTGGGTGCTGGTGCACGTCGGGTTCGCCATGAGCGTGATTAATGAAGACGAAGCGCGCGATACTCTCGAGGCGCTGCAAAATATGTTTGACGTGGAGCCGGACGTCGGCGCCCTGCTGTACGGCGAGGAGCGATAATGCGTTACGTTGACGAATACCGCGCCCCCGAGCAGGTCATGCAGCTGGTGGCCCATCTTCAGCAGCGTGCCCATCTGCTGCCGCACACCGCGCAGCGTCCGCTGCGCATTATGGAGGTCTGCGGCGGCCATACCCATGCCATATTTAAGTTCGGTCTCGACCAGCTGTTGCCGGAGAATATTGAATTTATTCATGGGCCCGGCTGCCCGGTGTGCGTCCTGCCGATGGGGCGCATCGACGCCTGCATTGAGATTGCCAGCCGCCCGGGGGTGATCTTCTGTACCTTCGGCGACGCCATGCGCGTGCCGGGCAAAAACGGCTCACTGCTGCAGGCGAAAGCCAGCGGCGCCGATGTTCGCATCGTTTACTCGCCGATGGACGCCCTGCGGCTGGCGCAGCAAAACCCGCAGCGTGAGGTGGTCTTTTTCGGTCTTGGTTTCGAAACCACCATGCCCGCCACCGCCCTCACCCTGCGTCAGGCGCGGGAGCGCAACGTCGAAAACTTCTTCTTTTTCTGTCAGCACATCACCCTGCTGCCGACCCTGCGCAGTCTGCTGGATCAGCCGGACAACGGTATCGACGCCTTTCTCGCCCCCGGCCACGTCAGTATGGTGATCGGCACCGAAGCCTACGGCTTTATCGCCAGCGACTATCATCGCCCGTTAGTGGTCGCCGGTTTCGAACCGCTTGATCTACTGCAAGGCGCGGTGATGCTGGTTGAGCAGACAATAGCGCAGCGTAGCGAAGTGGAAAATCAGTACCGTCGCGTGGTGCCGGATGCCGGCAACCCGCTGGCGCAGGCGGCGATGGCCGACGTGTTTTGCCTTGATGGCGACAGCGAATGGCGCGGTCTGGGGGTCATCAGCGACTCCGGCGTGCGCCTCACGCCGGCCTATCAGCGCTTCGATGCCGAGGCCCATTTCCGCCCGGCGCCGCAGCGCGTGTGCGACGACCCGCGCGCCCGCTGCGGCGAGGTGTTGACCGGTCGCTGTAAACCGCACCAGTGCCCGCTCTTCGCCAGCACCTGCAATCCGCAAAGCGCCTTTGGCGCGCTGATGGTCTCCTCGGAAGGGGCCTGCGCCGCCTGGTATCAATATCGCAGTCAGGAATATGAAGCATGAAAAGCGTCCAGTTAGCCCACGGTAGCGGCGGTCAGGCAATGCAGCAGCTGATCGGCGACCTGTTTATGCAGGCTTTCGCCAACCCCTGGCTGGCGGAGCAGGAGGATCAGGCGCGCCTCGATCTGGCGGCGCTTGCCGCTCAGGGGGATCGCCTCGCCTTCTCCACCGACAGCTATGTGATTGACCCGCTGTTCTTTCCCGGCGGCAATATCGGCAAGCTGGCCGTCTGCGGTACCGCCAACGACGTGGCGGTCAGCGGCGCCATCCCGCGCTATCTCTCCTGCGGGTTTATTCTCGAAGAGGGGCTGGAGATGACTACCCTGGAAGCGGTGGTCGCCAGCATGGCCGATACCGCTCGGGCGGCAGGGATCGCCATCGTCACCGGCGATACCAAAGTGGTGCCGCGCGGCGCGGCGGATAAGCTGTTTATCAACACCGCCGGCATCGGCGCCATCCCGGCGGACGTTCGCTGGGGGACGCAGCAGATCAGCGCCGGCGATGTGCTGCTGGTCAGCGGCACGCTGGGGGATCATGGCGCCACCATCCTTAATCTGCGTGAGCAGATGGGGCTCGACGGCGCGCTGTCCAGCGACTGCGCGGTGCTGACGCCGCTGATCCAAACCCTGCGGCCGCTGCGCGGCGTAAAAGCCCTGCGCGACGCCACCCGCGGCGGCGTCAACGCCGTCGCCCATGAGTTCGCCGTCGCCAGCGGCTGCGGCATTGAACTGCACGAGGCGAAGCTGCCGGTCAACGACACCGTGCGCGGGGTCTGCGAGCTGCTCGGGCTGGACGCCCTGAACTTCGCCAATGAAGGCAAGCTGGTGATCGCCGTCGCCCGCGAAGAAGCGGAAAATGTGCTGACGCATCTACGGTCTCACGCCCTGGGATGCGAGGCGGCGATAATCGGCGAGGTGGTCGCCCGACCGGGCGTGCGTTCCGTCGGGCTGTACGGCGTGAAGCGGACGCTCGATCTTCCCCACGCCGAGCCGCTGCCGAGAATTTGTTAACGACGGCGTCGGGGCCCGGATAGCGGCTGGCGCCTTATCCGGCTACAAAACTCCGCGCACTTGTAGCCCGGCTAAGCGCAGCGTAAGCCGGGAAAAGCCAGCATGAGTATCCCGCCCAAACCAGCGGGCACCCACGGATGGGTTAACGGCGGTCACAACCGCCTTATTAACATACTATTATTTGTACCATCATTTTCTTATGCGCCGCGTTGCCGGCGCGTTTTGGATGTAAGCCATGTCGTATACACCGATGAGCGATCTCGGCCAGCAGGGTCTGTTTGATATCACCCGGCTTTTATTACAGCAGCCCGATCTGGCTGCGCTGAGCGAAACCCTGACCCGCCTGGTGCAACAGTCCGCGCTGGCCGACGAAGCGGCCATTATCCTGTGGAACGCAGGCAACCACCGCGCGGCCAGATACGCCTGCGATGAGGCAGGCCAGCCGGTGAGCTACGAAGATGAAACCGTGCTCGCCCACGGCCCTGTACGCCGCTTACTCTCCCGGCCGGATGCCCTGCATTGCGATCATGAGACCTTTGCCGACACCTGGCCGCAGCTTATCCGCAGCGGGATCTATCGCCCGTTCGGGTACTACTCGCTGCTGCCGCTGGCGGCCGACGGGCGGATCTTCGGCGGTTGCGAATTTCTGCGTCGTGACAACCGGCCATGGAGCGAGAAAGAGTTCCAGCGGCTGCATACCTTCGCGCAGATCGTCGCCGTGGTCACCGAGCAGATTCAGAACCGGGTCAGCAACAACGTCGATTACGATCTGCTGTGCCACGAGCGCGACAACTTTCGCATCCTGGTGGCGATCACCAACGCGGTCCTCTCGCGTCTGGATATCGACGAGCTGGTCAGCGAGGTGGCGAAAGAGATCCATCGCTACTTCCGGATCGATGCCATCAGCGTAGTGCTGCGCAGCAACCGCAAAGGGAAGCTCAACATCTATTCCACCCACTATCTTGACGCCAGCCATCCGGTTCACGACCAGAGCGAGGTGGATGAAGCCGGCACCCTCACCGAGCGGGTGTTCAAAAGCAAAGAGATGCTGCTGCTTAACCTGCACGAGCATGACACTCTCGCGCCGTACGAGAAAATGCTCTTCGAGATGTGGGGCAACAAGATCCAGACCCTGTGCCTGCTGCCGCTGATGTCCGGCAACACCCTGCTCGGCGTGCTGAAGCTGGCGCAGTGCGACGAACAGGTGTTTACCACCACCAATCTCAAGCTGCTGCGGCAGATCGCCGAGCGGGTGTCGATCGCTATCGATAACGCCCTCGCCTACCGCGAAATTCAGCGCCTGAAAGAGCGACTGGTGGATGAGAACCTCGCCCTCACCGAGCAGCTCAACAATGTCGAGAGCGAATTCGGGGAGATCATCGGCCGCAGCGAGGCGATGAACAATGTGCTCAAGCAGGTCGAGATGGTGGCCCACAGCGACAGCACCGTGCTGATCCTCGGCGAAACCGGCACCGGTAAAGAGCTTATCGCCCGCGCCATTCATAACCTCAGCGGACGAAACAGTCGGCGGATGGTGAAGATGAACTGCGCCGCGATGCCCGCCGGGCTGCTGGAGAGCGATCTGTTCGGCCACGAACGCGGCGCGTTTACCGGGGCCAGCGCCCAGCGTATCGGCCGCTTCGAACTGGCGGACAAAAGCTCCCTGTTCCTTGATGAAGTGGGCGATATGCCGCTGGAGCTGCAGCCCAAGCTGCTGCGCGTCCTCCAGGAGCAGGAGTTCGAACGCCTGGGGAGCAACAAGCTGATCCAGACCGACGTCCGACTGATCGCCGCCACCAACCGCGATCTCAAGCAAATGGTTATCGACAGGGAATTCCGCAGCGATCTCTACTACCGGCTCAACGTGTTCCCGATCCACCTGCCGCCGCTGCGCGAGCGTCCCGACGACATCCCGCTGCTGGTGAAGGCGTTTACCTTCAAAATCGCCCGCCGCATGGGACGCAATATCGACAGCATCCCGGCGGAAACCCTGCGCACCCTGACGCGCATGGAGTGGCCGGGCAACGTGCGCGAGCTGGAAAACGTCATCGAACGGGCGGTCCTGCTGACCCGCGGCAACGTGCTGCAGCTCTCCCTGCCGGAGCGGGATATCGTCGAGCCTCCGCGGTCGCCAGAGGTCCTGCCTGAGGAAGGCGAAGATGAATATCAACTGATTGTCCGGGTGCTGAAGGAGAGCAACGGCGTGGTGGCCGGGCCGAAGGGCGCCGCCCAGCGGCTGGGGCTGAAGCGCACCACGCTCCTGTCGCGCATGAAGCGGCTGGGCATTAATAAAGACGAACTGGTGTAGCCTCGCACGCTCCCTCTTTGCGCGCCGCCAGGAGGGAGCGCTGGCGCAGCGCGCTATTTGTCGCGGGTAAAACCGTTGCTGGTCGCCAGTTCGGCAAACCACAGCGCATTGCGTTTTATCTGTCGCTCGCCGGTATCCAGATCCAGTCGCCAGAAGCCGTAGCGCCGTTTGAAGGCATTGATCCACGACCAGTTGTCGATAAACGTCCACTGATGCACGCCAAAGCAGTTCGCGCCGTCGGCAATAGCGCGGTGCAGCTGCACCAGATGCTCTTCCATCAGTTGAATGCGGAAAGTATCGTCTATGACCCCGTCCGCCCCGGGCTCTCCCTCTGATTGTCGATCCATCGCGATACCGATTTCCGCGAGATACCACTTAATATTGCCGTAGTTTTCACGAATATTGGCGGCAATGTCGTAAATAGCCTGCGGCAGGATCTCGTTGTTATCACGATAGGGGTTAAAGCGGCCCTGCGGGTTCACCGCGTTTTCGAAATAGTATTCCGGGGTGAAATAATCGAGGTTATATTCGCTCTCACGCGCTTTTACCCGCCGCGGCACGTAATAGTTCACCCCAAGAAAATCGATCTCCGCGCTGAGGATCAACGCCACGTCGTCTTTGCTGGTCGTCGGCAGGCAGTCGTGGGCGGCGAGGATCTTGCACAGCGCTTTAGGGAATTCATGTTTTACCAGCGGGTCAAGGAAGCTGCGGTTAAAAAACAGGTCGGCATACCAGGCGGCCTTTTTATCCGCGTCGCTGTCGGTGAGCGTATAGCTCGGAGTCAGGTTGAGCACCACGCCGATCTCGCCCGCCAGCGCCAGTTCACGATAAGCCGTTACCGCTTTGGCATGCGCCAGCATAATGTTAAACGCCACCTGCGCCGCCAGCCGGCCATCTTTCTTACACGGATAGTGGAAGTCGTACAGGTAGCCTCCCTCAACCGGTACAATCGGCTCGTTGAAGGTTATCCAGTATTTAACCTTATGGCCAAACAGGTTAAAGGCGGTGCGGGCAAAGCGGGCGAACAGCTCTGCTACGTGCGCCGATTCAAAGCCACCGTACTGTTTCTGCAGCACCTCAGGCATATCAAAATGGTAGAGATTGATCATCGGCTCAATGCCGTTGGCGATCATCTCATCAAGATAGGCGTGATAAAAACGCACCGCGTCCGGGTCCGGCGCGCCGGTTTCAAAATCCGCGATCAGTCGTGACCACTGAATCGAGGTTCGAAACGAGTTGAAGCCGGTCTGTTTCATCAGCGCCACGTCCTGCGGATACTGATGATAAGTATCACACACGGTTTGCGGCCCTACCTGTTGATAAAATCGCTCCGGCTGCTCAGCAAACCAGCTGTCCCAGATGGAACGATGGCGTTTATTGGTGACCCCTTCCGTTTGCGGGCCGGACGCCGCCGCCCCCCACAGAAACCCTTGCGGAAACTGATACTGCTGCATAACCTCTCCTTTCGAAAAAAGGCTGCGCCCGTCTGGCGCAGCCTGAGCGTACTACTCCGCGACCACTTCGATCGATTTAATAAACATATAGCCCCAGTCGCCGGCGAAGCGGCCGAAGTCAACCTGATTGCTCCCCGCTTTCAGCGTTACGGGTATCCGCAGCTGCTGGCCCTGCTCATCCGTCTGCGGGAAGGCCACGGCCTGCGGAGCGCCCCCGTTGACGACAAAGGAGTTCTGCTTGCCGCCCCATTTGCCGTTGAAGGTTACGTTGAGCTGGAACTGACCGCTCCACGGCGCCTGCACCTGCCAGCTGATCTTATCCCCCTCGCTGGCAAATGGGCCGAGAAAACCGTCCTCGCCAACTGCCAGCGCGTCTTTATCACTCTTCATTACCGTCAGGCGCCCCTCAGCCACGCCATAGACTTTGCCGTGATAACGACAGAAATCCGCCGGCGCCTTCCCCGTCGCCTCGCCCACCGTCACGGTCACGGTTTTGCTGCTTTTCAGCAGCCCATCGTCGGCAGTGAACGTCAGCGCATAGGTGCCTGGCGCCGTGAACCAGGCCCGGGTTTGCGGCCGATCGGCATGGCAGAAATGTACCTGTCCGTCGCCGGCGTGCTGCCAGCCCACTTTCACCTCTCGCGACGGCAGGCCATCGTCCTGCCAGTTGGCCGTAAGCTCGACGCCCTGGTCCTGAGTGGTAGTTAAGGCGGGTTCCAGCGTGATAGCCGGCGGCTGATTCACCTCACTATGCTTCACGCTAATCACATTGGAAGGGGCAGAACGACCGCTCTCGTTTTTCGCCGTCACCCGGTAGTAGTACGTCCGCCCGAGCTGAAGCTGACGATAATCGTCGCGGAACAGAACCATGGTTTCCGGGTTCCATTCGTTAACGCCATCGGATATATCCCGGCCCACCACCGTCCACGGCCCGGTCGGCGAGCCAGCGCGTTCGACATCGTAGCTACGTCCTACCGCGGCACCCATCCAGTTGATCGCGAAGGGCGAGGTGGTCTCGCGCAGCAGAGGCGCGTCCGGCTTCGGCAGCGGCGCCATCCTCTGCTGTCCGGCCATCTGCGCTGCGGCGGTGCGCACCAGATCGACCACCGCCTGCTCCTGGTTCGCTTCGCCTTCTTTTGCAAACCCCGGCAGGTGGTAGCTGTAGTGTCCGGTCGACTCCTTATGCCAGTAGAAGCCGCCGTCGTGACGATGGCCGCGGAAGCCCCAGATAAGCCCCCCGGCGGCTTGCGCCCCGTTGACCTCGCTGTGAACAATCGACTGCATAATGGCGTTCAGCTGATCCGCCGGCAGCAAGCCAAACTCGCCGACGAGATAGACTTTTTGCCCGCCGACGGCGCGTAGATCCTGCGTCACCTGCCCGGGATGGTTATTATCGGCGTTGGTGTAATAGTGATTGCTGACGATATCCACATTGGGGTCAGTCAACGCAAAAGAATTGATTTTCTTATAGGTGCCATCCATCACCAGCTGGTTGGGAGCCCACTTTTTAATCCACGCCGCGGTCTGCTGCAGAAAATCGGCATTGGTATCCTCCAGCTCGTTACCGGTCTCCCAGGCCATGATCGCCTTCTCATCAAAATAGGCGCGGCCGGTGACGGTATTTGTCCGGGTGATGACCTGACGGATCACATCCAGATAGGCTTTGAAGGTCTTGCTATCGGTACGATAAAAGTCTTCCGCTTTTTCGTGGTAGAACGCCGCCAGCTGCTCGCGCCCGCCCCACCACCACCAGTGGTCGATAAAGGGCAGGATCAGTCGCAATCCCTGTTTATCCGCTTCGGCAATCATGTTGTCATACACCCGCATGGCTTTCTCATTCAGCCGCGGCATGCCGTCCGCCGTTTCTGGCGCGAGAATATGGGTCTCGCGGCCGCAGGCCTTGTCAAACTCCTGCTGCACCGACAGCACGTAGACGCGCTGGGCTTTCGCCCCGGTTTGCACCATCGCCTGGATCCAGTTTTGCTGCTCCTGGGCCGTCGGCCATTTAAAGTATTGCCCCCAGCCGCGCGGGTCTGCCCTGCAGGGGCCGCGGGTGTCGTCTTCAATGCGGTGCAGCTCCGGCGCGTGGATCCCGGCGAAGCGAAACACCTTATCGCCATCCTTGAGAGCGGCGCCGTCGCGAGTGATAAAGTGTTCAAAATGCGAGCGCTCGGCGGCCAGCGCCCCGCCGGCCCCCAGCGCGGACAGCAGCCCCATTAGCAGCAGGTTTTTCATCGGCTTCATCTCTGTCTCTCCTTAGAACCAGACTTCGGCCTGTACGCCGAAGTTAACGGTGTCGGTTGAGCCACTGCGGGAATAACCGCCGGCGGTGATGGTATTGGTATCCCAGTTGTAGTTGCCGTCCAGCGCATCGGAGACACCTTTGTCCCACTTCGCGTAGGTGACGAAGAAACGCAGCTGCGGGCGCGCCCAGAAGCCGGAGTCAAAAGTCAGCGTTGGCGCAACGGTGACTTTGGTCAGGCCGCCTTTGCCTTTGCCGTTAACCCCTTTGTAGTTTTTGTCATCCAGGTATTCGTAGCCCAGCTCGTACTGCATGGCAAAGTTGCGGGTGATCTGATGATAGGGGCGGATACCGGCGACCCACATCGAGCGTCCCCAGCCATTGTCATCTTCCGTCCACCAGCGGTAGTTTTTATCCTTCTGCCAGAAGGCGAAGGTGGAGATTTCCAGATCGCCCATCGAGGCCACGCTATCCAGCACCACCCGCCAGGACTGGGTGTTTTCCAGATTGGCCCAGCCCCAGCCGTTTTTACCCAGCGAGTCGCCCGCCGCCAGCCCTTTGCCGTACTGCAATGCGAGGCGGGAGTACCCCCCGGTGAGGCCATAAAAACCGTCAAAGTTATAAATACCGGTCACGCCATAGCCCTTTTCGGCGGAAGTCGGATGCTTTTCGTTACGGTTCATGTGGTGGCCGATCAGCTCCAGATCGAAGCCTGTCCCGGCGATCTTTTTCAGCCACAGGTTGAGGGAGTAGTCATCCGGGTAGCCCTGATCTCCCTTATCCACCGGGTAGGCTTTGGTTTCATCGGTGGGCGAAAAGGCGTAGACCCCGGCATCGAAGCGAGCGAAGCCCAGATCCATGTTGTCGAAGCCGCCGCCGGTGCCATTGTATTGAATGTACTCCCAGTCAAACTGATGGCTGGAAGTGTTGGAGCTGCTGTAGCGCTTACCGGCCCAGAAGGTCATCTCCGGCGCAAAATCCAGATTGCTCAGCTCGGCGAACCCTTCACGAAACTGCACATCATGGCCATCGTCATCCTGACAGTTCCAGTCGGAGGTGCATTTCGACTGGTGAGTGAGGTTGGCCTGCACTTTCGCCACCACGCCGCTGTCCGCCGTCAGCGTCACGGTGGGGATCAATTCAATCTTGGTGTCTTCTTCGTTGCCCAGTCGCCACTTGCCGTCCGGCATCAGGCCGACGGAGTCCGCGCGGTTGCCATCAGAATTGGCAAGGATCCCGGAGCGAATATAGCCATGCAGCGCAAAATCATACTTCGGATCGGCGCAGGCCAGGCTGCTGGTCCCGGCCAGCGAGAGGAGAGCCAGAGGTATTGAGTGTTTCAGCTTTATCATTATTTTTTCCCACGTTATGTTTGTTAACACGAACTGATAACGGAGGGGAAATTTACGGATCAAAAATGGAAATGTACATCCACAAATGGAAAGCGCTTTCCATAATTGCCTATCTGGTTCACAAAATTCGCTCTGCGACGAATATATTCGTGAGACTGATCACATAAAATAACAAGAATACCGCCGGAAGCCGGCAGCAGAGCGGAAGAAAGAGAAAGTGAACAGGTGCCGTCGGGGGATAAGCCGCCGACGGCGAGGGGATCAGCGCTCGGTTTCCGCGAGCTGGCGTTCGTAAACTTTGAAGAAGGGGCGATAAAGCATCCAGGCGTTAAACATCGCGAACAGGCTCATGCACAAATTTTTCCAACTGCCGTTCGCCGACCATGCCGCCCCCAGCGGAGAAGGCATCGACCAGGGTAGCATCGCCACCGCGCGATCGAGGATGCCCAGCTGAGTCAAATACCATGCAATACAGGCATTTATCAGCGGAACAAAGAGAAACGGCAGTAAAAAAACCGGGTTCATGATCACCGGAAAACCAAACAGTATCGGCTCGTTGATATTAAACAGCGACGGCAGCAGGCCAATTTTGGCCACGCTTTTCAGCTGCCGTGAGCGGCTGCGCATCGCCATCAATACCAGCGGCAGAGTGGAGCCGATACCGCCGATCAGCAGGTAAAAATCCCAGAATCCCTGCAGATAAATATGCGGCAGCGTTGGCGAACCCGCTGCCAAAGCCTGCTGATTTTCAAACAGATAGGTCATCCAGAAGGGGTTCATAATCCCGGTGATAATCAGCGCGCCGTGGATACCGATAAACCAGAGTAAGTTACAGATAAACAAAGAGATAAGTACCGCCATCAACGTGTCGGACGCCAGCACCAGCGGCCGCACCGCTTCGCTGATTAGCTCCGGTACGATACGCCCGGTCGTCTGCAGCAGTATGGCATTCATCACGCTTATCGACAGCATCACCACCAGCAGCGGGATCAGCAGTTGAAAGCCATTGCGAGTCATCAGCGGCACTTCATCAGGCAGGCGGATACACCAGCCTTTTTTGTAGAAAAAACGAATTATCTCAATGGAATAGGTACTGGATATCAGGGCGGTAAATATCCCCATGCCGCCGAGATAAACGTTGCTCACCGCAGTCTCGCGAAAGCCGATAAACAGCAGAAAAGCCAGACACCCGGTTAAACCACAGAGCCGTTCCGGCAGACGGTACTGCTTGGCGAGACTGGCGCTGGCGCCGAAAGCGACAATCAGCGCCACCAGGCCAATGGTTAGCTGAAAGGTCGGCAGCAGGATAGGCCGCAGCAGCAAATAGACCTGGCCGAAACGCGAGGCGCCGTCGATGGAAACGGGCGGAAACAAAATGGGAACCAACAGGCTGCCAACAATCACAAATGGCATCGCCAGCGCAAAGCTATCGCGCATCGCCGTAATGTGGTTGTTGCGCGTCAGAACATTCGCCAGCGGCGCCAGCCGCTGCTCGATGATGTCCACGGCCACATTCATTAACTGAATGTTCATACTCCTACCTTTGCGAATGATTGTCTCGCCGGGATGATCGCCCACAACACCGGAAAGTGAAAGCCTGCCATAGGTGATCATGGTCACAATAAATAAATCCATAAACGGAAAGCGCTTTCCGTAATGCATCCATTTTGACTATAGTCCGCACATCCAACCTCATCAGGAGCGGTACTTATGAAAAAAATTATGTTGTGTTGTTCGGCAGGCATGTCCACCAGCCTGCTGATGAAAAAAATGATTGCGGAAGCCGAACAGCGGGGCCTGCCGGTAGAGATCAACGCCTATGGCGTAGCAGAGTTCGCCGAACAGGTTGGCCATTATCAGGTGGTGCTGCTGGGGCCGCAGGTGAAATACATGCAGCAGGATTTGCAAAAGCAGGCGGATAAATACGGTATCCGCGTCGAACCCATCAATATGATGGACTACGGCATGCAAAAAGGCGCCGCAGTCCTTGATTTCGCCCTTTCCCTCATCGAAAACAAGAACTAAGGAAAGATCATGAGCTCTCTGTACGCTAAATTGATCGATGTGATCGAACGGCAGATCACGCCTATGGCGGGGGCGATCGGCCAGCAAAAATACGTTACCTCCATCCGAGACGGTTTTATTACCGCCCTGCCCTTTATGATCGTCGGCTCGTTTTTGCTGGTGTTTATCTTCCCGCCGTTTTCTCCGGATACGACGTGGGGCTTTGCCCGCGCCTGGCTGCAATTTTCGCTCGATCATCGCGAGGCGCTGATGCTGCCGTTCAACTTCAGCATGGGGGTGATGACCCTGTTTATCGCCGTCGGGATCGCCGCCAGCCTCGCCAAGCACCATCACCTGGACTCATTGACCGCCGGGATGCTGTCGCTGATGTCGTTTCTGCTGGTCGCCGCGCCGCTGAAAGATGGCCAGATCTCTACTGCCTACTTCTCCGGCCAGGGGATCTTTACCGCCATTCTGGTGGCTATCTATTCCACCGAGCTGTACGCCTTCCTCAAGCGACATAACATCACCATTCGCCTGCCACCGGAAGTGCCTGCCGGGGTAGCGCGCTCGTTCGAGATCCTGATCCCGGTGCTGGCGATCATTCTGACGCTACATCCGCTGAACCTGTTTATCGAGGCCCAGCTGGGGATGATCATTCCGGAAGCGATCATGTCGCTGGTGAAACCGCTGGTCGCAGCTTCCGATACGCTGCCGGCGATCCTGCTGTCAGTGCTGGTCTGTCAGGTACTGTGGTTCGCCGGGATCCACGGCGCGCTGATCGTCACCGGGATCATGAACCCGTTCTGGATGGCCAACCTGTCGGTCAATCAGGCGGCGATGGCCGCTGGCACCGCTATCCCGCACATCTATGTCCAGGGCTTCTGGGATCACTATCTGCTGATCGGCGGCGTCGGCTCAACCCTGCCGCTGGCGCTGATGCTGCTGCGCAGCAAGGCCGTGCATCTGCGGACGATTGGCCGGATGGGCGTGGTTCCGGGCGTATTTAACATCAACGAACCGATTCTGTTCGGCGCGCCGATCATCATGAACCCGCTGTTCTTCCTGCCGTTCGTGCTGGTGCCGATGGTCAACGCGACCCTGGCATACTTTGCGCTGAAGCTGGACCTGGTCAGCCGCGTAGTGTCGATGACGCCGTGGACGACGCCGGCCCCTATCGGCGCCTCGTGGGCGGCGAACTGGAGCTTTAGCCCGGTGATCCTGTGCCTTATTTGTATGGCCACCGCCATGGTGATGTACCTGCCATTTCTCAAAGCTTACGAAAAACAGCTGCTGGCCCAGGAGCGTGAAAACGCCGTCGACCAGGCTGACAACGCGGCGCAAACCGCTTAACGCTAACGATTCAGAGGATAATCATGGAATTAGAAGAACAGGTGATGGGGATCATCATCAACGCCGGCCAGTCCCGTAGCCTGTGCTACGAAGCGCTGCACGCCGCTAAAGCGGGTGATTTCGCCACCGCCGACGCCAAAATGCAGGAAGCGGCGCACTATTCCCGCGAAGCTCACCTTGTGCAGACCCAGCTTATCGAAGCTGACGAAGGCGAGGGAAAAACCAAAATGACGCTGGTGATGGTCCATGCTCAGGATCACCTGATGACCTCCATTCTGGCGAAAGAGCTGATTGCCGAACTGATTGCGATTTACCGCGCGCAACCGCTTCACGCCTAGCGCCTTGCCCGGCCAGACGTGCTGGCCGGGTCTGATTCCCCGAGGTCACTATGTTACATCTTGGAATAGATATTGGCGGCACCAAAATGGAGGCCGTACTGCTGGATCCCGCAGGCGAATGCGTCCAGCGCCTGCGTCGGCCAACCCACAAAGAGAGCTATGACGCCTTTATGCGTCAGCTGCTGACCCTGATTGCCGATATGCGCGCGGTCAGCCCGCAGCCGTTCACTCTGGGGATCGGCCTGCCCGGGGCTATCGATCCGCAAAGCGGACGCATTAAAAACTGCAACTGCCTGGTGCTCAACGGCCACGATCTGCGCCGGGATATCATGCAGCAGCTTGGCCAACCGGTGTGGATGGCAAACGATGCCGACTGCTTCACCCTTTCCGAGGCGGTCGATTGCCCCCCCCCCCGCCCCCCCCCCC
>NZ_JBEAFX010000019.1:0-61709 GCF_040062325.1 Klebsiella sp. GG_Kp175 | reverse complement strand
CCTGTGACCCCATCATTATGAGTGATGTGCTCTAACCAGCTGAGCTACGTAGCCATCTTTTTTTCGCGTAACCTTATCGGCGTTGCGGGGCGCATTATGCGTATTGGGCCTGCGAGCGTCAACCTCTTTTTCAAGGAAAATCGTTGTAATGTGACTGTTTGGTTAGGTTGCGAACAGCTCGCTGCAATAATCGGCAATTATTGGTTATTTATCGTTTTTCAGCGGCATAATTCCCGCAAAAAGAAAACGGACCCCGGAGGGTCCGTTTCGCGTTTCAACGCCTGTCAGGGCTTATTTATAGGCCGACTGGTGGACGCCTACCGCGCGGCCTGACGGATCGTTCATGGTTTTGAATGCTTCATCCCACTCAATGGCTTTAGCAGAAGAGCAGGCCACCGACGGACCGCCAGGAACACACTCCGCCGCGCTTGGCAGCGGGAACAGCTCTTCGAAGATCTCGCGGTACAGATAGCCTTCTTTGGAGGTCGGCGTGTTGTACGGGAAGCGGAAGCTTGCGGTTTCCAGCTGCTGGTCGCTGATCTGTTTCGCGGCCACTTCTTTCAGCGTATCGATCCAGCTGTAGCCGACGCCGTCAGAGAACTGCTCTTTCTGGCGCCAGGCAACGCTGGCCGGCAGATAGGATTCAAAGCATTCGCGCAGCACGTGTTTTTCCATTTTGCCGTTGCCGCACATCTTATCCTGCGGGTTGATGCGCATCGCCACGTCGAGGAACTTCTTGTCAAGGAACGGTACGCGGGCTTCCACGCCCCAGGCGGACATCGCTTTGTTGGCGCGGGCGCAGTCAAACATATGCAGCGCCTGCAGCTTACGTACCGTCTCTTCGTGCAGTTCTTTGGCGTTCGGCGCCTTATGGAAGTAGAGGTAGCCGCCGAACACTTCGTCCGAGCCTTCGCCGGAAAGCACCATTTTGATGCCCATGGCTTTAATTTTCCGCGACATCAGGTACATCGGCGTCGAAGCGCGAATAGTGGTCACATCGTAGGTTTCGATGTGATAGATAACGTCGCGGATCGCATCCAGCCCTTCCTGGACGGTAAAGTGAATTTCATGGTGCACGGTGCCGAGGTGGTTAGCCACTTCCTGCGCCGCTTTCAGGTCAGGAGAGCCTTCCAGACCGACCGCGAAGGAGTGCAGCTGCGGCCACCAGGCTTCGCTACGCTCCTGATCTTCAACGCGACGGGCGGCAAATTTCTTGGTGATGGCGGAGATGACCGAAGAATCAAGGCCGCCGGAGAGCAGCACGCCGTAGGGGACGTCGGACATCAGATGGCTTTTCACCGACTCTTCCAGTGCCTGGCGCAGCTCGTTCTTATCGGTAACGTTGTCTTTTACCGCGTCGTAATTGAACCAGTCGCGCTGATAGTACTGGCGAATTTCACCGTCTTTGCTCCACAGGTAGCTACCCGCCGGGAACTCTTTAATGGTGCGGCACACCGGCACCAGGGCTTTCATTTCGGAAGCGACATAGAAGTTGCCGTGTTCATCATGCCCCATATACAGCGGGATAATGCCGATATGGTCGCGGCCAATTAAGTACGCGTCTTTTTCGCTGTCGTACAGGGCGAAGGCGAACATCCCCTGCAGGTCGTCGAGGAACGCCGGGCCTTTTTCCTGATACAGCGCGAGGATCACTTCGCAGTCGGAGCCGGTCTGGAACTGATAGCGGTCGCCATATTCCGCGCGCAGCGCCTGATGGTTGTAGATTTCGCCGTTAACGGCCAGCGCATGGGTTTTTTCGGCGTTGTACAGCGGCTGAGCGCCGGCGTTGACATCGACAATCGACAGGCGCTCGTGCGCCAGAATCGCTTTGTCGCTGGCATACACGCCAGACCAGTCCGGACCGCGATGGCGCATCAGGCGGGAAAGCTCCAGCGCCTTTTTACGCAGCTCGCCTGCGTCAGTTTTAATATCCAGTACGCCAAAAATAGAACACATAGCCTTCTCCATTACCCTGTCGTGTTTGATGTTGTGCTGGCTTCGTCTCGTGGCGAAGCCTGAGTGCGTGCTTAAGAAAATGCCGTAAAGGGGGAGCAGGCGCAAGGGTTTTACGGCTGGAAAAAGAAAAAACGCAACTGCGATTGTTGAATAGTAAAAAAAGAGTATCTTTTGAACGGCTTCATTGAAGAATACGCAATTTTAAGCCGTTTTTATTAGATATGGTACTTTTGGCAGGCGTCAAAAATGAACAACCACGTCCTGAGACGTGGCTGACATTAGAAAATATCGATTTCCGCGACGGAGGGGTAGATCCACGACGGGCGGAACGGCATGCTGTCGATGTCGTCGAGGGTCGAGACTCCGGAGAGCACCAAAATGGTCTCCAGCCCCGCCTGGAAGCCAGCCAGAATGTCGGTGCGCAGATTGTCGCCGACAATCACCGTCTGTTCGGAGTGGGCCTGCATTTTGTTCAGCGCTGAGCGGATGATCCACGGGCTGGGTTTACCGACGTAAAACGGCTTACGGCCGGAGATCTTCTCGATCCCGGCGCACAGGGCGCCGCAGGCCGGGTAGAAGCCGCGACCGTGAGTATCCGGGTTAGTGGCAATGAAGCGGGCGCCATTGGCGACAAAGAAGGCCGCCTTATGCATCATCTCCCAGTTAAAGGAGCGGGTTTCCCCGACGATGACAAAATCCGGGTTGACGTCGGTAATGGTAAAGCCGGCTTTGTACAGCTCGTGGATCAGCGCCCCTTCACCCACCACATAGGCTTTCTTACCTTCCTGGCGGCGCAGAAAATCGGCCGTCGCCATCGCCGAGGTGTAGAAGGCGCTATCCGGAACCTCAATCCCGGCGGTGGCGAAACGGTTCGCCAGATCCTGGCCGGTTTGCGACGGGTAGTTGGTCAGCATCACCAGCGGCATGCCTTTCTCGAGGATGCGCTTGATAAACTCGGCAGCGCCGGGAACGGCGACGTTATCGTGCATCAGCACACCGTCAATATCACAAATTATGTTTTGAATGGTCATGGTGGGTCCAGAATCATTATCAAAGACGAAACTATACGCGTCATTGATGAGGTTTCACACCTCTGACGGGCGATGCCCGCCAACGACAGAGCGACGCGCTTATCAATAAAGGGGGGCGGTTAGCTCTCAAGCAAGCGCTGCAGCAGCGTGCCATTGAGCATGGCGCGTTTGACCAGCGCGAAGGCGCCAATCGCTGAGCGATGATCGAGGGTGGAGCGCACCACAGGCAGGTTCTTACGAAACGCCTTCAGCGCCTGGGCGTTAATGCAGCCCTCAATGGCCGGGAGCAGCACTTTCTCGGCTTCCACAATTTCGCCGGCGATGACGATTTTTTGTGGATTGAACAGGTTGATGGCGATGGCGATCGTTTTTCCGAGGTGACGCCCTACGTACTCGACCACTTCGCAGGCCAGGGCATCGCCTTTGTTGGCCGCTTTGCAGATGGTTTTGATCGTGCAGTCATCGAGGGTCAGACGGCTCTGATAGCCCTGCTCCAGCAGGTGGCGAACGCGATGTTCGATGGCGGCATTAGCTGCGACGGTCTCCAGACAGCCAAAGTTGCCGCAGTGGCAGCGCTCGCCCAGCGGGTCGACCTGAATATGGCCGATTTCGCCGACGTTGCCGTTACGGCCGATAAAAATGCGTCCGTTGGAGATGATCCCTGCCCCGGTGCCGCGGTGCACGCGCACCAGAATGGAGTCTTCGCAATCCTGGCTTGCGCCAAAATAGTGCTCGGCCAGCGCCAGGCTGCGGATATCGTGTCCGACAAAGCAGGTAACGTTGAAGCGTTTTTCCAGCGCCCCGACCAGGCCCCAGTTTTCCACCGCAATGTGCGGCATATAGCGGATCACCCCGCTTTCCGGATCCACCAGCCCCGGCAGGATCACCGAGATGGCGATCAGCTCGCGAATTTTGCGCTGACAGTTTTCAATAAAAGTGGCGATGATATTCAGCAGGGCGTGTTCCAGCGTTTCCTGGGTGCGCTCGGGCAGCGGGAAATGCTCCTCTTCCAGGGTCTTGCTGCTTAAATCATAGAGGGTGAGAGTGGCGTCATAGCGGCCAAGGCGCACGCCAATGGCGTTGAAGTTGCGCGTCTCCGCAATGATGGAGATGGCGCGGCGCCCCCCGGTGGAGGCCTGCTGATCGACTTCTTTGATCAGGCCGCGCTCAATAAGCTGACGCGTGATTTTGGTCACGCTGGCAGGGGCAAGCTGGCTTTGTTCCGCGATCTGAATGCGCGAGATAGGCCCATGCTGGTCAATCAGGCGGTACACGGCCGCGCTGTTCAGTTGTTTTACGAGGTCAACGTTACCAATTTGAGCTTGTCCGCCTGCTGTCATACTTTTACTTACTCAGTGACGACCTCGTTACCATTAACGATGGTCTTGGTGATTTTATAATCGCGTGTAAAGGCGGTCAGGTTAGCGACCATACCCGGCGCAATACTGCCGAGCTGCTTGTCCACACCAATGGCGCGCGCGGGATAGAGCGTCGCCATGCGCAATACTTCGTCCAGCGCCACACCGCAATGCTCAACCAGATTACGCACCCCTTCAATCATGGTCAGGGAAGATCCGCTGAGGGTGCCGTTTTCATCTACGCACAGCCCGTTGCGGTAGTATATTGTTTTCCCGGCAAAAATGAACTGGTCAATATTCGCCCCCGCCGGCGCGGTGGCGTCGGTGACCAGGCACAGTTTGTCGCCTTTCAGGCGCTTGGCGTTGCGCACGTTGGCGTAATCGACGTGCATCCCGTCGACAATAATACCGCAGTAGACATCCGGCTCGTCAAAAATCGCCCCGGCCAGACCCGGTTCGCGGCCAGTAATGTACGGCATTGCATTATACAGGTGGGTGGCGAAGGTAATGCCTGCGCGGAAGCCCACTTTCGCCTCTTTCAGCGTGGCGTTGGAGTGGCCCGCGGAGACGACGATCCCGGCGGCGACCAGTTTGCGGATCACTTCCGGCTCAACGCGCTCAGGGGCGAGGGTCACTTTGGTGATCACATCGGCGTTGTCGCACAGGAAATCGACCAGCGCCGCGTCCGGTTTACGCACATAGTCCGGGTTGTGGGTGCCTTTCTTGACGATATTCAGCCACGGTCCTTCAAGATGCAGACCCAGCGCCTGGTTCGGGTGCTTTTGCAGGTATTCGCGCATCACGCGCACGCCTTGCTTCATCAGATCGTCGCTGGAGGTAATCAGCGTCGGCAGGAAGCTGGTGCAGCCTGAGCGTTCGTTGGCCTTCTGCATGATCTCCAGCGTGTCGACAGTGACCGCGTCAGGGCTGTCGTTAAACTGCACGCCGCCGCAGCCGTTGAGCTGGACGTCGATAAAACCGGGGGCGAGGATGGCGCCGTTGACTGAGCGCTGCTCGATGTCAGACGGCAAATCTGCCAGCGGACAAAGACGTTCGATAAGGCCATTAGCGATAACAACCGCATGGTCATCAAGAATTTCATGACCGGTATAAACCCGGCCCTGGGTTAATGCATACATTACGACCCCCGGTATATACGCCTCATCAGGCCCGGGTACGTTCGTTTGCCGCCGGCATGATGATGCATACAAAGAAAAAGATGGTCCCGCGCAAATCGCGGGACACGACTACATTACAGACCTTTAATATTTTCAGCTTCTAATTCGTTGAAATATTTCAGTGTCTTCACTTTCAGCTCCATGGTAGACGGTTCGTCACAGACGATCACCGCCTTCGGATGCAGCTGCAGACAGGTAATGGTCCACATGTGGTTGACGTTACCTTCTACCGCCGCCTGCAGCGCCAGCGCTTTCTGATGGCCCAGCACCAGAATCATTACCTCTTCTGCATCCAGCAGGGTGCCCACGCCGACGGTTAGCGCATATTTCGGCACCAGATCCACGTCGCCGTCGAAGAAGCGGGAGTTCGCCACGCGGGTTTCATGGGTCAGGGTCTTAATACGGGTACGAGACGCCAGAGAGGAGGCCGGTTCGTTAAACGCGATGTGACCATCGTTGCCCACGCCGCCCATGAACAAGTGGATTTTACCGTAGGAACGAATTTTTTCTTCATAGCGACGGCATTCCGCATCGATGTCCGGCGCGTTACCATTCAGCAAGTTGATATTTTCTGCCGGAATATCAACGTGGTCAAAGAAATTACGGTGCATGAAGCTATGATAGCTTTCCGGATGCTCTTTCGGCAGGCCAACGTATTCATCCATGTTGAAGGTGACGACGTGTTTGAAGCTAACCTGGCCTGCTTTATGCATTTCAACCAGCGCCTTGTAGGCGGTGAGTGGGGTGCCGCCGGTCGGCAGTCCCAGGACGAACGGACGGTCCGCGGTTGGTTTAAATGCATTAATGCGGTTAACGATATGGCGGGCAGCCCATTTACCGACCTGCTCAGCGGTTACCAGGGGGATCAGTCTCATTCTTCACCTCTATAGTTAAAGTAGATTCTGGCGGATTGGCGCCAGCACTCTGAGGAGAGTATTGCAGCAACTGCGCCGACCGGGGTCAATCCGTGTTGATTTTTTGAATGATAAAATAAGTTTTCGATGTTAGCCAGTGTAAGGGAGGGGGGAATACGATATTTGGTGATAATTATCACAAAAAATACCCGTTTAATTTGCGATACGAATTAATTTTTCACACACTTTGCCGGTAAGTGATAAAACCGACCTTGTTACACAATAAAAAAGTGGCTTTGAAAATGAGCCTCATCGGGGTCTCATAGGGGGAATAAGATGAATATTTTAGGTTTCTTTCAGCGGCTGGGTAGGGCGTTACAGCTCCCTATCGCAGTGCTGCCGGTCGCAGCATTGCTGCTGCGTTTCGGGCAACCAGACCTGTTGAATGTACCCTTCATCGCGCAAGCGGGTGGGGCTATCTTCGACAACCTGGCGCTGATCTTTGCTATCGGTGTGGCGTCAAGCTGGTCCAAGGATAACGCCGGTTCTGCGGCGCTGGCCGGGGCAGTAGGTTATTTCGTGATGACCAAAGCGATGGTCACCATCAATCCGGAAATTAACATGGGCGTACTGGCCGGTATCATTACCGGTCTGGTAGCAGGGGCGGTGTACAACCGCTGGGCCGGCATCAAGCTGCCGGACTTCCTGAGCTTCTTTGGCGGCAAACGCTTCGTGCCGATCGCCACCGGCTTCTTCTGTCTGATTCTCGCGGCGATCTTCGGCTACGTCTGGCCGCCGGTGCAGCACGCTATCCATGCGGGCGGCGAGTGGATCGTTTCCGCAGGGGCATTGGGTTCCGGTATCTTCGGTTTTATCAACCGTCTGCTGATCCCGACCGGCCTGCATCAGGTGCTGAACACCATCGCCTGGTTCCAGATTGGTGAGTTTACTAACGCCGCAGGCGCCGTGTTCCACGGCGACATCAACCGCTTCTACGCCGGCGACGGCACCGCGGGGATGTTCATGTCCGGCTTCTTCCCAATCATGATGTTTGGTCTGCCGGGCGCGGCGCTGGCGATGTATCTGGCCGCTCCGAAAGCGCGTCGTCCAATGGTGGGCGGTATGCTGCTGTCTGTTGCCATCACCGCGTTCCTGACCGGGGTAACCGAGCCGCTGGAATTCCTGTTCATGTTCCTGGCTCCGCTGCTGTACCTCCTGCACGCGGTACTGACCGGTATCAGTCTGTTCATCGCAACGGCGCTGGGCATTCATGCGGGCTTCTCCTTCTCCGCCGGCGCCATTGACTACGTGCTGATGTACAGCCTGCCGGCCGCCAGCAAAAACGTCTGGATGCTGCTGGTGATGGGCGTGGTCTTCTTCTTCGTCTACTTCCTGCTGTTCAGCGCGGTGATCCGCATGTTCAACCTGAAAACACCGGGTCGTGAAGACAAAGCCGCTGACGTGGTAACGGAAGAAGCTAACAGCAACACTGAAGAAGGCCTGACCCAGCTGGCGACCAGCTATATCGCCGCGGTGGGCGGAACGGACAACCTGAAAGCGATTGACGCCTGTATCACCCGTCTGCGTCTGACCGTGGGCGATTCGGCGAAAGTGAACGACGCCGCCTGTAAACGTCTCGGCGCATCCGGGGTGGTGAAACTGAATAAGCAAACCATCCAGGTTATCGTCGGCGCGAAGGCAGAGTCTATCGGCGATGAGATGAAAAAAGTGGTTACCCGCGGCCCGGTAGCGGCAGCGGCAACCGCACCGGCTGGCAACGTCGCCACCGCAGCGCCAGCGGCTAAACCGCAGGCGGTAGCGAACGCGAAGACCGTTGAGTCGCTGGTTTCGCCGATTACCGGTGACGTGGTGGCGCTCGAACAGGTGCCGGACGAAGCCTTCGCCAGCAAAGCCGTCGGCGACGGTATCGCGGTGAAACCGACCAGCAACATCGTTGTCGCGCCAGCGGCGGGTACTGTGGTGAAAATTTTCAACACTAACCACGCGTTTTGCCTCGAAACCAACAACGGTGCGGAAATCGTCGTCCACATGGGTATCGACACCGTGGCGCTGGAAGGCAAGGGCTTCAAACGTCTGGTTGAAGAGGGCACGGACGTGAAGGCGGGCGAGCCGATTCTGGAAATGGATCTGGACTTCCTCAACGCCAACGCGCGCTCGATGATTAGCCCGGTAGTCTGCAGCAATAGCGATGACTACAGCGCGCTGGTGATACTGGCGAGCGGTAAGGTCGTAGCCGGCCAGACGCCGCTGTATGAGATTAAAGGCAAGTAAGGCTCCTGAGTCGAGTTTATGCCTCAGCGGCGAAGGGAAACCTTCGCCGCTTTTTTTTCCAGCAATCGGCCCCATAATCCTCTTCTGATACCTATTTTACGTAACTAATAGTTGTCACTACGCCCTGCTTGTAAGATCATGTGCCGTTATACGTTGTTTACGCTTTGAGGAACCCGTGATGAGTGAGGCAGAAGCCCGCCCGACTAACTTTATCCGTCAGATCATTGATGAAGATCTGGCTACCGGTAAGCACACCACCGTTCACACCCGCTTCCCGCCGGAGCCGAACGGTTATCTGCACATTGGCCATGCGAAATCCATCTGCCTGAACTTCGGCATCGCCCAGGATTATCAGGGCCAATGCAACCTGCGTTTCGATGACACCAACCCGGTGAAAGAAGATATCGAATACGTGGAGTCGATTAAAAACGACGTGCAGTGGTTAGGTTTCCACTGGTCCGGGGACGTTTGCTACTCGTCTGATTACTTTGATCAGCTGCATCAGTATGCGGTTGAGCTGATCAACAAAGGCCTGGCCTACGTTGATGAACTCTCTCCTGATGAGATCCGCGAATACCGCGGCACCCTGAAAGCGCCGGGTAAAAACAGCCCGTATCGCGACCGCAGCGTGGAAGAAAACCTGGCGCTGTTCGAAAAAATGCGCAGCGGCGGCTTCGAAGAGGGCAAGGCCTGCCTGCGCGCGAAGATCGATATGGCGTCGCCGTTCATCGTGATGCGCGATCCGGTGCTGTACCGCATTAAGTTCGCTGAGCATCATCAGACCGGCAACAAGTGGTGCATCTACCCGATGTACGACTTCACCCACTGCATCAGCGATGCGCTGGAAGGCATTACCCACTCGCTGTGTACCCTGGAGTTCCAGGACAACCGTCGTCTGTACGACTGGGTGCTGGACAACATCAGCATCCCGGTTCACCCGCGCCAGTACGAATTCTCGCGCCTGAATCTCGAATACACCGTGATGTCCAAGCGTAAGCTGAACCAGCTGGTGACTGAGAAGCACGTGGAGGGCTGGGACGATCCGCGGATGCCGACCATCTCCGGTCTGCGTCGTCGCGGCTACACCGCCGAATCCATCCGCGAATTCTGCAAGCGTATCGGCGTGACCAAGCAGGACAACACCATTGAGATGGCGTCGCTGGAGTCCTGCATTCGCGAAGATCTCAACGAAAACGCGCCGCGCGCGATGGCGGTGATCGATCCGGTGAAACTGGTTATCGAGAACTACCCGCAGGGCGAAAGCGAAATGGTGGCGATGCCGAACCATCCGAACAAGCCGGAGATGGGCAGCCGCGAAGTGCCGTTCAGCGCGGAAATCTGGATCGACCGCGCGGACTTCCGTGAAGAAGCCAACAAGCAGTACAAGCGTCTGGTGCTGGGCAAAGAAGTACGTCTGCGCAACGCCTACGTCATCAAAGCGGAACGCGTGGAGAAAGATGCCGAAGGCAATATCACTACTATCTTCTGCACCTACGATGCCGACACCCTAAGCAAAGATCCGGCTGACGGCCGCAAGGTCAAAGGCGTGATCCACTGGGTGAGCGCGGCGCATGCGCTGCCGGTAGAGATCCGTCTCTACGATCGCCTGTTCAGCGTACCAAACCCGGGTGCAGCGGAGGATTTCCTCGCGGTAATCAATCCGGAATCGCTGGTGATCAAACAGGGTTACGCGGAGCCGAGCCTGGCGCAGGCGGAAGCCGGTAAAGCTTACCAGTTTGAGCGTGAAGGTTACTTCTGCCTCGACAGCCGCTATGCAACCGCAACCAGTCTGGTGTTTAACCGCACCGTCGGTCTGCGCGATACCTGGGCGAAAGCGGGCGAATAACATTTTCCCTACCGTCAAAGCGCCGCACTCTGCGGCGCTTTTTTTGTTTCAGAATCAGCCAATTACTCTTTTTATTTTCGCGAAGCGAATTAATTCTGTTTCGCTCCGGAAATAAATAACGCTTCTGATATTTCCTGTCTCATATAAAAAACCAATGTAATCGCTTTCAGCCTTCGCATTTTTCCCTGATTTAGCAATGACTTCCATGACAAAATCATCAGAGATAAGACTGTAACAAAACGACATAAATTATGTGCGCTTTGTCATAATCTTAAGCTTTGCCTCACGAAAAACATTGATAATTCGCGTCACGAAAAATAGTCTATCTACAGTGGTTTCGCGGCCTTTTTCGCCGCCCCACATTTTGCAGTTTTATTTATTTTTTAGCGAATGACCTCTGGTCTTCGCCTTTTAAAACGTCAAAGAGGATATGCACATGCGTACGTTTAGTGGCAAACGTAGTACGCTGGCGCTGGCTATTGCCGCCGTCACCGCGATGTCGGGCTGGGTTGTGATTCCGCAGGCCAGCGCAGCAGGCTTTATCGATGATTCTACTTTAACCGGCGGTATCTATTACTGGCAGCGTGAGCGTGACCGTAAAGATGTGACCGACGGCGATAAATACAAAACCAACCTTTCCCACTCCACCTGGAACGCCAACCTGGACTTCCAGTCCGGCTATGCCGCCGATATGTTTGGCCTTGATATTGCGGCGTTTACCGCGATTGAAATGGCGGAGAACGGCGACAGCGGCCACCCGAACGAAATCGCCTTCTCGTCGCGCAACAAAGCCTATGACGAAGACTACTCCGGCGATAAGAGCGGCATCAGCCTGTATAAAGCCGCCGCGAAATTCAAATACGGTCCGGCGTGGGCGCGCGCGGGCTACATCCAGCCAACCGGTCAGACCCTGCTGGCGCCGCACTGGAGCTTCATGCCGGGGACCTATCAGGGGGCGGAAGCCGGGGCCAACTTCGACTATGGCACCGCGGGCGCGTTAAGTTTTTCCTACATGTGGACGAACGAGTATAAAGCGCCATGGCATATCGAAATGGATGATTTCTACCAGAACGATAAGAAGACCAAAGTTGATTATCTCCACTCCATCGGCGCCAAATATGATTTCAAAAACGACCTGGTGCTGGAGGCGGCATTTGGTCAGGCTCAGGGCTATATCGATCAGTACTTTGCTAAAGCCAGCTACAAATTTGACGTCGCCGGCGCGCCGTTGAGCACCAGCTACCAGTTCTACGGCACTCGCGATAAGGTCAGCAACGGCGGGGTCAACGACATCTATGACGGCACCGCATGGCTGCAGGCGTTAACCTTTGGCTATAAAGTAGCGGATGTGCTGGATCTGCGTCTGGAAGGGACCTGGGTGAAGGCCGATGGCCAGCAGGGCTACTTCCTGCAGCGTATGACCCCGACCTACGCCTCCTCCAACGGTCGTCTCGATATCTGGTGGGATAACCGCTCCGACTTCAACGCCAACGGTGAAAAAGCGGTCTTCTTCGGCGCGATGTATGACATGAAAAACTGGGATATGCCGGGCTGGGCGTTTGGCGCGTCTTATGTGTACGCCTGGGATGCGAAGCCTGGCAGAATGGCTTCTCCGGATGCGTACTATGACCCTGACTATCGCCTGAAAGAGTCGGCCTATAGCCTCGATGCCATGTATACCGTGCAGGAAGGCCGGGCGAAGGGCACGCTGTTTAAACTGCACTTTACCCAGTACGACAACCATTCCGATATTCCGAGCTGGAGCGGCGGCTACGGCAACATCTTCCAGGATGAGCGCGACGTGAAGTTCATGGTTATCGCCCCGTTCACCATTTTCTAATGCCTGCGCGGCGGGCATGAGCCTGCCGCACCTCTGGGAGAATGACAATGAAAAAAATGCTGCTTATTGCCATGATGGCATCGGCTCTGGTGGCCTGCACCACGTCCCCGGCTCCGAAAGAAGACACCAAACTGAAAGATGCCTATAGCGCTTGTATTAATACGGCGGAAGGCAATCCGGACAAGATTGAAGCCTGCCAGAGCGTACTGAATGTCCTGAAAGAGGATAAACAGCACCAGCAGTTTGCTAACCAGGAGAGCGTCCGGGTGCTGGATTATCAGCAGTGTATCCAGGCTACCCGCACCGGCAACGATCAGGCGGTAAAAGCGCGCTGCGACCAGATCTGGAAAGAGATCCGCAGCAATAATTCGACCCATTAAGCCAGACGGCAGCGGCAAACGGGCGGAGCATATCTCCGCCCGTTTGCTTTTTTAGCGCTGACTCTCCGCCGGCTGATAGCCGCGACTCAGGCGCACAAACAGCAGCGCGGTGGCAATGAAGCCGCACAGTGCAGCGCACATTAGCCACCATCCCGGCGCGCTTTTATCGCCGGTAAGCTCGACCAGGGCAGTGGAGATAGCCGGCGTCAGGCCGCCGAAAATGGCGGTGGCGAGGCTGAAGGCCAACGAAAAGCCCACGGTGCGGACATAAACCGGCATCACTTCGGTGAGGGCCGCCACCATCGCGCCGTTATACATGCCAAAGAAGAACGAAAACCACAGCAGGACCAGCGTCATACGGGTGAAATCCGGCGCGGCGGTAAGCCAGTGCATCACCGGCCAGGTGGTGAGCAGCGCCAGCACGGTAATTCCCATCAGCACCGGGCGACGACCGATCCGGTCAGAGATGGCTCCGCCAATCGGTAACCAGATGAAGTTGGAGATGCCCACCAGCATGGTTACCAGCAAACTGTCGCGGGCGCTGAGGTGCAGCACCGCTCTGCCGTAGGTTGGCGTATAGACGGTAATAAAGTAAAACGTGGTGGTGGTCATCGCCACCAGCAGGGTCCCCGCGGTAATAATGCGCCAGTTCCTGGCGATGGTGGTCAGGATCTCTTTGGTATCCGGGCGATGTTTACGCTGCAGGAATTCCTCGGTTTCCTGCAGCGAGCGGCGCAGCACGAAAATCAGCGGAATGATCAGGCAGCCAATAAAGAAGGGGATGCGCCAGCCCCAGGCGGCGATCTCCTCATGTTCCAGCGTGGCGTTCAGCGCATAGCCGATCAGCGCCGCCATGATGATAGCCACCTGCTGGCTGGCGGACTGCCAGCTGGTATAGAAGCCTTTATTGCCCGGTGTGGCGATTTCAGAGAGATAGACCGACACTCCGCCAAGCTCGACGCCCGCCGAGAACCCCTGCAGCAGACGGCCCACTAATACGAGGATCGGCGCCAGCACACCGATAGTCTGATAGCCAGGGACCAGGGCGATAAGTAGCGTCCCACAGCCCATGATCGCCAGGGTAACCATCAGCCCTTTGCGGCGACCGATTCTGTCGATATAGGCGCCGAGCACCACCGCGCCGATGGGACGCATCAGGAAGCCCGAACCAAATACCGCAAAGGTGAGCATCAGAGCTGCGAACTCGCTCTCCGCCGGAAAGAAGGTGCGGGCGATATAGGTGGCGTAAAAGCCAAACAGGAAGAAGTCGAACTGTTCGAGAAAATTACCGCTGGTCACGCGGAGGATAGCGCCGACGGTGCCGGCGCGGGTGGGTTGTTGGGTCATAGCGGGTGCTCTCCATTGTCTTTATCTTGTTGTTATCGGGTGCAGAGGGGGTAGGTCAGTCGCCGGCGACGCCCACCTGTTTTCCGCGGCGTTTCTCAATCGCCCACTTGAGTAACGCCGCACAGCGATAAAATCCGTGGGCGAATTTTCCATACGGCAGGGTTAAGAACAGGGCCATCACCACCCCGAGGTGGATGGCGAGCAGGATGCCCATCCACGAGGTATCCCGCCCCGCCAACAGCGCCAGGCCAGTGAAGCTGGTCAGCAGCAGCAGCAGAATAAATCCGCGATCCATCGGCTTCTGCCGCGCGTCGCCGTGCAGCGGCGAGCGGCGCAGGTTCAGCCACAGCAGGCCCGCCGGGCCGACCAGCAGGCCGATGCCGCCGAGGGTGCCGAGCAGCACCGGCAGGCTGAAGAACGGGTAGGGGGCTTCCCGGCCGGCGATATAGTGATAGCCCGTGGCCACCACGGTGGCGGCGAAGCAGAGCATAAAACCGTAGAAGGTGCAGTGGTGGAATCGGCGGCGCAGCAGGGTGAAGGCGTCATCGGCTTCGTTGCAGCCTTTCCCGTGCCCGCCGTCGAGATATTTCAGCGTCAGCGCATCATGGGATGCCTTCGCGATATCAATCGGTTGCGGCTGGCCAGGGGAGATCTCGCGCCAGAAGCGGATCACCCCGGTCATCAGTAAGCCAATCGCCAGCACAAAGACCGAGCCAAACATCCACGCCAGCAGGTTATGGGGGAATATCTGGTAGAAGTCGCCCGCCAGCGGCGGATGAAGCAGCGAGCCTTTGAGCCCCATCGCCAGCAGCAGAAAGATAATCAGGCCGCCGACCAGCGCCAGCACGGTGGTCATGCCGGCCCGGCGGTACAGGCTGCCAAAGGCGGCGGGCTGGGCGTAGTGTTGATAGGTCTCGAGCCGGACTTCGGCCATCGCCTTCGGCACGTTAATGGCGAACTCGTGCGGTGGCGCGTACTGGCAGGCGTGCAGGCAAGCGCCGCAGTTATGGCACAGGTTAGCCAGATAGTTGATATCCGCCTTGCCAAAGGCCAGGCGCTGGGTCATCGCCGGGAACACGGCGCAAAACCCTTCGCAGTAGCGGCAGGCGTTACACACCTGCATCACCCGTTCGACTTCCGCTTCCGGTTCGGTGATGATCTGCGCGTCAATGATCAGCTTTTCAAGCGACTTCATGGTGTTTCTCCTGCTGCGCCGCCCGGGCGGCTTGCTGGCCGGCGATACGGCCGAAGGTGGTGCCGATCGACATCCCAACGCCGGCGGTGTAGCCCTTGCCCAGCACGTTGCCAGCCATCATTTCCCCGGCGACGAACAGATTACGGCTGGGTTGACCGGCGAAATGGACGGCGGCGGTGTCGTCGACGTAGAGCCCGAGGTAGGTGAAGGTGATCCCCGGACGCAGGGCGTAGCCGTAGTAAGGCGGCGTATCGATGGGGCGCGCCCAGTGAGTTTTCGCCGGGGTGAGGCCAGAGGTCGCGCAGTTATCCAGGCGGGTGTGATCGAACTGGCCCGGCGCGCAGGCGGCATTATAGTCGGCGATGGTTTGCGCTAAGCGTTCGCCGTCAAGCCCCAGCTGGCGGGCCAGTTCCGCGATGGTATTGGCCTGAGCGCCGGGAAAGACCGGGGGCATAAAGTGGCCGATGGCTTTGCTGTCGATGATCGAGTAGCCGATCTGGCCGGGCTGGTGGGCGACCAGTCGGCCCCAGATGGCGTAGCGTTTAGGCCAGAAATCTTCCCCTTCATCATAAAAGCGCACGGCATCGCGGTTGACCACCACCCCCAGCGAAACGCAGTCGACGCGGGTGCAGATCCCGCCGTCATAGAGCGGCGCCCGGGCGTCAATGGCGACGCAGTGGGACTGAGAAGGATCGCCGATGATATCGGCCCCGGCGTCGATCATAAACTTGAGCAGCACCCCCTGGTTGAAGCGCGTGCCGCGTATGAGAAAGTTATCGGCGGGCCATTCGCCGCGGTCATTTTGCCCCCAGGCCTCGCGCAGCCACTCGCGGTTGGATTCAAATCCGCCGGCGGCGAGAACGCAGCTTTTCGCGACAATCCGTTCCTCGCCCGCCAGCGCGGCGACAAATTCACCGTTGCGCAGTTCCAGGGCCTGTACCGGCGTGTTGTAGCGGATCTGCACCCCCATTTGCTCTGCGCTGCGGTAATAGGCATTGACCAGCGCTTTGCCGCCGCCCATAAAAAAGGCGTTGGTGCGGGCCACGTGCAGGGCGCCGGAGAGCGGCGGCTGAAAGTTAACCCCGTGCTGGCGCATCCAGTCCCGGCACTGGGATGAGGTGCGGATCACCAGCCGGGCCAGCGCTTCGTTGGTGTTCCCTTCGGTGACGCGCAGCAGATCCTGCCAGTACTCCTCTTCCGGGTAGCTGTCGACCAGCACATCCTGTGGCGCATCGTGCATACAGCGCAGGTTACGCGTGTGCTGCGAGTTGCCGCCTCGCCACTCCCGCGGCGCCGCCTCCAGCAGCAGCACCGAGGCGCCGGCTTCCCGGGCGGTTAAGGCGGCGCATAGCGCGGCATTGCCGCCGCCAATGACCAGTACATCCACCATTATCGGTTCCCTTGTAATTTAATTAATTGTTAAATTTGTAATGGGAATGTAGGCGGTAACGGCGGCAGGGCGCTATGGCGTAGCGCTAAAGAGGGGTTTAGTTAACGTAAAGGGTAGCACCTGGCCAGCGATCGGACTCCACCAGCTGGCGCATGACTTTGCTCAGTATTACCCTTGCCGCAAGGCCTGCCGGGGTGAGCTCATCATCCGACAGGCTGACCAGAAAGTTGGGGCGGCTGAGGACCGGATTAGCGATGCCGATCACCCTCAGCGCCTGATGGTCGAGATGGGAAATGGCGGCCCCGGGCTGCAGGGTGGCGCCCAGCCCGCTGCGCACGGCCTGCATCAGCAGGGCCAGACCGTCAATGTCCGCCACCACCTCAACGCTGAGGTTGTGCTGCTGGCAAACCGCCTCCAGCCTGCCGCGCAGGCCGTGGCCCTGGCTTGGCATAATCAGCGGCAGGGTGGTGAGCTGGTCAGGGGAAACAGGGTCATCCGGCAGCGAGGCCAACAGCGCATGGGTGCCAATCAGGAACAGGCGCTCTTCGAGCACCGGTCTGGCGCTCCAGCGCAGGATCTTCTCCTGCTGGAAGACGATGGCTAAATCCAGCTGGCGGGTGTTGATCATCCGCTCCAGATTCCCGGAGAGGCTTTCCACCAGGTGCAGGCGGACGTCGGGGTAGCTCTCGCGCATCGCGTTGATGAACGGAACGCCAAGAACGGAGGCGGTACTGGGGGCCATGCCGACGCTGACGTGGCCCGACAGCCGCGCCTCGCGGGCGGCGAGGATGGCATCATCGGCATGACGCAGCGCCAGCTGCGCCTGTGAGTAGAAAGCGAGGCCCGCGCTGGTGGGCGTCACGCCGCGGGAGGTCCGCTGCAGGAGGCGAATGGCCAGCTCATTTTCCAGACGCGCGATCTGCTGGCTGAGCGCCGAGACGCCGATATTCAGATCGAGCGCGGCGCGGCCCATGCTGCCGGTTTCAACAATGCGCGTAAAATAGCGTAGCTGGCGAAGTTCCATATCAACTCTCCGGACAAAGCGGGGACTCGCGAGGGGCGCCACCGGGACGTGAGCGGGAAGCGCGGCAGAAGCGCCCATAAAAAAGCCAACCGGCAGGTTGGCTTTTCAGAGCAGGCGAAGCGGGGAATTACTTTTCCACCGCGTCGTGGGCGTGTTCGTCCTCGCGGCAATCACCTTCCGCACAGTGACCGTACAGATACAGACTGTGGTTGGTCAGGCGGATGCCGTGACGGGACGCGATTTCACGCTGGCGTGCTTCGATAGAGTCATCACTGAATTCGATCACTTTGCCGCAGTCGAGGCAGATCAGGTGATCGTGGTGATGCTGCTGAGTCAGTTCGAAAACGGATTTACCGCCTTCAAAATTATGACGAGTCACGATACCGGCGTCATCAAACTGGTTGAGGACGCGGTAAACGGTCGCCAGACCAATCTCTTCGCCCATGTCGATCAGGCGTTTATATAAGTCTTCCGCACTGACATGATGGTTATCCGGTTCCTGCAGCACTTCAAGGATTTTCAGTCGAGGAAGTGTGACTTTCAGGCCAGCCTTCTTTAATGCGGTATTGTTGTCAGTCATGCGGAATCTGTCCTGTTGCTAAACGATCTACTTCCTTCAACGGAAGTCATACAGAAATTAACCCGACGTAATGCGTCTCATTATAGAACTGCCACTGGTAAATGAAAACTGCAAGTATCGGGCCTGGTTTGCTGTCAAAAACGAGGCACCAGCTACAAACTGCGTCACGTGCCTCGTAGAATCAGAGGACATTGTACAGATATGTGATTAAAAGTTAAAAACTTGTAGCTATTAGTTTGATTGCTTTTGTCTATTAATGCGACGCAACTCAATGATTGCGCCGCTTAATCATCAGGCGTTTTTGATTTCTTCGAGGTGCAGCTCTTCGGCCACCTGCTTCACCCACTTCTCAACGCGCTCGTTGGTCAGCTCCGGCTGGCGGTCTTCATCAATGGCGAGGCCGACGAAGTGGTCGTCATCCGCCAGGCCTTTAGAGGCCTCGAAGTGATAGCCGGCAGTCGGCCAGTGGCCAACGATGGTCGCGCCGCGCGGCTCAATGATGTCGCGGATGGTGCCCAGCGCATCGCAGAAGTACTCTGCGTAGTCTTCCTGGTCGCCGCAGCCGAACAGCGCCACCAGTTTGCCGTTAAAGTCGATCTCTTCCAGCGTCGGGAAGAAGTCGTCCCAGTCACACTGCGCTTCACCGTAGTACCAGGTCGGGATGCCGAGCAGCAGGATGTCGTGGGCTTCCAGATCTTCTTTGCTGCTTTTGGCAATGTCGTGAACATCAGCAACATCTTTACCAAGCTGCTTTTGAATCATTTTTGCAATATTTTCGGTGTTGCCGGTGTCGCTGCCAAAAAAGATGCCGATGATTGCCATGAGTAAAATAACCTCTTGAAACTTAAATGATGTGGTAGGGACGCGATGCCCACAGATAACGGCAATCATAGCAGAACAGGCAAGGGCGCGGAAACAGCAATCACGCCCGACTGCACACTCTGCTACATGAATGCGGATTTTTCGCGGAAAGTTAGAGTTTTCCCTGGCTGCGCAGGGCGGTTAATTGCGTCATCAGCATCTCTTCAATGAGATCGCTGCGGCTCATATTACGCGCTTCCGCCAGTTCGTTAAGCGCATCGACCGCGTCGGCGTTGAGCTTTAGCTCCACGCGCTTCAGCCCGCGCACTTTATCGCGTTTCAGCTGATTACGTTTGTTGATGCGCAGTTGTTCATCGCGCGACAGCGGATTGGTTTTCGGTCTTCCCGGGCGACGCTCGTTTGCGAACAAATCTAATGTCGTACGGTCCGTTTGTTCTTTTGCCATGATTCTGAGTGACTTCGGGGAAACAAGCTGCCGGGCTCTAGCCGGCGCAGATAGCGCGCCATCATACATCAGGCGAACGGCTGCGCCAACGACCGCGGGCATTCTGCGGCGCGGTCGGGCATATTTTAGCCAATCAGGCGGCTATGCTCGTCAGATAGCGGCGGATCGCGCGCAACACCGCCTCGGGTTTCTCGGCATGGACCCAATGTCCGGCGCCGGCAATGACGTGGGCCCGAGCCTGCGGGAACTGGGCCAGCAGCGCGTCGCGGTAGGCGTCGGTCACATAGGGGGAGTTGCCGCCGGGAATAAACTGCGTTGGGTGCGGCCAGGCCGGGATGGTTTCCCAGCCGACGATATGCGGGTACTGGTCCCACAGCACCGGGACGTTGAAGCGCCAGTCGCCGTCGACGAAAGATTTCAACAGGAACTGAATCACGCCCTCTTCCTGCAGATGCTCGCGCATCACCTGCGCCGCCTGCTGGCGAGTGCTGGCGGCGGATTCGCTGACGGCGCGGATAGCGGCGAAGATCTCATCATGGCGGCGAACGTGATAATCCACCGGCGCGATATCAATAGCCACCAGACCGCTGATGCGCTCCGGGGCCAGGGCGGTCAACGCCATCACCGCTTTGCCGCCCATCGAATGGCCGATAAAGGTGGCCCGTTCAATCTGATGTGCATCGAGCGTGTCGAGCAGATCCTGCGCCATCGCGGGGTAGGTCATCTCTGGCGACCGCGGCGACAAACCGTGGTTGCGCATATCGACCTGCAGAATATCGTGGTCGGCGATCAGGTCGCGGGCGAGGATGCCCAGGTTGTCCTGGCTGCCAAACAGACCATGGACCAGCACGATCGGGGAGTGGTTGTGCGGATTCTGTGCAGATTGCGCTCGGCTATTTAATTTCATGGCAAAGTTCTTTTTTTCGCTCCGTCGGGTTAGGGTATTATGTTGGACATTCTGCCATCCGGCTGCAAGACCCAGAAGTTTTCTGAGTTTTACCGCCATCCTGGTTTGACGCTATCCGCGGTTGGGATTTGTACTTATAATCCCAACGATTTGTATTCAGAAAAGATATCGCACTGGATTAAGATGAAAACAATTGAAGTTGATGATGAACTCTACCGCTATATTGCCAGCCACACTCTGCATATCGGCGAGAGCGCATCCGACATTTTACGGCGTATGCTGAAATTTTCCGCCGTTTCCCAACCGGCTACACCGGTCAGCAAAGCCGCGCCGACGCTGGCGCCCACGCCTGCCGCTGAGGTGAAAACCGCTAACCCGGTGAAAGATAAAGTCCGCGCCATGCGCGAGATGCTGTTATCTGATGAATACGCCGAGCAGAAGCGCGCGGTGAACCGTTTTATGCTGGTGTTGACCACCCTCTATTCCCTGGACAGTAAAGCATTTGCCGAGGCCACTGAGTCTCTGCACGGCCGCACGCGCGTTTACTTCGCGGAAGATGCGCGTACGCTGCTGAAAAGCGGTAATCAGACCAAACCGAAACAGGTTCCTGGTACACCGTGGTGGGTGATCACCAATACCAATACCGGCCGTAAATGCAGCATGATTGAGCACATCATGCAGTCGATGCAGTTCCCTGCGGAGCTGATTGAAAAGGTTTGCGGCACGATCTAGCTTTTTAACATTTGCACCAGAAGGATCAGGCAATGGCAATCGATAAACGTGCGGGGCAGCCTGCGCAACAGAGTGATTTGATTAACGTCGCCCAACTGACTGCTCAGTACTACGTGCTGAAGCCTGAAGTCGGTAATGCGGAGCATGCGGTCAAATTCGGCACCTCCGGCCATCGCGGCAGCGCGGCGCGTCACAACTTCAACGAACCGCATATCCTGGCCATCGCCCAGGCTATTGCGGAAGATCGTGCGAAGAACGGGATCACCGGTCCGTGCTATGTCGGTAAAGATACCCACGCCCTGTCCGAGCCGGCGTTTATTTCGGTGCTGGAAGTGTTAACCGCCAACGGCGTTGACGTTATCGTTCAGGAAAACAACGGCTTCACCCCGACGCCGGCGGTCTCCAACGCGATTCTGGTGCATAACAAAAAAGGCGGTCCGCTGGCGGACGGCATTGTGATCACCCCGTCACACAACCCGCCGGAAGATGGCGGTATCAAGTACAACCCGCCAAACGGCGGTCCGGCTGATACCAACGTCACCAAAGTGGTGGAAAACCGTGCCAACGAACTGCTGGCCGCTGGCCTGCAGGGTGTGAAACGCATTTCTCTGGACGCGGCGCTGGCTTCCGGCCACGTCAAAGAGCAGGATCTGGTGCAGCCGTTCATTGAAGGCCTGGCGGACATCGTCGACATGGCGGCGATCCAGAAAGCGGGCCTGACGCTGGGCGTCGATCCGCTGGGCGGTTCCGGTATCGAATACTGGAAGCGCATTGGCGAGCACTACAAGCTCAATCTGACCATTGTGAACGACCAGGTGGACCAGACCTTCCGCTTTATGCACCTCGATAAAGACGGCGCCATCCGCATGGACTGCTCCTCGGAATGTGCGATGGCGGGCCTGCTGGCGCTGCGCGATAAGTTCGATCTGGCATTTGCCAATGACCCGGATTACGACCGTCACGGGATTGTCACCCCTGCCGGGCTGATGAATCCGAACCACTACCTGGCGGTGGCGATTAACTACCTGTTCCAGCATCGTCCGCAGTGGGGTAAAGAGGTGGCGGTCGGTAAAACCCTGGTCTCCTCGGCGATGATTGACCGCGTGGTGAACGATCTGGGCCGCAAGCTGGTGGAAGTGCCGGTGGGCTTTAAGTGGTTCGTTGACGGCCTGTTCGACGGCAGCTTCGGCTTCGGCGGCGAAGAGAGCGCCGGGGCCTCCTTCCTGCGCTTCGACGGCACGCCGTGGTCCACCGATAAAGACGGCATCATCATGTGCCTGCTGGCGGCGGAAATCACCGCAGTGACCGGGAAAAACCCGCAGGAGCACTATAACGAGCTGGCGGAACGCTTCGGCGCGCCGAGCTACAACCGTCTGCAGGCTTCCGCGACCTCCGCGCAGAAAGCGGCGCTGTCTAAGCTGTCACCGGAAATGGTCAGCGCTGACACCCTGGCAGGGGATCCGATCACCGCTCGTCTGACCGCGGCGCCGGGCAACGGGGCGGCGATTGGCGGCCTGAAAGTGATGACCGACAACGGCTGGTTTGCGGCACGCCCGTCAGGCACCGAAGACGCCTACAAGATCTACTGCGAAAGCTTCCTCGGCGAAGAACATCGCAAGCTGATTGAAAAAGAAGCGGTAGAGATTGTCAGTGAAGTGCTGAAGAACGCTTAACGGCGCACGATCATCAGGCCCCTTGCGGGCCTGATTTTTTTCGCAAGGATAGCGATGAAAATACAACGGAAGTCCCTGTTTTTGTTCTGGGCGTGGATGGATCTCTTTTTCGTCCTGCAATTCTTATGGTGGAATATTGCCCACCGCCGACTCCCTTTTTACGACGACCTGCTGGCTTATCTCCAGCTGCTGCACACCTGGGGCTCTGCGGCGGTCTGGCTCTATCCGCTAAATGTGCTGCTGATTATCAGCATCCCGTTGTCGATGATCCTCTTTTTCCGTCAGAGCCGCTATGGGCTGTGGCTGGCCTGGGGGCAGGCGCCGCTCAGGCTGGTGTTTATGCAGCCTTCGCTTTCTTTGGGTCTGTGGCTGATTCAGGCCGCCGGCGTCAGGCATTTAGCGATCCTGGCAGGCTTCCTGCTGCTCTCTGAAGGGCTGAAAATCACCAGCCTCTGGTACTGCAGAGGCGGGGCTCAGGGCATAAAGCGATAGCCAATCCCGGTTTCGGTCAGCAGATGCTGAGGGCGCGCCGGATCGGCCTCCAGCTTTTGCCGCAGGTGACCCATATAGATCCGCAGATAATGGCTGTGCTCCACGGCGTTAGGGCCCCACACTTGATTCAGCAGCTGGCGCTGGGTAAGCACTTTGCCGGGATTATTCAATAGCGCCGCCAGCAGGCGAAACTCGATGGGCGTCAGGTGGATCTCTTCGCTGCCGCGCAGGATGCGGCGGGCGGGGATATTGACCTCCAGGTCGGCGAAGCGCACCACCGGCTCGTCGGCCTGCGCCGCGCCGTGGCGACGCAGCGCGACGCGCAGGCGGGCCTGCAGCTCGCCGATGCCAAAGGGTTTACTTAAGTAGTCATCGGCGCCGGCATCCAGGGCGGCAATTTTGTCATGCTCTTCGCTACGCGCTGACAGGACGATAATCGGCATCTGACTCCACTGGCGCAGGTCGCGAATAAAATCAATGCCGTCACCATCCGGCAGGCCGAGATCGAGGATCGCGAGGTCGGGCTTACGGGTGGCGGCTTCGATCAGCCCGCGCTGCAGGGTTTCCGCTTCAAATACGCGCATGCCGTCGGCTTCCAGCGCGGTGCGCAGAAAGCGACGGATAGCGTGTTCGTCTTCGATAATCAGAACGTTAATCACAATTCCTCAGATAGCTCTTCCAGTTCAGGGGGCGTTTCTCCCGGCAGTGTAACACGGAATGAGGCGCCGCCCTCTGGCCGGTTGCTGGCGGAGATGGTCCCGCCGTGGACGTCGACGATGGCCTGACAGATGGCAAGGCCCAGCCCGACGCCGGGGATCGCCGATTCTTTGTTGCCGCGGGCGAATTTATCAAAGATAGCCTGTTCCTGGCCCGCCGGGATCCCTGGACCATTATCCCATACTTCCAGCGACAGCTGCCGGGCGTCCGCTTCGGCGCGAATACCGATGTCCGCCCGGGCGCCGGCATACTTATGGGCATTCTCCAGCAGATTAATCAGCACCCGCTCGAACAGCGGCCCGTCAACATGCACCAGCTGCAGCGGATCGGGTAAATCCAGTTGAACGTGCTGGCCGCCGAGGCTCGGTTCGAGCATGCGCAGCGCGCTGCCGACCACCTCCTCCAGCGTCAGCCACTCCTTGTGCAGATTAAAACCGCCGGACTGGATCCGCGCCATATCCAGCAGGTTGTTCACCAGCCGGGTGGTGTTGAGCACATGCTGGCGGATTTCGTTGGCCTGCGGGGCATGCTTCGAGCCCTCGCTGGCCAGATCGAGGGTCAGGATTTCCGCCTGGCCAAACAGCACGGTCAGCGGGGTACGCAGATCGTGCGAGAGGGCGGCGAGCAGCGAGTTACGCAGGCTTTCGCGCTCGCTGGTTAGTCGGGCCTGCTCTTCGCTGGCGGTCAAGGTGAGACGCTCCAGGGCGCTGGCCACCAACAGGGTGAAGGTCTCCAGCAGCCGCTGCTGCTCCGGGATCATCAGCTGGCGCAGATTCGCCGGCTCCACCACCAGCAGGCCCCAGGTGCGGGCGGCGCTCTTCAGGGGCAGGATCTGATACGGCACGCCGGGCAGGGTATCGGTGCCGGCGCCGGCGGGTTGACCCTTATCAAAGCTCCAGCGGGCGATGGCATCATCCCACGGCGTCAACCCGGGCTGGTGGGTTAAGGGCAGCAGTTTCCCCTGGGCGTCCGGGAGCAGCAGCTGGCTGCGGGCCTGAAAGGTGGAGGCGATAAACCGCTCGCTGGTGGTGGCGATATCCTGCTGGCTACGACCCACCGCCAGCGCTTTGGACATCTCATACAGATGGCGGGTACGCCGCTCGCGGTAGCGCGCCACCCGCGCCTGGTAGCGCACGCCGGCGGTGAGGTTACCGATAAGCAGGCCCACGGTGAGCATCACGCCGAAGGTGAGCAGATACTGGACATCGGACACCGCCAGCGTGCCGCGCGGGGCGACAAAAAAGAGATCGAAGCTGATAACGTTAATCACCGTCGCCAGGACCGACGGCCAGCGGCCGTAGAGCAGAGCGATGATCACCACCCCCAGCAGATAGAGCATCACCAGGTTAGCGGCTTCGAAGGCCATCAGCCACTGCATGGCCACCAGGGTAATGATGGCGCACAGCGCCACCGCCACCGCGCAGCCCTGCAGCTGCAGGCGCCATTTCTCCAGCGCCGGACGACTGTCGCTGGCGCGCACCGGAAAGGGGAAGGGTTTTTCATCCAGGGCGATGACCACCAGATCGAGGTCCGGCGCGTGGCGAGCCAGACGGTCGGCAAAACCGCTACGATCCCACCAGCGGCGCTTGCTCTGGCGGCCGATGACAATTTTCCCAAGGTTGTGTTCGCGGGCGTAATGGAGAACCGCTTTCTCTTCTGACGGGTCGGAGAGGGTGGCGGTTTCGGCGCCCAGCTCCTGGGCCAGACGCAGCGCGGCGAGGATGGCCCGTCGCCGGGCTTCCGGCAGGCGGTGCAGGGAAGGGGTCTCGACATACACCGCATGCCAGACGCTGCCCAGACGGGCGGCGAGCCGTGCGGCGGTACGCACCAGCTTTTCGCTGCCGGTGTTGTGCCCGATACAGAGCAGGATCGCGTCGCGGGTGTGCCAGACTTTCTCCTGGCCCTGGCGGTCGCGCCAGGCGCGCATCTGCTCATCGACGCGATCGGCGGTGCGGCGCAGGGCCAGTTCACGCAGCGCAATCAGGTTCCCTTTGCGGAAAAAGTTCTCGATAGCGCGCTCGGCCTGGCCACCGATATAGACTTTGCCCTCATTGAGCCGCTGGCGCAGATCGTCAGGGGGCAGATCCACCAGCACCACGTCGTCCGCGGCGTCAAAGAAGGGATCGGGGACGGTCTCTCGCACCTGCACGCCGGTGATCCCGCTGACGACGTCATTCAGACTTTCCAGATGCTGGACGTTAACGGTGGTGAAGACGTCAATCCCTGCCTCCAGCAGTTCGTCCACATCCTGCCAGCGCTTTGGATGGCGGGAGCCGGGGGCATTACTGTGCGCCAGCTCATCCACCAGAATCAGCGCCGGACGGCGGGCGAGGGCGGCGTCGAGATCGAACTCATACACGTAGCGCCCGCGGTGGGCGAGCCGCCGCGGCGGCAGGGTGCTCAGGCCCTGCAGCATCGCGGCGGTCTCTTTCCGGCCGTGGGTCTCCGCCACGCCAATCAGAATATCCAACCCCTGCGCCCGGAGCCGCTGCGCTTCCGCCAGCATCGCCCAGGTTTTCCCCACCCCGGCGCAGGCGCCGAAGAACACTTTTAGTTTGCCGCGATGCGGGGCGGCGGTGTGCTGCAGCAGGCGGTCAGGGTCCGGACGCAGCGGCTCGTCACTCATTTACTTATCCTTCAGGGCATCCAGCGCCATATTGAGTTGCAGTATATTGACCACCGGCTGGCCAAGGAAGCTCAGCAGCGGCTTTTGTGTGGCCTGGTTAACCAGCGCGGTCACCTGGTCGACGCTCAGCTGGCGCGCTTTGGCCACCCGCGGCGCCTGCCACAGCGCGGCGGCCGGGGTCAGGTTGTTATCGAGACCGCTCGCCGAGGTGGTGACCAGTTCGACCGGCACACGCGGGTCGGCATCCGGGTTTGCGGCGCGCAGGGCCTGCACCCGCTCGCTCACCGCCTTATCCAGCGCCGGGTTGCTGGCGGCGAGGTTGCTGCCGCCAGAGGCCATCGGGTTATCCGCTGTCTCCGCGGTGGCTGACGGGCGACCCTGGAAATAGCCTGCGGCGGTAAAGTTCTGGCCAATCAGCGCCGAGCCGCGCACCTCGCCGTTCATGCGGATCAGCGAGCCGTTGGCCTGTGAGTTAAACCACCACTGCCCCAGGCTGGTGGTCAGCAGAGGATAAACGCCGCCGGTGAGCAGGGTTAACAGAATAAATAGCACAAGTGCTGGACGAATCAATGACATAGTTTGTTCCTCACACCAGACCGCTCAGGGTCAGCAGCAGGTCGATGGCTTTAATACCGATAAAAGGCACCAGCAGACCGCCGAGGCCGTAGATCCACAGATTGCGGCGCAGCATCGCCGAGGCGGAGAGCGGGCGATAGCTCACCCCTTTCAGGGCCAGCGGGATCAGGAAGACGATGATCAGCGCGTTGAAGATAACGGCGCTGAGGATCGCCGACGATGGCGAATGCAGGCCCATCACGTTCAGCATGGCCAGCTGGGGATAGACCGCGGCAAACGCCGCCGGAATAATGGCGAAATATTTCGCCACGTCGTTGGCAATACTGAAGGTGGTCAGCGAGCCGCGCGTCATCAGCATCTGTTTGCCGATATGGACCACCTCAATCAGCTTGGTGGGGTTGGAATCCAGGTCGACCATGTTGCCCGCCTCTTTCGCCGCCTGGGTGCCTGAGTTCATGGCTACCGCCACGTCGGCCTGCGCCAGCGCGGGCGCGTCGTTGGTGCCGTCGCCGGTCATCGCCACCAGCCGACCTTCCGACTGATACTGGCGGATCAGCGCCAGCTTGGCTTCCGGCGTCGCTTCGGCGAGGAAATCGTCGACGCCGGCCTCGGCGGCGATCGCCGCGGCGGTCAGGCGGTTATCGCCGGTGATCATCACCGTTTTAATGCCCATTTTGCGCAGCTGGGCGAAACGTTCTTTGATGCCGCCTTTGACGATATCTTTGAGTGAAATAATCCCCAGCACCTTTTCCCCTTCGGCGACCACCAGCGGCGTGGCCCCCTGGCGGGCGACCTCTTCCACCTGCTTCTCGACATCGGCAGGGAAGTGGCCACCGTTGGCCTCTACGTGGCGGCGAATGGCGTCCACCGACCCTTTGCGGATCATGCGCTGATCGATATTGATGCCGCTCATCCGCGTTTGCGCGGTAAAGGGGACAAAGGTGGCGTGCAGCGACTGCAGATCGCGTTCGCGCAGGTTAAAGCGCTGTTTCGCCAGCACCACGATGCTGCGTCCCTCAGGGGTTTCGTCCGCCAGCGAGGAGAGCTGGGCGGCATCGGCGAGGGTTCGCTCTTCCACACCGCGCGCCGGCAGGAAAGCGGAGGCCTGGCGGTTGCCGAGCGTAATGGTCCCGGTTTTATCCAGCAACAGCACATCAACGTCGCCTGCCGCTTCCACCGCGCGGCCGCTGGTGGCGATCACGTTGGCGCCCAGCATACGGCTCATCCCGGCGACGCCGATGGCCGACAGCAGACCGCCGATGGTGGTCGGGATCAGGCACACCAGCAACGCCACCAGTACGGTGACGCTGACCGCATTGCCGCTCCACGCCGAGAATGGCCAGATGGTGGCGGTGGCCAGCAGGAACACCAGCGTCAGGGCGATCAGCAGGATCGTCAGGGCGATTTCGTTCGGCGTTTTACGGCGCTGGGCGCCTTCCACCATGGCGATCATCCGGTCGAGGAAGGTTTCTCCCGGGTTAACGCTGCAACGGATCACCAGCCAGTCGGAGAGGATGCGCGTCCCGCCGGTCACCGAGGCGAAATCACCGCCGGATTCGCGGATCACCGGAGCAGACTCGCCGGTAATGGCGCTTTCATCCACCGAGGCGCCGCCTTCGATGACTTCACCATCGCAGGGGATAATATCCCCGGCTTCCACCAGCACTACGTCGCCTTTGCGCAGGTCTTCCGCCGGCACGTGGTCGACCGTCGCGTCATGCTGCGGGGCGCGCAGTTTACGGGCGAAGGCCGTTTTTTTCACCCCTTTCAGGCTATTGGCCTGGGCTTTGCTGCGGCCTTCCGCCATCGCTTCGGCAAAGTTGGCGAACAGCACGGTAAACCATAGCCAGATACTGATGGCGGCGGTAAAAGTGGCGCTGCCGGTCAGGGCGCCGCCAGCCATGGCGATGGCCAGCAGGGTGGTTAACAGGCTGCCCACCCAGACGATAAACATCACCGGATTGCGCCACTGCACCATCGGGCTGAGTTTTTTAACGGCATCCAGCAGCGCCTGGCGCACCAGCGTCGGCTCCAGCAGGGCTAATTGTTTGCGACTCATAACAGGGTGCTCCGCATCGCTCAAAGTAAGGAAAAGTGTTCGGCCAGCGGGCCAAGCGCCAGCGCAGGAATAAAGGTCAGGGCGCCAACCAGCAGCACGGTGCCGATCAGCAGACCGATAAACAGGGCGTCGTGGGTGGCCAGGGTGCCGGGGCTGGCCGGTTGAATTTTCTTCGCCACCAGCGAGCCGGCGATAGCCATCACCGGAATGATGACGGCGAAGCGTCCAGCCAGCATGCAGAACGCCAGCAGCAGGTTCCAGAATGGCGTCGCCGCGCCCAGGCCGGCGAAGGCGCTGCCGTTGTTATTGGCCGCCGAAGTGACGGCGTACAGCACTTCGCTAAAGCCGTGCGGTCCGGGGTTGAACATCCCGGCGCGGCCGGCCTCGGTCATCATCGCCAGCGCCGTGCCGAGCAGCACCAGCGTCGGGGTGACCAGAATGGCCAGGGCGATCATTTTCATTTCCCGGACATCGATTTTCTTTCCGAGGTACTCCGGGGTGCGGCCGACCATCAGGCCGGCGATAAACACCGCCAGCATAACGAACAGCAGCATGCCATAGAGACCCGAGCCGACGCCGCCGAACACCACTTCGCCAATCTGCATCAGCCACATCGGCACCATCCCGCCCAGCGCGGTGAAGGAGTCATGCATGGCGTTGACCGCGCCGCAGGAGGCGGCGGTGGTGATCACCGCGAACAGACTGCTGGCGAGAATACCGAAGCGGCTCTCTTTACCTTCCATATTCAGGCTGCTGTCGGCGCCCAGCGTCATCAGGTGCGGGTTGCCGCGGGTTTCCGCCCACATCACCACGGCGACGCAGAGGATAAAGATCAGCGTCATCGCCCACAGGATGGCGCGCCCCTGGCGGCGATCGCTCACCACCTCGCCGAAGGCGAAGCACAGCGCCGCCGGGATCAGGAAGATGGCCAGCATCTGCACGAGATTGGTCAGCGCCGTCGGGTTTTCAAACGGATGGGCGGAGTTGGCGTTAAAGAAACCGCCGCCGTTGGTGCCCAGCAGCTTAATCGCTTCCTGTGAGGCGACGGGCCCCATCGGCAGCAGCTGGTGCGCCCCTTCGAGGGTGGTAAAGGGCTGGTAGGCCTGCAGGTTCTGCGGCACGCCCTGCTGAATAAAGAACAGGGCCACCAGCAGAGAGAGCGGCAGCAGCAGCCACAGGGTAATGCGCGTCAGGTCGACCCAGGCATTGCCGAGGGTGGACATTTTCTGCCGGGCGAAGGCGCGGGTCAGGGCGAAGACCACGGCGATGCCGGTAGCGGCGGAGAGGAAATTCTGCACCGTCAGCCCCACCATCTGGCTGAGATAGCTCATGGTGCTTTCGCCGGCGTAGGCCTGCCAGTTCGTATTGCTGACAAAGCTGACCGCGGTGTTGAGCGCCAGATCCCACGTCAGCCCCGGCAGGTGCTGCGGGTTAAACGGCAGCACGCCCTGCAGCATCAGCAGGGCAAACAGCGCCAGGCCGCCGAGGGCGTTGAACAGCAGGAGCGCCAGCAAATACTGCAGCCAGCCCATCTCTTCGGCGCGGATCCCGGCCACGCGCCACAGGACGCGCTCGACCCCGGCCAGGCCGGGAAGCGGGATGTCATTCACCATTCTTGCCAGACACATCCCCAGCGGGCGCGCCAGCACCAGCAAAACCAGCAGATAGCTGGCTAATAATAAAAATCCCTGGGCAGCCATCAGAATGCCTCCGCATGTATCAAGGCATAAACCAGATAAGCCAGTAACAGGAACACCAGCCCAACGCCAGTGAGTACGCCTGCAGTCACAATCCACCTCCGGGTGTGTTTTTGATTTACCAGGAGAATAGAAATTACGGCGCAAAGATTTCGCAAAAATCCGCGGGCGCGGTGTAAAAAAAGTATAAAAATGACAAAGGCACAAATTAACTAATGGTTAGTATTAATTTAACTTTTTTGTAACTAATTTACGTGGCGAATGTAAATTAAGTATAAATACGTGCTTTTTAGTGGTCGGATGAGTAGTAAAATTACAACCAGAGCGGTATTATTTTGCTCAGACAAACATGATTAATTTTCCGGCGCTGCTTGCCGGCCTGACAAAGGGGAGAGAAATGATGGCGTTGTACAAAGCTTATCCTGCTCATATTATTTTGCTGCGTCGTGCTTTCGCCGTCGTGGCTGGCGTCGCGGCGCTGCCGGTGATGCTGTTCTGGAAGGATCGCGCCCGCTATTACAGCTGGCTGCACCGTGTATGGTCGAAAACCAGCGAGCAGCCGGTGTGGATGGCGCAGGCGGAAAAAGCCGCGCACGACTTCTACTAATTCGCCCTGCTGCGAGGAAAACCACTAACCGCCGGTTGCCCCCGGCGGTTTTTTTTCGCCGCTTGTCTACACTCGTTTTCAGGCGCCGCAGCGGAATTGGCAGGTGCTTATTTTGCCGGGGCGCGCTATTTTTGCCGGCTTAGATCATAAGATGAGTTTTGCTGACGGAGTGTGAGGAGTGATATGGCCACCCATCTGGTCTGGTTACGCACGGATTTACGCATTCACGATAACCTGGCGCTGGCCGCCGCCTGCCGCGATCCGCAGGCGCAGGTGCTGGCGCTGTATATTGCCACCCCGGGGCAGTGGCGCGAACATCACCTGGCCCCGCGGCAGGCCGCTTTTATCGCCAGCCATTTGCGCAGTCTGCACGCCGCGCTGGCGGAGCGGGGCATACCGCTGTGGGTAGAAGAGGCGGACGATTTTAGCGCCAGCGTCGAGCGGCTGGCCCATTTCTGCCAGCAGCACCAGGTCAGTCACCTGTTCTACAACTATCAGTACGAATTCAATGAACGCCAGCGCGATGCCGCCGTTGAGAGCTCCTTGAGCGAAGTGATTTGCCAGGGATTTGACGACAGCGTCCTGTTGCCGCCCGGCAGCGTACTGACCGGCGGCGGCGAAATGTATAAAGTCTTCACCCCGTTTAAGAACGCGTTTATTCGCCGGCTGCGGGAAGGATTGCCGGCGTGCGTGGCCGCGCCAAAGCCGCGCCAGGCGCCCGCTCGCCTGGCGCCGCCGGTGCCGGAGCTTAACTATCCGCAAACGCCGTTCGATGGGCTGCTGTTTGCCGCGGATGAAAAAACGGCGCTGGCGCGGCTGCGCGCGTTTTGTCAGCAACCGGCGGCGGATTATGAGGGGCAGCGCGACTTCCCGGCCGTGGAAGGGACCAGTCGCCTGTCGCCCTGCCTGGCCATCGGGGTGCTGTCGCCGCGCCAGTGCCTGCATCGGCTGCTGACGGAACACCCCGCCGCACTGGATGGCGGGGCAGGCGCCACCTGGCTTAATGAGCTGATCTGGCGCGAGTTTTACCGCCATCTGATGGTCTACTATCCGAAACTCTGTAAAGGTCGGCCGTTTGTCGCCTGGACCGATAAGGTCGCCTGGCGCGAAGAGGATGGCGCCCTGCAGGCCTGGCAGCGCGGGGAGACCGGCTTTCCGATTGTCGATGCCGCCATGCGCCAGCTTAACGCCACCGGCTGGATGCATAACCGGTTGCGCATGATTGTCGCCAGCTTCCTGACCAAAGATCTGCGCCTCGACTGGCGGGCAGGGGAGCGCTATTTCATGAGCCAGCTGATTGACGGCGACCTGGCGGCGAACAACGGCGGCTGGCAATGGGCGGCTTCGACGGGCACCGACGCCGCGCCCTATTTCCGCATATTTAATCCCACCACCCAAGGCGAGAAGTTTGATAAGCAGGGGGTGTTTATGCGTCGCTGGCTGCCGGAGCTGGCAAAGGTGCCGGAGAAGGCGCTGCATCAGCCGTGGGTGTGGGCGGATAAACAGGGGGTGACGCTGGATTATCCGCGCCCGATAGTCGATCACAAGCAGGCGCGACAGGAGACGCTGGCGGCCTGGGAGGCCGCCAGAAAGGGGATTATTCCACCGCCAGACGGCGGATCCTGACCTTCAGCGAGTGATACAGCCAGATAACCAGCACTACGCCGACGCAGGCCAGCGCGCCCCAGGTGATCTGGCTGAAGACGTTGATGTAGGCGTCAATGGAATAGTTCACCGCCCCGGCGACGTCGAATGACGCCTGCGAGGTCTGGTCGGCGATAACGCCGGCCAGATAGTTGGCGATGGCCCCGGAGAGCAGCATATAGATGCCGGTCAGCACCCCGGTCACTCCCGGGATCTCAATGCGGGTGATTTGCGACATCGCGACCGGGTCGATAAACAGTTCGGCAAAACCCATCACCGCCAGCCCCAGCACCATCAGCGGCATGGACGACTGGCCATAGGCCGCCGACCAGCGGGCGCTGAGGGTCAAAATGCAGAACCCGGCGCTCATCAGGCCCAGACCGAGGGCAAATTTCCCCCAGATGCGCACGGTGCGGTTACCGCCGACGCTCTCTTTCACCAGCCACGCCAGCACCATGCCGCAGAGCATCACCGCAAAGGCGTTGATCGACTGGAACATAGCGGTAGGGACTTCGTAGCTCATGATATGGCGGTTAACGAAGCGGTCAATATACAGGCTGATGGAGCTGCCGCCCTGTTGGGCGAAGGCCCAGAACAGCAGGCTGAAGGCGGTCAGGACGACGATCAGGCGCAGATCCTTGCGCTGTTTATCGGTCTCGGCACGCAGGTAGATCCGCGCCAGCACCGCGAGGCCAATGGCCGTGGCCACGATCAGGGCATACACCGACCACTCCTGCCAGAACAGCACGGCAATCAGCAGCGGCGCGATGACCAGCAGCACCAGCAGCCAGCCCCAGTTCGGCAGCAGGAAGCGGCGGGCGCACAGCGCCTGGCGGTTCACGCCGGCGGTATGCTGGAAATGACGGTTGCCGCAGAGGAAGATCACCAGTCCCGCCACCATGCCGATGGCCGCCAGGGCAAAGCCCATCGCCCAGCTATACTCCTCCTGAACGTAGCCGCAGGCGATGGGCGCGATGATCGAGCCGATATTGCCCGCGGCATACATCAGCGAGAAGCCGCCATCGCGACGCGGATCGGCGGGTTCGTACAGTTCGCCCAGCAGACAGCTGACGTTGGATTTAAACAACCCGTAGCCGCAGACGATGATCGCCAGCGACAGGTAGAGGAAGGCCGGGGCGGTTTCGCTGGCCCCGAGCACCAGATGGCCAATGGCCATCAGCAGCGCGCCGAGCATGACTGCCATCCGGTTGCCTAACAGCTTATCGGCCAGATAGCCGCCGAGGATCGGCGTTACATAGACCAGCGAACAGTAGGCGCTGAACAGGGCGTAAGCGTGGTTATCGTCATATTTGAGCTGATTGGTGAGATAGAGGATCAGCAGGGCGCGCATGCCGTAGAAGCTAAAATATTCCCAGATTTGCAGCGCCACGACGTAGTAAATCGCCCGCGGTTGCGATGATGTTGTCTTCATGAGAAGTGTGTTTCCTGGCCTAAAGCGAAAGTCGATCGTTCTGCATGAATAGCGTTTAATTAGTCATATTCATGGCTTGAGGGGCTTTCTGATTATTTAATATGCTTTATTAGTGCATAAATATACACGAATGCGCGGCGGGGTGAATAGACAAATTGCGCTATTCGGTAAAAAGTCATCGTCAGTGTCGGAGGCGGACTATCGACGACCCGAATGGATCTGGTTATGTTATGCCTTTGTATACCCTGATTATCTGCTGGAGTGGCGATGAAAAATAGCGAACTGGAACAACTGATAAACGACAAGCTCAATAGTGCAGCCATCAGTGACTTCGCCCCTAACGGTCTGCAGGTGGAAGGGCGCGACACGGTGCACAAGATCGTCACCGGAGTGACGGCCAGCCAGGCGCTGCTGGATGAGGCCGTTCGTCTTCAGGCGGATGCGGTGATTGTCCATCACGGCTATTTCTGGAAAAACGAATCGCCAGTGATCCGCGGTATGAAGCGCCGGCGCCTGAAAACCCTGCTGGCCAATGATATCAATCTCTACGGCTGGCACCTGCCGCTGGATGCCCATCCCGAGCTGGGCAATAACGCGCAACTGGCGCATCTGCTGGGGATTAACGTGCTGGGGGAAATCGAACCGCTGGTGCCCTGGGGCGAACTGTCGATGCCGGTTTCCGGCCTTGAACTGGCCTCATGGATTGAAGCGCGGCTGGGGCGTAAGCCGCTGTGGTGCGGCGATACCGGGCCGGACACCGTCAGCCGCGTCGCCTGGTGTACCGGCGGCGGCCAGAGCTTTATCGACGCCGCGGCGCGCTTTGGCGTGGACGCGTTTATCACCGGCGAGGTGTCGGAACAAACCATCCATTCCGCCCGCGAGCAGGGCCTGCATTTTTATGCCGCCGGCCACCACGCCACCGAGCGGGGCGGTATTCGCGCCCTCAGCGAATGGCTGACGGAAACCACTGACCTGGACGTCACCTTTATTGATATTCCCAACCCTGCCTGACGGGAGAGAGAAAAGTGCAGCGAGCGCGTTGTTATCTGTTAGGAGAAACGGCCGTCGTGCTGGAGCTGGAGCCGCCGGTCACCCTTGAGAGCCAGCAGCGGATCTGGGGCTTAGCCCAGCGTCTGGCGAACCATGAGGAAGTGATTGACGCCATTCCCGGCATGAACAATATCACTGTGGTGCTCCGCCGCCCGCAGGAGGTGGCGTGGGAGGCGATAGACCGTCTGCAGCGCTGGTGGGAGGAGAGCCTCGCGATCGAGCCGGAGTCGCGCTCGCTGACCATTCCGGTCGTCTACGGCGGCGAGGCCGGACCGGATCTCGGGGTGGTGGCGCAGCACAGCGGCCTCAGTGAAAAGCAGGTCGTGGAGCTGCACGCCTCGGTGGAGTATCTGGTCTGGTTTATTGGTTTTCAGCCGGGATTTCCCTACCTGGGCGGGTTGCCAGCGGCGCTGGCGACGCCGCGTCGCGCCGAACCGCGCGTGCACGTCCCGGCCGGGTCGGTGGGTATCGGCGGCGCGCAAACCGGGATCTATCCGCTGGCGACGCCCGGCGGCTGGCAGCTGCTGGGGCGGACCTCGCTAACGCTGTTCGACCCGTCGCGGAAGGAGCCTGCGCTGCTGCGCGTGGGCGATAAAATTCGCTTTGTGCCGCAAAAGGAGGGGGTATGTTGACTCTGATCCGCGCCGGCCTGTACACCTCGGTACAGGACGGTGGACGAGAAGGCCTGCGCCAGTCTGGCATCAGCCGCTGCGGCGCTCTGGATTATCCCTCGCTGGTGATTGCCAATCTGCTGGTTGGCAACGAGGCGAATGCCGCCGGGCTGGAGATTACCCTCGGCCAGGTGGAGATCGAATTTGCCCGCAGCGGCTGGTTTGCGCTGACCGGCGCCGCCTGCGAAGCGACGCTGGACGGTAAAGCGGTCTGGGTGGGCTGGCGCACCGCCTACCGGCCCGGGCAGCGCCTGGTGCTGAAAACGCCGCAGCATGGCATTCGCAGCTATCTGGCGGTGGCGGGCGGGATTGCGGTTCCCGAGGTCCTTGGCTCGCGCTGCACGGATCTCAAGGCGGGGATTGGCGGTCTGGAAGGACGCCGCCTGCAGGACGGCGACAAGCTGAAGCTCGGGAAAGCCGCCCGCCGCTTCACCACCCCGCGCGGCGTCAAGCAGTTGCCGCTGGGCAACCGAATTCGTGCGCTGCCCGGGCCGGAGTACCACGAATTTGACGCGGCCTCGCAGGCGTCATTCTGGCGCGCCCCCTGGAAGCTCAGTCCGCAGAGTAACCGCATGGGGTACCGCCTGCAGGGGCAGCCGCTGAAACGCACCACCGATCGCGAAATGCTGTCGCACGGCCTGCTGCCGGGCGTGGTGCAGGTGCCGCACAACGGCCAGCCCATTGTGCTGATGAACGACGCGCAAACCACCGGCGGCTATCCGCGGATCGCCTGCATCATCGATGCCGATATGTACCAGCTGGCGCAGATCCCACTGGGGCAGCCGATCCATTTCGTGGCCTGCTCGCTGGAGGAGGCGCTGAAGGCGCGGGCCGATCGTCAGCGTTATCTTGAACAACTGGCGTGGAGACTCCACGATGATGATTGATCTCAATGCCGATCTCGGGGAAGGCGGGGCGAACGATAGCGCGCTGCTCCAGCTGGTGTCGTCGGCGAATATCGCCTGTGGTTTTCACGCCGGCGACGCCGGGCTGATGGTGCAGAGCGTGCGCGAGGCGCTGAAGTACGGCGTGGCGGTGGGCGCCCATCCGGGATATCCCGACCGGGAAAATTTTGGCCGCACGGCGATGGATCTGCCGCCGGAAACGGTCTATGCCCAGACGCTGTATCAGATTGGCGCTCTGGCGGCGATCGTTCAGGCTCAGGGCGGCGAGTTGCAGCACGTAAAGCCGCACGGCATGCTCTACAACCAGGCGGCCAAATCGCCGCCGCTGGCCGACGCGATCGCCCGCGCGGTCCGCGATGTTAACCCGCAGCTGGTGCTGGTGGGTCTGGCGGGCAGCGAACTGATCCGCGCTGGGCAACGCTATGGCTTGACGACGCGTCAGGAGGTGTTTGCCGATCGCGGTTATCTGGCCGACGGCAGCCTGGTGCCGCGCACCGAGCCTGGCGCGCTGATTGACAGCGAAGAGCAGGCCCTGGCGCAAACCCTCGAAATGGTGCAACACCACCGGGTGCGTAGCGTCAGCGGCGAATGGGCGAACGTGGTGGCGCAGACGGTATGTCTGCATGGCGATGGTCCGCATGCCCTCGAATTTGCCCGCCGTTTGCGGGCGGCGTTCGCCGGGCGCCATATTATGGTCAGCGCTCAGCCAGAGGCTGAGATATGACAATCTGAAGGACCGCGAAGGAGAAGACGATGGCGGGCGTATTACTCACCGGTTTTGAACCCTTTGACGGCGAGACGGTGAACCCTTCCTGGGAAGTGGTGCAGCAGCTTGACGGTACAATGATTGCTGGTCAGCCGGTGATCGCCAGGCAGCTTCCCTGCGTGTTTGGCGAGGCGCTGTCGGCGCTGGACGCGGCGATTGAAGACCTGCAGCCGAAGCTGGTTATCGCGGTGGGACAGGCCGGCGGCCGGGTCGATATCAGCGTCGAACGTGTGGCGATTAACGTCGATGATGCGCGTATCCCCGATAACAAAGGCCAGCAACCCATCGACACGCCGATCGTCGACGGCGGGCCGGCCGCGTGGTTCAGCACCTTGCCGATCAAAGCGATCGTCAGCGCGCTGCGCGATCGCGGGATCCCGGCCTCGGTGTCGCAAACCGCCGGCACCTTCGTCTGCAATCACGTCATGTACGGTCTGCTGCACAAGCTGCAGGGACAGAATGAGGTAAGGGGCGGGTTTATCCATATTCCATGGCTACCGGCGCAGGCGGCGGCCCATCCCGGCGAGCCGAGTATGGCGACCGCCACCGTGCGGGAAGCGCTGGAGACGGCCATAGCCGTAGCCCTGCACCAGCCGGTGGATAGTAAACTGGGCGGCGGCGCCACCCACTAACAGAAGGATGACAGTATGCCGGAAGGTCCGGAGATCCGCCGCGCGGCGGATACACTGGAGGCAGCAATCAAAGACGAACCCTTAACCGACGTCTGGTTCGCTTTTCCCCGGTTGCAACCCTATCAAACCGAACTGATTGGTCAGCGGGTTACCCATATCGATACCCGGGGCAAAGCCCTGCTGACCCGCTTCTCCGGCGGCCTGACCCTGTACAGCCATAATCAGCTGTACGGCGTCTGGCGCGTGGTTGAGACCGGCGAACAGCCTGCCTCTAACCGGGTGCTGCGCGTCAGGCTACAGACGGCCAGCAAGGCGATTTTGCTCTACAGCGCGTCGGACATTGAGATGCTCACGGCGGAGCAGGAGGCCAACCATCCGTTCTTGCTGCGCGTCGGTCCGGACGTGCTGGATATGACGTTAACCGCGGAGCAGGTGAAAGCGCGACTGCTGTCGGCCAAATTCCGCAATCGTCAGTTTTCCGGCCTGCTGCTGGATCAGGCTTTTCTTGCCGGTCTGGGTAACTATCTGCGGGTGGAAATCCTCTGGCAGGTGGGGCTGACCGGGGGGCATAAGGCCTCGGAGCTTAATGAAACACAGCTGGATGCGCTGGCGCACGCGCTACTCGATATCCCGCGGCTTTCTTATCGCACTCGCGGCCAGCCCGATAACAACAAGCACCACGGTGCGCTGTTCCGCTTTAAGGTCTTCCATCGCGATGGGGAAAAGTGCGAGCGCTGCGGGGGCGTGATTGAGAAGACCATGCTCTCATCGCGGCCGTTTTACTGGTGCCCGCACTGCCAGCATTAAGCCGGCAGCAGGCAGTGTCAGCGCCAGGCTTCATCGTCAGGCATAAAAAACGCGCCAGCAGGCGCGTTTTTATCATCCGGACAGCGAGATTAACGCTTGATGTCGGACTGGAAGTCGCGTTTGGCGTAGCCGGTGTACAGCTGACGCGGACGGGCGATCTTCATGCCGTCGCTGTGCATTTCGTTCCAGTGCGCAATCCAGCCCACGGTACGCGCCATGGCGAAGATAACGGTAAACATGGAGGACGGAATACCCATCGCTTTCAGGATGATACCGGAGTAGAAGTCGACGTTCGGGTAGAGCTTCTTCTCGATGAAGTACGGGTCGTTCAGCGCGATATGCTCCAGCTCCATGGCCACCTGCAGCAGGTCGTCTTTGGTGCCCAGCTCTTTCAGCACTTCATGGCAGGTTTCACGCATCACGGTGGCGCGCGGGTCGTAGTTTTTGTAAACACGATGGCCGAAGCCCATCAGGCGGAAAGAGTCATTCTTGTCTTTCGCACGACGAACAAATTCCGGAATGTGTTCAACGGAGCTGATCTCTTCCAGCATTTTCAGCGCCGCTTCGTTGGCGCCGCCGTGCGCCGGTCCCCACAGAGAGGCGATGCCGGCTGCGATACAGGCGAACGGGTTAGCGCCGGAAGAGCCCGCGGTACGTACCGTCGAGGTCGAGGCGTTCTGCTCGTGATCGGCGTGCAGGATCAGAATACGGTCCATGGCGCGCTCGAGCACCGGATTGACTTCGTACTCTTCGCACGGCGTGGCGAACATCATGCGCAGGAAGTTGCCGGCGTAGGAGAGGTCGTTGCGCGGATAAACAAACGGCTGGCCGATAGAATACTTGTAACACATAGCTGCCATGGTCGGCATTTTGGACAGCAGGCGATAGGCGGCGATTTCACGGTGACGCGGGTTATTCACGTCGAGGGAGTCGTGATAGAACGCCGCCAGGGCGCCGGTGATCCCGCACATAACGGCCATCGGGTGAGAATCGCGACGGAACGCATGGAACAGACGGGTGATCTGCTCATGGATCATGGTGTGACGGGTCACGGTGGTTTTGAATTCGTCATATTCGGCCTGGGTTGGTTTTTCACCGTTCAGCAGAATGTAACAAACTTCAAGATAGTTTGATTCGGTCGCTAACTGGTCGATCGGGAAGCCGCGGTGCAGCAGGATCCCCTCGTCACCATCGATAAACGTAATTTTAGATTCACAGGAAGCGGTAGATGTGAAACCTGGGTCAAAGGTAAATACGCCTTTTGAACCAAGACTACGAATATCAATAACATCCTGACCGAGCGTGCCTTTTAGCACATCCAGTTCAATAGCAGTGTCACCACCCAGGGTGATTTTTGCTTTAGCATCAGACATTTATGGTCTCCTTAGCGCCTTTATTGCTTAAGACTGCCGGGTGGTGGATTTGCTTTCGGCCCGCGCCCGTATACGTTACCAGTTTGTTATGTTGCACACAGCTCTGCGTCAGCGAAAAGGGCAGGGTACAGAGCAACGGCGCTTGATGGCACGTTCTTCAGGGCTGCGGTGAAACAACAGCAAATCAGCGTTTTAGCAGTCCGAATATTAAAACCTGTATACCACTAATAACTGTCCTGATTACATCGGTCAATACTGACACACTGTTACATAACTTATTCTCAGGTGAAAGAGTGACCCCATAACTTTTGAGCATTATTGCATTTAACTGGTAATGGTTGTAACAAGAATGTTTAATATTTGTCAAATCAGGTGATTAAAAATTAAAAAAATGTTGTTATCGTGACCTTGATCACTGTTCCGGAGAAAACCCAACAAACTATATGTAGGTTAATTGTAATGATTTTGTGAACGGCCTATACTGCGGCCAGGTCTCCGGAACACCCTGCAATCCCGAGCCACCCAGCGTTGTTTAGTGATGTTTTAATGCCTGAAAAGACGTTTTAACATGACTTCTGGTTATAGAAAGGACGCTGTCTGACCCGCAAGCAGACCGGAGGAAGGAAACAATAAGAACAGCATGTGGGCGTTATTCATGGTAAGAAATGTGAAAAAACAAAGACCTGTCAATCTGGATCTACAAACGATACGGTTCCCAATCACGGCGATAGCGTCCATTCTCCATCGCGTTTCCGGTGTCATCACCTTCGTGGCGGTCGGAATTCTGCTTTGGCTGCTGGGCACCAGCCTCTCCTCCCCTGAAGGTTTTCTGACGGCGGCCTCGATCATGGATAGCTTCTTTGTGAAGTTCATCATGTGGGGCATTCTCACCGCGCTGGCCTATCACGTCGTTGTCGGTATCCGCCATCTGATGATGGACTTTGGTTACCTGGACGAAACCCTCGAAGCAGGGAAACGTTCCGCCAAGATTTCTTTTGTTATTACTGTCGTGCTTTCACTTCTCGCAGGAGTCCTCGTATGGTAAGCAACGCCTCAGCACTGGGACGCAACGGCGTACATGACTTTATTCTGGTCCGTGCTACCGCCATCGTTCTGACCCTCTACATCATCTACATGGTTGGCTTCTTCGCTACCACCGGTGAGATCTCATGGGAAGTGTGGACCGGATTCTTTGCCTCCGGCTTCACTAAAGTCTTCACTCTGCTGGCTCTCGTTTCCATTCTTATCCATGCCTGGATCGGGATGTGGCAGGTGTTAACGGACTACGTTAAACCACTGGCTCTGCGCCTGGTTCTGCAGCTGGCTATCGTTGTGGCGCTGGTGGCTTACGTTCTTTATGGATTTGTTGTGGTGTGGGGTGTGTAATGAAATTGCCAGTCAGAGAGTTTGATGCTGTTGTCATCGGTGCCGGCGGCGCAGGTATGCGCGCGGCGCTGCAAATTTCCCAGAGCGGACAGACCTGTGCGCTGCTCTCTAAAGTCTTCCCGACCCGTTCCCATACCGTGTCAGCGCAGGGGGGTATCACCGTCGCGCTCGGTAACTCCCATGAAGATAACTGGGAATGGCATATGTACGACACCGTAAAAGGGTCGGACTATATCGGTGACCAGGACGCCATCGAATATATGTGTAAGACCGGCCCGGAAGCGATTCTCGAGCTGGAGCACATGGGCCTGCCGTTCTCCCGTCTTGACGACGGCCGTATTTATCAGCGCCCGTTCGGCGGCCAGTCGAAGAACTTCGGCGGCGAGCAGGCGGCGCGCACCGCGGCGGCGGCTGACCGTACCGGCCACGCCCTGCTGCACACCCTGTACCAGCAGAACCTCAAAAACCACACCACTATTTTCTCCGAATGGTATGCCCTCGATCTGGTGAAAAACCAGGACGGCGCGGTGGTGGGTTGTACTGCCCTGTGCATCGAGACCGGCGAAGTGGTCTACTTTAAAGCCCGCGCCACCGTGCTGGCGACCGGCGGCGCAGGCCGTATCTATCAGTCCACCACCAACGCCCACATCAACACCGGTGACGGCGTCGGGATGGCCATTCGTGCCGGCGTGCCGGTGCAGGATATGGAAATGTGGCAGTTCCACCCGACCGGCATCGCCGGGGCAGGGGTTCTGGTCACCGAAGGTTGCCGCGGCGAAGGCGGTTATCTGCTCAATAAACACGGCGAACGCTTTATGGAGCGTTATGCCCCGAACGCCAAAGACCTGGCGGGTCGTGACGTGGTGGCGCGTTCCATCATGATCGAAATCCGCGAAGGTCGCGGCTGCGATGGCCCGTGGGGCCCGCACGCGAAATTGAAGCTGGACCACCTGGGTAAAGAGGTTCTGGAATCTCGTCTGCCGGGTATCCTCGAGCTGTCCCGTACCTTTGCTCACGTCGATCCGGTGAAAGAGCCGATCCCGGTTATCCCAACCTGCCACTACATGATGGGCGGTATTCCGACCAAAGTGACCGGCCAGGCGCTGACCGTCAATGAGAAGGGCGAAGACGTGGTGATCCCGGGCCTGTTCGCGGTAGGCGAAATCGCCTGCGTATCGGTCCACGGCGCTAACCGTCTTGGCGGCAACTCGCTGCTCGACCTGGTGGTCTTCGGCCGCGCGGCGGGCCTGCATCTGCAGGAATCCATCGCCGAGCAGGGCACGCTGCGCGACGCCAGCGAATCCGATATCGAAGGCTCGCTGGACCGCCTCAACCGCTGGAACAACACCCGTTCCGGTGAAGATCCGGTGGCGATCCGCAAAGCGCTGCAGGAATGTATGCAGCATAACTTCTCGGTGTTCCGCGAAGGCGATGCGATGCACAAAGGTCTGGAACAGCTGAAAGTGATCCGCGAGCGCCTGAAAAACGCCCGTCTCGACGATACCTCCAGCGAGTTCAACACCCAGCGCGTTGAGTGCCTGGAGCTGGATAACCTGATGGAAACCGCGTACGCGACCGCCGTATCCGCTAACTTCCGTACCGAGAGCCGTGGCGCCCACAGCCGCTTCGACTTCCCGGATCGTGATGATGAAAACTGGCTGTGCCATTCCCTGTATCTGCCAGAGTCGGAATCCATGACGCGTCGTAGCGTCAACATGGAACCGAAACTGCGTCCGGCATTCCCGCCGAAGATTCGTACTTACTAATGCGGAGACAGGAAAATGAAACTCGAGTTTTCAATTTATCGCTATAACCCGGATGTTGATGACGCTCCGCACATGCAGGATTACACCCTCGAAGCGGAAGAAGGTCGTGACATGATGCTGCTGGATGCGCTGATCCAGCTGAAAGAAAAAGATCCGTCGCTGTCGTTCCGCCGCTCCTGCCGTGAAGGGGTTTGTGGTTCCGATGGCCTGAATATGAACGGGAAAAACGGTCTGGCGTGCATCACGCCGATCTCCGCGCTGAATCAGCCGGGCAAGAAGATTGTTATCCGTCCGCTGCCAGGATTACCGGTTATCCGTGATTTGGTGGTGGACATGGGGCAATTCTATGCACAATATGAGAAGATTAAGCCTTACTTGTTGAATAATGGGCAAAATCCTCCGGCTCGCGAGCATCTGCAGATGCCTGAGCAGCGTGAGAAACTCGATGGGCTGTACGAGTGTATTCTCTGCGCATGTTGTTCGACCTCGTGCCCGTCGTTCTGGTGGAACCCGGATAAGTTCATCGGCCCGGCTGGCCTGTTGGCCGCGTATCGCTTCCTGATCGACAGTCGCGATACCGAAACCAGCGAGCGTCTGGACGGCCTGAGCGATGCTTTCAGCGTATTCCGCTGTCACAGCATTATGAACTGCGTCAGTGTGTGTCCGAAGGGGCTGAACCCGACGCGCGCCATCGGCCATATTAAGTCGATGCTGCTGCAGCGCAGCGCGTAAGAAACCCGGTGTGTCCCGGATGGCGCTACCGCTTATCCGGGCTACCAAAAGCAGTAACCCCGGTAGCGTTTGTGCTACCGGGAAATGAATACCCTAAATAATTCGAGTTACAGGACAACGTACATGTAACTTGAAGTATGAAGGGATAGCAGGAAATCTTTAAAAACCGCCACAAGATGTACCAGTAATCAAGGCGTTCAGTGCGAGGTAAGGCGGCAACTGAACGCATCCCCGGGAGCATAGCGAACTATGTGACCGGGGTAAGTGAAGGCAGCTAACGCAACCGCAGCCTGAACGCCGAAGATTAATGGCAGTTTTTAAAGGTTCCTTAGCGGATAGAAACCACAACTCGTCCGCAACAAGTGAACCCCGGCACGTGCACTCGGTGTGCGTGGTAGTTTCTACGGCGAAATAAGCATATGAATGCTTAAGGGATCACGATGCAGAACGGCGCAATGAAAGCCTGGCTGGACTCTTCTTACCTCTCTGGTTCGAACCAGAGCTGGATAGAACAGCTCTATGAAGACTTCTTAACCGATCCTGACTCTGTTGACGCCAACTGGCGTTCAATGTTCCAGCAGTTACCTGGCACCGGAGTTAAACCGGATCAATTTCATTCCAAAACGCGTGATTATTTCCGTCGACTGGCGAAGGATGCCTCACGTTACACTTCTTCGATTTCCGACCCAGACACCAATGTGAAGCAGGTTAAAGTCCTGCAGCTCATCAACGCATACCGTTTCCGTGGCCACCAGCATGCGAATCTCGATCCGCTGGGGCTGTGGAAGCAAGAGAGAGTGGCGGATCTCGATCCGGCCTACCACGATCTGACCGAGGCCGATTTCCAGGAAAGCTATAACGTAGGTTCATTTGCCATCGGTAAAGACACGATGAAGCTGGGCGAGTTGATTGCCGCCCTCAAGCAAACCTACTGCGGCTCCATCGGCGCGGAATACATGCATATCACCTCTACCGAAGAAAAACGCTGGATCCAGCAGCGCATTGAATCGGTAGCTGGCAAAGCGAGCTTTACCGCGGAAGAGAAAAAACGCTTCCTCAGCGAACTGACCGCCGCGGAAGGCCTGGAGCGCTACCTCGGCGCCAAATTCCCGGGGGCGAAGCGCTTCTCGCTGGAGGGTGGCGATGCCCTGATCCCGATGCTCAAAGAGATGATCCGCCATGCGGGCAAGAGCGGCACCCGCGAAGTGGTGCTGGGCATGGCGCACCGCGGTCGTCTCAACGTGCTGGTCAACGTGCTGGGTAAAAAACCGCAGGATCTGTTCGACGAGTTCGCCGGCAAACATAAAGAACATCTCGGTACCGGCGATGTGAAGTACCACATGGGCTTCTCATCCGATATGGAAACCGAAGGCGGTCTGGTGCACCTGGCGCTGGCGTTTAACCCGTCGCACCTCGAGATCGTCAGCCCGGTGGTTATCGGTTCCGTACGCGCCCGTCTGGATCGTCTGGACGAGCCGAGCAGCAACAAGGTTCTGCCGATCACTATCCACGGCGACGCCGCCGTCACCGGTCAGGGCGTGGTTCAGGAAACCCTGAACATGTCGAAAGCCCGCGGTTACGAAGTGGGCGGTACCGTGCGCATCGTTATCAACAACCAGGTGGGCTTCACGACCTCTAACCCGCTGGATGCGCGTTCGACCCCGTACTGCACCGACATCGGTAAAATGGTGCAGGCGCCGATTTTCCACGTCAATGCCGACGATCCGGAAGCGGTCGCGTTCGTCACTCGTCTGGCGCTGGATTTCCGCAATACCTTCAAACGCGATGTTTTCATCGATCTGGTGTGCTACCGCCGTCACGGCCATAACGAAGCCGATGAGCCGAGCGCAACTCAGCCGCTGATGTATCAGAAGATCAAAAAGCACCCGACCCCGCGCAAAATCTATGCTGACAAGCTGGAGCAGGAGAAGGTGGCGACTCTGGAAGACGCGACCGAGCAGGTTAACCTCTACCGCGATGCGCTGGATGCCGGCGAATGCGTGGTGCAGGAATGGCGTCCGATGAACATGCACTCCTTTACCTGGTCGCCGTACCTCAATCATGAGTGGGACGAGAGCTATCCGGATAAAGTGGAGCCGAAGCGTCTGCAGGAGCTGGCGAAACGCATCAGCACGGTGCCGGAAGGTATCGAAATGCAGTCCCGCGTAGCGAAAATTTACGCCGACCGCCAGGCGATGGCGGCAGGTGAGAAGCTGTTCGACTGGGGCGGCGCCGAAAACCTGGCCTACGCCACGCTGGTTGACGAAGGTATTCCGGTGCGTCTGTCCGGGGAAGACTCCGGTCGCGGCACCTTCTTCCATCGTCATGCGGTGATCCATAACCAGACCAATGGTTCAACTTACACCCCGCTGCAGCATGTCCATAACGGTCAGGGCCAGTTCCGCGTTTGGGACTCGGTGCTGTCTGAAGAAGCCGTACTGGCGTTTGAATATGGTTACGCCACCGCTGAGCCGCGCACCCTGACCATCTGGGAAGCGCAGTTTGGCGACTTCGCCAACGGCGCTCAGGTGGTGATCGACCAGTTCATCTCCTCCGGTGAGCAGAAGTGGGGCCGGATGTGCGGCCTGGTGATGCTCCTGCCGCACGGCTATGAAGGCCAGGGTCCGGAGCACTCCTCCGCGCGTCTGGAGCGTTATCTGCAGCTGTGCGCTGAGCAGAACATGCAGGTCTGCGTACCGTCCACACCGGCGCAGGTGTACCACATGCTGCGTCGTCAGGCGCTGCGCGGTATGCGTCGTCCGCTGGTGGTGATGTCGCCGAAGTCGCTGCTGCGTCATCCGCTGGCAGTCTCCAGCATGGATGAGCTGGCGAACGGCACTTTCCTGCCGGCCATCGGTGAAATCGATCAACTTGATCCGCAGGCTGTGAAGCGCGTTGTGCTGTGCTCTGGTAAGGTTTACTACGACCTGCTGGAACAGCGCCGCAAAAACGAGCAAAAAGATGTCGCTATCGTTCGTATCGAGCAGCTCTATCCGTTCCCGCATCAGGCGGTGCAGGAAGCGCTGAAAGCGTATGCGCACGTGCATGATTTTGTCTGGTGCCAGGAAGAGCCGCTCAACCAGGGCGCATGGTACTGCAGCCAGCATCACTTCCGTGAAGTGATTCCGTTTGGGGCCTCTCTGCGTTATGCAGGCCGCCCGGCCTCCGCCTCTCCGGCGGTAGGGTATATGTCCGTTCACCAGAAACAGCAACAAGATCTGGTCAATGACGCGCTGAACGTCGATTAATTAAAGGATACACAATGAGTAGCGTAGATATTCTGGTTCCCGACCTGCCTGAGTCCGTAGCTGACGCAACCGTCGCCACCTGGCACAAAAAACCGGGCGACGCGGTCGTCCGTGACGAAGTCCTGGTCGAAATCGAAACTGACAAAGTGGTACTGGAAGTACCGGCATCAGCGGACGGCATTCTGGATGCAGTGCTGGAAGACGAGGGCGCTACCGTCCTGTCTCGCCAGATCCTTGGCCGCCTGCGCGAAGGTAACAGCGCAGGTAAAGAAAGCAGCGAAAAAGCCGATGCGAAGGCGTCCACGCCGGCGCAGCGTCAGCAGGCTTCTCTGGAAGAGCAGAACAACGACGCGCTGAGCCCGGCGATCCGTCGTCTGCTGGCTGAACACAACCTCGACGCAGCGGCCATCAAAGGCACTGGCGTCGGCGGCCGTCTGACCCGCGAAGACGTTGAGAAACATCTGGCGAAAGCCCCGGCGCCGGCAGAAGCCAAAGCGCCAGCCTCCGCCGCGGCAGTCGCGCCGGCGCCGCAGCTGGGCAATCGTTCTGAAAAACGCGTCCCGATGACCCGCCTGCGTAAACGCGTGGCCGAGCGTCTGCTGGAAGCGAAAAACTCCACCGCCATGCTGACCACGTTCAACGAAGTCAACATGAAGCCAATCATGGATCTGCGTAAGCAGTACGGTGAGGCGTTCGAAAAACGTCACGGCATCCGTCTGGGCTTTATGTCCTTCTACGTGAAAGCGGTAGTGGAAGCGCTGAAACGCTATCCGGAAGTGAACGCTTCCATCGATGGCGACGACGTGGTGTACCACAACTACTTCGACGTCAGCATGGCCGTATCCACCCCGCGCGGCCTGGTCACCCCGGTTCTGCGTGACGTCGACCTGCTGGGCATGGCGGATATCGAAAAGAATATTAAAGAGCTGGCAGTGAAAGGCCGCGACGGCAAGCTGACCGTAGATGACCTGACCGGCGGTAACTTCACCATTACCAACGGCGGCGTGTTCGGCTCCCTGATGTCCACGCCGATCATCAACCCACCGCAGAGCGCCATCCTGGGTATGCATGCCATTAAAGACCGCCCGATGGCGGTGAATGGCAAGGTAGAGATCCTGCCGATGATGTACCTGGCGCTCTCCTACGACCACCGTCTGATCGACGGACGTGAGTCGGTAGGCTTCCTGGTGGCGATTAAAGAGCTGCTGGAAGATCCGACCCGTCTGCTGCTGGACGTGTAGTCAGCAAGCGTATTACCTACCGTAGGCCGGATAACACGCGTTAGCGCCGTTATCAGGCCTACAGGTTTAAAGATAATTACACCCTGAAGGATGGACTGAACACATGAACTTACATGAATATCAGGCAAAACAACTTTTTGCCCGCTATGGCTTACCGGCGCCGGTGGGTTATGCCTGTACTACTCCGCGTGAAGCAGAAGAAGCCGCTTCAAAAATCGGCGCGGGTCCGTGGGTAGTGAAATGTCAGGTTCACGCTGGTGGCCGCGGCAAAGCGGGCGGTGTGAAAGTGGTGAAGAGCAAAGAAGAGATCCGCGCATTTGCCGAGCACTGGCTGGGCAAACATCTGGTGACCTATCAAACAGATGCGAACGGCCAGCCGGTTAACCAGATCCTGGTTGAAGCGGCGACCGATATTGACAAAGAGCTGTACCTGGGCGCGGTCGTTGACCGTAGTTCCCGTCGCGTGGTGTTCATGGCCTCTACTGAAGGCGGCGTGGAAATCGAAAAAGTGGCGGAAGAGACTCCGCACCTGATCCACAAGATCGCCATCGATCCGCTGGCGGGCCCGATGCCTTACCAGGGCCGTGAACTGGCGTTCAAACTGGGCCTGGAAGGTAAGCAGGTTCAGCAGTTCACTAAGATTTTCATGGGTCTGGCGACCATTTTCCTGGAGCGCGACCTGGCGCTGATCGAAATTAACCCGCTGGTGATCACCAAGCAGGGCGATCTGATCTGCCTGGACGGCAAACTGGGCGCTGACGGCAACGCGCTGTTCCGCCAGCCGGATCTGCGCGAAATGCGCGACCAGTCTCAGGAAGATCCGCGTGAAGCGCAGGCTGCGCAGTGGGAACTGAACTACGTCGCGCTGGACGGCAACATTGGTTGCATGGTTAACGGCGCGGGCCTGGCGATGGGTACCATGGACATCGTTAAACTGCACGGCGGCGAACCGGCTAACTTCCTCGACGTGGGCGGCGGCGCCACCAAAGAGCGCGTCACCGAAGCGTTCAAAATCATCCTCTCTGATGACAACGTGAAAGCGGTTCTGGTGAACATCTTCGGCGGTATCGTACGCTGCGACCTGATCGCTGACGGTATCATCGGTGCGGTAGCGGAAGTTGGGGTTAACGTTCCGGTGGTGGTTCGTCTGGAAGGTAACAACGCCGAACTGGGCGCGAAAAAACTGGCTGACAGCGGCCTGAATATTATTGCAGCGAAAAGTCTGACGGACGCAGCACAGCAGGTTGTTGCCGCAGTGGAGGGGAAATAATGTCAGTTTTAATTAATAAAGATACCAAGGTTATCTGCCAGGGCTTCACCGGTAGCCAGGGGACCTTCCACTCTGAACAAGCGATCGCTTACGGTACGCAAATGGTTGGCGGCGTGACGCCAGGCAAAGGCGGCACCACGCACCTGGGCCTGCCGGTGTTCAACACCGTGCGCGAAGCCGTTGAAGCGACCGGCGCTACCGCGACCGTGATCTACGTTCCGGCGCCGTTCTGCAAAGATTCCATTCTGGAAGCGATTGACGCGGGCATTAAGCTTATCATCACCATCACCGAAGGTATCCCGACCCTGGATATGCTGACCGTGAAAGTGAAACTGGACGAAGCGGGCGTGCGCATGATCGGCCCGAACTGCCCAGGCGTTATCACCCCGGGCGAATGCAAAATCGGCATCATGCCGGGTCACATTCACAAGCCGGGTAAAGTGGGCATCGTTTCCCGTTCCGGTACCCTGACCTATGAAGCGGTTAAGCAGACCACCGACTACGGCTTCGGCCAGTCTACCTGCGTCGGTATCGGCGGCGACCCGATCCCGGGCTCTAACTTCATCGATATCCTGAAGCTGTTCCAGGAAGACCCGCAGACCGAAGCTATCGTCATGATCGGTGAGATCGGCGGCAGCGCGGAAGAAGAAGCGGCTGCCTACATCAAAGAGCACGTGACCAAGCCGGTTGTCGGCTACATCGCGGGCGTGACCGCGCCGAAAGGCAAGCGTATGGGCCATGCGGGCGCCATCATCGCTGGCGGTAAAGGTACTGCTGATGAGAAATTCGCAGCCCTGGAAGCAGCCGGTGTGAAAACCGTTCGCAGCCTGGCCGATATCGGCGAAGCGCTGAAAGCGATCATCAAGTAAACCCTCTCTGCTTGTCCGCAAGCAGAAATCTGTCCGATTTCGACATGGTTGGCCACCGTCAGGTGGCCTTTTTTTTGGCCGTTATCCGCTTCTCCCGAAAGCCGCTGAGCCAGCAAACCCCGCGTTTGGCGAAAACCTTATCTATCATATTGATTTTAAGAATTATTTCATAAATATTCTCGACGTGCGGTTGTCGGAAAGGAAAATATGCCCTGGCCGTACCGGAGGGAAGCAAAACAGACACTAAAAAAAAGAGTGGGGAGGGGATAAGAAAACAGGAAAAAATACTGTGAGCGGTCTAGCATTAATCGGATCGGCTCTTTTTTTCTTTTTTTTCCTGCGGCGTTAAATAATATTACCTATGATTCTCATCTCTCCCTTTTTAGTAACCAATCAAAGTATACTTTAAACACAGTATTAACATTAAGTTTACCAATATTCTTTATTGGGCTACATAATTAACACGTAGAGTAAAAATTGATTTATATCAATACTTAATGCTTGGAAAAATCCTTCAAAAAACGTTAAATTGTCTCAAGTCAAATTGGCCTAAACTGGCCATCTTCGCTATATATTGATCACCGTCGAAAAATGTAAAACTGGAACAATAAAAACATATTTATTGTAAGGTTATTGCGGCGTAATATATTGGGGAATCAATTGGGTTTTTCGTTAACGTATTTGTAACCTTGTCCTGGCGTGGTTTCACTTTCGATTGAAACCCGCTCCGGGCGGGCGACAAATAAAAATTTGTATTGGGGCATGCGTATGAGCCAGAGCTTCTCGGTTCATTTTCGGAGTCTTCATGCGATGAGCAAGGAGTCATGATGTTAGATATAGTCGAACTGTCGCGCTTACAGTTTGCCTTGACCGCGATGTACCACTTCCTGTTTGTGCCACTGACGCTCGGTATGGCGTTCCTGCTGGCCATTATGGAAACGGTCTACGTCCTTTCCGGCAAACAGATTTATAAAGATATGACCAAATTCTGGGGCAAGTTGTTTGGTATCAACTTCGCGCTGGGTGTGGCGACCGGTCTGACCATGGAGTTCCAGTTCGGGACTAACTGGTCGTATTACTCACACTACGTGGGGGATATCTTCGGTGCGCCGCTGGCCATTGAAGGTCTGATGGCCTTCTTCCTCGAATCCACCTTTGTAGGTCTGTTCTTCTTCGGTTGGGATCGTCTGGGTAAAGTTCAGCACATGGCCGTCACCTGGCTGGTCGCACTGGGCTCCAACCTCTCCGCGCTGTGGATCCTCGTCGCAAACGGCTGGATGCAGAACCCTATCGCATCGGACTTCAACTTTGAAACCATGCGTATGGAGATGGTTAGCTTCTCCGAACTGGTGCTCAACCCGGTTGCTCAGGTGAAATTCGTTCACACCGTGGCGTCTGGCTATGTCACCGGTGCGATGTTCATCCTGGCTATCAGCTCCTGGTACATGCTGAAAGGCCGTGACTTTGCCTTTGCTAAGCGCTCCTTTGCCATCGCAGCCAGCTTCGGTATGGCAGCGATCCTCTCCGTTATTGTGCTGGGTGACGAATCTGGTTACGAAATGGGCGACGTGCAGAAAACCAAACTGGCGGCTATCGAAGCAGAGTGGGAAACCCAGCCTGCGCCGGCGGCCTTTACCCTGTTTGGTATTCCCGATCAGAATGCGCAAACCAACCACTTCGCCATCCAGATCCCTTACGCGCTGGGCATCATTGCCACCCGCTCGGTGGATAAGCCGGTTATCGGTCTGAAGGATCTGATGGTTCAGCACGAAGAGCGTATCCGTAACGGCATGAAGGCCTATGCGCTGCTGGAGCAACTGCGCGCCGGTTCCACCGACCAGGCCGTTCGCGACCAGTTCAATAACGTGAAGAAAGATCTTGGCTATGGTCTGCTGCTGAAACGCTATACCTCGAACGTCGCTGACGCCACGGAAGAGCAGATCGCCAAAGCGACCAAAGACTCTATTCCAAGCGTCGCACCGCTGTACTTCGCCTTCCGTATCATGGTGGCGTGCGGCATCCTGATGCTGTTGATTATCGGCGCCTCCTTCTGGAGCGTGATCCGTAACCGTATCGGCGAGAAAAAATGGCTGCTGCGCGCCGCGTTCTATGGCTTGCCGCTGCCATGGATTGCCGTGGAGTCGGGCTGGTTTGTTGCCGAATACGGCCGTCAGCCGTGGGCGATTGGTGAAGTCCTGCCGACGGCGGTGGCCAACTCGTCGCTGACCGCGGGCGATCTGATCTTCTCTATGTTGCTGATCTGCGGCCTGTACACGCTGTTCCTGGTGGCTGAACTGTTCCTGATGTTCAAGTTTGCCCGCAAAGGACCTAGCAGCCTGAAAACCGGCCGCTATCACTTTGAACAGTCCTCTGCGGCTATTCAGTCGGCACGCTAAGACAGGAGTCGTCAAATGATCGATTATGAAGTATTGCGTTTTATCTGGTGGCTGCTGATTGGCATCCTGCTGATTGGCTTCGCCGTCGCCGACGGGTTCGACATGGGGGTGGGCATGCTCACCCGCTTCCTCGGCCGTAACGACACCGAGCGTCGGATTATGATCAACGCCATCGCCCCGCACTGGGACGGTAACCAGGTGTGGCTGATCACCGCCGGCGGCGCGCTGTTCGCTGCCTGGCCGATGGTCTACGCCGCGGCGTTCTCCGGTTTCTATGTGGCGATGATTCTGGTGCTGGCCTCGTTGTTCTTCCGTCCGGTCGGTTTCGACTACCGTTCCAAGATCGAGGACACCCGCTGGCGCAACATGTGGGACTGGGGCATCTTCATCGGCAGCTTCGTGCCGCCGCTGGTGATTGGCGTGGCCTTCGGCAACCTGCTGCAGGGCGTGCCGTTCCATGTCGACGAATACCTGCGTCTCTTCTATACCGGTAATTTCTTCCAGCTGCTGAACCCGTTTGGTCTGCTGGCCGGTATCGTCAGCGTGGCGATGATCCTGACCCAGGGCGCGACCTACCTGCAGATGCGTACCGTAGGCGAACTGCACCTGCGCACCCGCACCGTCTCCACGGTGGCGGCGCTGGTGACGCTGGTCTGCTTCGCGCTGGCGGGCGTGTGGGTCTACTACGGTATCGACGGCTATGTGGTGAAATCGGTGATTGACCATACCGGCCCGTCTAATCCGCTGACCAAAGAAGTGGTGCGTGAAGCTGGTGCGTGGATGGTGAACTTTAACAATATGCCAGCGCTGTGGGCGATCCCTGCCCTGGGCGTGGTGCTGCCGCTGCTGACCGTCGTTTCGACCAAAGCGGATAAAGGCGCCTGGGCATTCCTGTTCTCCTCGCTGACCCTGGCCTGCATCATTCTGACTGCCGGTATCGCGATGTTCCCGTTCATCATGCCGTCCAGCACCATGCTGAACGCCAGCCTGACGATGTGGGACGCGACCTCCAGCCAGCGGACGCTGAATCTGATGACCTACGTGGCGATTGTCTTCGTGCCGATCATTCTGGGCTACACCAGCTGGTGTTACTGGAAAATGTTTGGCCGCATCACGCGCGAAGACATCGAAAAGAACACCCACTCGCTGTACTAAGGTAAGGAGCTATATATGTGGTACTTCGCATGGATTTTGGGAACGCTTCTTGCCTGTGCCTTTGGGGTGATTACCGCGCTGGCGCTTGAGCACGTGGAAGCCACCAAAGCCGGGAAGAAAGAAGAAATCTGATGAAATTTATCGCTACTCTGTACGCGATAATGGACAAGCGCCCGCTCCGGGCGCTTTCCTTATTGATGGCGCTGCTGCTGGCAGGCTGCATCTTCTGGGATCCGTCGCGCTTTGCCGCGAAGACCAGCGAGCTGGAAATCTGGCATGGTTTCTTGCTGATGTGGGCAGTTTGCAGCGGCGTTATTCACGGCGTGGGCTTCCGCCCGCGTGCCGTTCACTGGCAGGGGATTTTTTGTCCGCTTATCGCTGATATCGTGCTCGCTTTAGGTCTCTTCTTTTTCTTCTTTTGAATAAGAGATCTCTGTTAATGCTATGGGCTTGCATAAGCCCATAAAAATTTACGCCCCGTTTACTTTCCCCCATTCCAAACCACCTTTCCCGCGCGTATAGTAGCGAAGTTTGAAAGCTCTAACCTTTTTTTGCATTACCGGGATGTAAAGTGAATACAACGCTGTTTCGATGGCCGGTTCGGGTCTACTACGAAGATACCGACGCCGGTGGTGTGGTTTACCACGCCAGTTACGTCGCTTTTTATGAAAGAGCACGCACAGAGATGCTGCGCCACCATCACTTTAGTCAACAGGTTCTGTTGGCTGAACGCGTTGCCTTCGTGGTTCGCAAAATGACGCTGGAGTATTTTGCCCCCGCCAGGCTCGACGACATGCTCGAAGTCCAGACGGAAATTACCTCGATGCGCGGCACCTCTTTGGTTTTCACGCAGCGAATCGTCAACGCCGAGAATACAGTGTTAAACGAAGCTGAGGTTCTCATTGTGTGCGTTGATCCACTCTTAATGAAGCCACGTGCGCTTCCCAAGTCTATTGTCGCGGAGTTTAAGCAGTGACTGACATGAATATCCTTGATTTGTTCCTGAAGGCGAGCCTTCTGGTTAAACTTATCATGTTGATTTTGATTGGTTTTTCTATCGCTTCCTGGGCTATCATTATTCAGAGAACGCGTATCCTTAACTCGGCCGCGCGCGAAGCTGAAGCGTTCGAGGACAAATTCTGGTCCGGGATTGAACTGTCCCGTTTGTATCAGGAAAGCCAGGGGCGTCGCGATAATCTGACCGGTTCGGAGCAGATCTTCTACAGCGGCTTCAAAGAGTTTGCGCGCTTGCATCGGGCCAACAGCCATGCGCCGGAGGCGATCGTCGAAGGGGCATCGCGCGCGATGCGTATTTCGATGAACCGCGAGCTGGAAACGCTGGAGACCCATATTCCGTTCCTCGGCACCGTAGGCTCCATCAGCCCGTATATCGGTCTGTTCGGTACCGTTTGGGGGATCATGCACGCCTTTATCGCTCTTGGCGCGGTGAAGCAGGCCACCCTGCAGATGGTGGCGCCGGGTATCGCCGAAGCGCTGATCGCCACTGCGATCGGTCTGTTCGCTGCTATCCCGGCGGTCATGGCGTATAACCGCCTGAACCAGCGCGTGAACAAGCTTGAACTGAATTACGACAACTTTATGGAAGAGTTCACCGCCATTCTGCACCGTCAGGCTTTTACCACCAGCGAAAGCAATAAGGGGTAAGCCATGGCCAGAGCACGTGGACGCGGACGTCGCGAACTGAAGTCCGAGATCAACATCGTTCCGCTGCTGGATGTCCTGCTGGTGCTGTTGCTGATCTTTATGGCAACGGCGCCGATCATTACGCAGAGCGTGGAAGTCGATCTGCCGGACGCCACGGAATCGCAAGCGGTGAAAAGCAATGACGATCCGCCGGTGATTGTGGAAGTCTCCGGGGTAGGGCAGTACAGCGTGAAAGTGGGGCAGGAGACGCTGTCCCAGCTGCCGCCGGAGCAGGTGATTGCCGAAGCGAAGCGTCGTCTTGAAGCCAATGAGAAAACGGTATTCCTGATCGGCGGTGCGAAAGACGTCCCTTACGATGAAATTATTAAAGCGCTGAACCTGTTGCATAGTGCAGGGGTTAAATCGGTCGGCTTGATGACCAAACCTATTTAATCGCTTCAGGTAGGTGCGTCCGCGCGGCGTTCGGCGGCGAGTATCGCTCGCCGTCGGTGCGCATCGCGGGTACAGGCGAACAGTTTTTGGGAACCGATAGTGTCAAAGGCAACCGAACAAAACGACAAGCTTAAACGAGCGATCATCATTTCAGTCGCGCTGCACATCATACTGATCGCGCTGCTGATCTGGAGTTCGTTTGACGAGCATCTGGATGCCTCTGCCGGCGGCGGCGGGGGATCGTCGATTGATGCCGTCATGGTCGATCCGGGGGCGGTGGTAAATAACTATAACCGTCAGCAACAGCAGCAGGCCAGCGCACGTCGCGCCGCTGAACAGCGTGAAAAACAGGCGCAGCAGCAGGCGGAAGAGTTACGTGAGAAACAGGCGGCGGAACAGGAACGGCTGAAACAGCTCGAACAGGAGCGGCTGCAGGCGCAGGAAGCGGCGAAAGAAGCGAAGGAGCAGCAGAAGCAGGCTGAAGAAGCGGCTGCCAAGGCCGCCGCGGCGGCAAAAGCCAAAGCGGACGCACAGGCAAAAGAAGCGCAGGAAGCCGCTGCCAAAGCGGCCGCCGAGGCGAAAGCGAAGGCGGATGCCCAGGCGAAAGCGGCAGAACAGGCGGCGGCCAAGGCGGCTGCTGACGCGAAGAAGCAGGCCGAAGCCGCTGCAGCGAAAGCCGCTGCCGAGGCGAAGAAACAGGCGGAAGCCGAAGCGGCGAAAGCCGCGGCAGAGGCGCAGAAGAAAGCAGAAGCGGCAGCGGCGAAGAAAGCGCAACAGGAAGCGGAGAAGAAGGCCCAGCAGGAAGCGGCTAAACAGGCAGCGGCTGAAAAAGCGGCTGCAGAAAAAGCCGCCGAAAAAGCAGCTGAGAAAGCGGCCGCGCAAAAAGCGGCCGCGGAGAAGGCCGCCGCCGAGAAAGCCGCCGCAGCTGAAAAAGCAGCGGCAGCCAAAGCGGCAGCTGCTGAGAAGGCGGCGGCTGATAAAGCGGCCAAAGCGGCAGCAGCAAAAGCCGCGGCAGCGAAGAAAGCGGCTGCAGCGAAAGAAGCGGACGGCGTTGACGACCTGCTCGGCGATCTGAGCTCTGGTAAGAATGCGCCGAAAGGTAGCACCAGCGGTAGCACAGGTGGCTCTTCACCTGCTAAAGGAAGTAAACCGGGGCAGGGCGGTGCATCTCAGGCGGAGATTGCCAGCTATATTTCGCAGGTGCAGGCCGCGATTAAAGGACATCTCTATGACTGGGATACGTACAAGGGTAAAGTATGTACGTTGCGCGTAAACCTGGCTCAGGATGGAACGTTGTTGAGTGTGAAATCGGAAGGCGGCGATACGGCTTTCTGCCAGCAAATGCTGGCGGCTACCAGTCGGATGAGCAAATTCCCTAAACCGCCGTCGCAGGCTGTTTATGAAACGTTCAAAAATGCGCCACTGGACTTCAAACCTTAAGCGCTTTTTCTCCCCGCGTTAGCGGGGGGAAAGAAAATAGGGCGGTCATGGGTTTTGGTAGTTTTGTGTATTTGAGTTTGTTAACATTCTGCTAAATTATCGTGGGCTTTCCGCCCGGATAAGGGAGATATGATGAAGCAGGCATTACGAGTAGCATTTGGTTTTTTAATGCTGTGGGCGGCGGTGCTGCACGCAGAAGTACGTATCGAGATCACCCAGGGGGTGGACTCGGCGCGCCCCATCGGCGTGGTACCGTTCCAGTGGGCCGGCCAGGGCGCTGCGCCGGAAGATGTTGGCGGTATCGTGGCAGCTGACCTGCGCAACAGCGGTAAATTCAACCCGCTGGATCGCTCGCGTCTGCCGCAGCAGCCGACCAGTCCCCAGGAAGTGCAGCCTGCAGCCTGGTCTGCGCTGGGTATTGACGCCGTGGTCGTCGGTCAGGTGACGTCAAACCCGGATGGTTCTTATCAGGTCGCGTATCAGCTGGTGGATACCGGCGGTGCGCCGGGCACAACGCTGGCGCAAGGCTCTTTCAAAGTCACTAAGCAGTACCTGCGCTATGCAGCGCACACTGCCAGCGATGCGGTATTTGAAAAGCTGACTGGTATTAAAGGCGCCTTCCGTACCCGTATCGCCTACGTGGTGCAGACCAACGGCGGTCAGTTCCCGTATGAGCTGCGTGTCTCCGATTATGATGGCTACAACCAGTTCGTGGTTCACCGCTCCTCCCAGCCGCTGATGTCCCCGGCCTGGTCTCCGGACGGTTCAAAACTGGCTTACGTAACCTTCGAAAGCGGTCGTTCTGCGCTGGTGGTGCAGACCCTGGCGAACGGCGCAGTGCGTCAGATTGCCTCCTTCCCGCAGCACAACGGCGCGCCGGCGTTCTCGCCGGATGGCTCTAAACTGGCTTTCGCGCTGTCGAAAACCGGTAGCCTGAACCTGTACGTGATGGATCTGGGCTCGGGTCAGATTCGTCAGGTGACCAACGGTCGCAGCAACAACACCGAACCAAGCTGGTTCCCGGACAGCCAGAACCTGGCCTTCACCTCTGATCAGGCAGGTCGTCCGCAGGTGTATAAAGTCAATATTAATGGCGGCACGCCGCAGCGTATCACCTGGGAAGGTTCGCAGAACCAGGACGCTGACGTGAGCGCGGATGGTAAAACGATGGTAATGGTCAGCTCGGCCGGCGGCCAGCAGCACATTGCCAAACAAGATCTGGAAGCGGGTGGTGTACAGGTTCTGTCATCAACGTTTTTAGACGAAACGCCAAGTCTGGCACCTAACGGCACTATGGTAATCTACAGCTCTTCTCAGGGGATGGGATCCGTGCTGAATCTGGTTTCTACAGATGGGCGTTTCAAAGCGCGTCTTCCGGCAACTGATGGACAGGTAAAATCACCTGCCTGGTCGCCGTATCTGTGATAATAAATAATTGATTATTAAAGGAATCAAAGAAATGCAACTGAACAAAGTGCTGAAAGGGCTGATGATCGCTCTGCCGGTTATGGCAATCGCGGCATGTTCTTCTAACAAGAACGCCAGCAACGACCAGAGCGGTGAAGGCATGCTGGGTGCCGGCACTGGTATGGACGCTAACGGTAACGGCGGCAACATGTCTTCTGAAGAGCAAGCTCGTCTGCAGATGCAGCAGCTGCAGCAGAACAACATCGTTTACTTCGATCTGGACAAGTACGATATCCGTTCTGACTTCGCTGCCATGCTGGACGCGCACGCTAACTTCCTGCGCAGCAACCCGTCCTACAAAGTGACTGTAGAAGGTCACGCGGATGAGCGCGGTACGCCGGAATACAACATCGCGCTGGGTGAGCGTCGTGCTAACGCCGTTAAGATGTATCTGCAGGGCAAAGGTGTTTCTGCCGATCAGATCTCCATCGTTTCTTACGGTAAAGAAAAACCAGCAGTACTGGGTCATGACGAAGCGGCATATGCCAAAAACCGTCGCGCCGTACTGGTTTACTAAGAGAATTGCATGAGCAGTAACTTCAGACATCATTTATTGAGTCTGTCGTTACTGGTTGGCATAGCGGCCCCCTGGGCCGCTTTTGCTCAGGCGCCAATCAGTAGTGTCGGCTCAGGCTCGGTCGAAGACCGTGTCACTCAACTTGAGCGTATTTCCAATGCTCACAGCCAGCTTTTAACCCAACTCCAGCAACAACTCTCTGATAACCAGACTGACATTGATTCTCTCCGTGGTCAGATCCAGGAGAACCAGTATCAGCTGAATCAGATCGTTGAGCGTCAAAAGCAGATTCTGCTGCAGATTGACGGGCTGACGAGCGGGGGTGGCGCAGCAGCGGCTGGCGCCCAGACGTCGTCTTCCGGCGATCAGAGCGCGGCTGCTACCAGCGCAGCGCCAGCGGCCTCTTCAGGCGCTCCGGCGATGACCGGCGATGCGAACACCGATTACAATGCGGCCATTGCCCTGGTGAAGGATGCTTCACGCCAGGATGACGCCATGGCGGCGTTCCAGAACTTCGTTAAAAAGTACCCGGATTCGACTTATCAGCCGAACGCCAACTATTGGCTCGGACAGTTGAACTACAATAAGGGGAAAAAAGACGATGCGGCGTTTTACTTCGCCTCGGTGGTGAAGAACTACCCGAAATCGCCAAAAGCGCCAGACGCCATGTTTAAGGTCGGCGTGATCATGCAGGACAAAGGTGATACCGCGAAAGCGAAAGCGGTTTACCAGCAGGTGATCAACAAATTCCCCGGCACCGACGGTGCGAAACAAGCGCAAAAACGACTTAATGCCCTTGGTTGATTACGGCATGACCAGAAATCGCATCATTTCTGGTCTTGTCGCCTGAATCGCCAGCAGTTAAGTGATCTTTATCGAAATTTTAGTTGCGCTGAATTCTGAAATCAGTAATATATGCCGCCGTTGCCAAGGGATATCAAACAAGCCCAAAGCGACGCCAGAGTGGGTCGTTAGCTCAGTTGGTAGAGCAGTTGACTTTTAATCAATTGGTCGCAGGTTCGAATCCTGCACGACCCACCAATCGTTCTGGTGGAACGCGATAGTAAAACGTGAAGGATAACGTTGCGACAGCAACGGCCCATAGGGCGAGGCAAAGCCGAGTCATCCTGCACGACCCACCAATTAGCAGTATCCAGCGTAGTATCGGGTGATTAGCTCAGCTGGGAGAGCACCTCCCTTACAAGGAGGGGGTCGGCGGTT
>NZ_JBEAFX010000018.1:0-61861 GCF_040062325.1 Klebsiella sp. GG_Kp175 | reverse complement strand
TTTTCTCTTCAACCGAACCGGCTGTTTGTGTGAAGTGATTCACATCCGCCGTGTCAGTGGGAGCGCATTATAGGGAGTTCGTCGGAAGTAGCAAGGGTTAAAATAGAAAAATCTTATCGACCGCTCACTATTTGAACTTTTCGCTTATTCCTCTTTTTATCATTGAAGCCGCCATCCCAGTGTTCATGCGGCCTGCAGCGTAGTTAACGCGAAAATTGGTTTTTGGCAAAAAAGTGATTTTTCTCTCTTACCCAACGCCATTATCGCGCCGATGGTGAATTAAGCGCCACTCTTGACCCACGACAAAGCGCCCGCGCGGCCCCCCTTCCTATAATCAGGCCCGTTTCTTCTTACTGGTAATAATCGATGGCTTATCAACTCAACATTAACTGGCCCGAGTTTTTAGAGAAATACTGGCAAAAGCAGCCGGTGGTTTTAAAAAACGCGTTTCCGGACTTCGTCGACCCGATTACCCCGGACGAGCTGGCCGGATTAGCCATGGAGCCGGAAGTCGACAGCCGGCTGGTCAGTCTGACCAACGGTAAATGGCAGGCCAGCAATGGACCTTTTGAACATTTCGACGGCCTGGGCGAGACCGGCTGGTCGCTGCTGGCCCAGGCGGTAAACCACTGGCATATGCCGGCCGCCGAGCTGGTGCGACCGTTCCGCGTACTGCCGGACTGGCGTCTGGACGACCTGATGATCTCCTTCTCCGTCCCCGGCGGCGGCGTCGGGCCGCATATCGATCAATATGACGTCTTTATTATTCAGGGCATGGGCAGCCGCCGCTGGCGCGTGGGGGATAAGCTGCCGATGCGTCAGTTCTGCCCGCATCCGGCACTGCTGCACGTCGACCCGTTCCCGCCGATCATTGATGAAGATCTACAGCCGGGCGATATCCTCTATATTCCACCGGGATTCCCGCACGATGGGATCACCCAAGAAACCGCGCTGAACTACTCCGTCGGCTTCCGCGGGCCCAACGGCCGCGACCTGATCAGCAGCTTCGCCGACTATGTGCTGGAGAACGATCTTGGCGGCGAGCACTACAGCGATCCGGACCTCACCTGCCGCGAGCATCCTGGCCGGGTTGAAGAGTATGAACTCGAACGTCTACGCGGCATGATGATCGACATGATTCGCCAGCCGGAAGACTTCAAACAGTGGTTCGGCAGTTTCGTCACCACCCCGCGTCACGAGCTGGATATTGCGCCGGCGGAACCGGCATATGAAGAAGAGGAAGTGGTCGATGCGCTGCTGGGCGGCGAAAAGCTCTCCCGCCTGAGCGGCCTGCGCGTTCTGCATATCGGCGACAGCTTCTTCGTGCATAGCGAACAGCTGGACACCACCGATGCCGAAGCGCTGGATGCGCTGTGCCGCTATACCTCATTAGGTCAGGAAGAGCTCGGCAGCGGCCTGCAGAATCCGGCGTTCGTGAGCGAACTGACGCGGCTGATTAATCAGGGCTACTGGTACTTCGAAGAGTAAGAGAGTCGCGATACTGCGAGCAGCCGCCTGGCGCTGCCCGCTGGCTTTCAGCCGTTATTACACCTGTTTCGGCAACACTACAATAAACCGCGTCGAGCGCAGATCGGACTGCGCAGCCACGCTGCCGTGGTGGGCGCTGACGATGGATTTCACTATCGCCAGGCCGATGCCGCTGCCCTCCCCTTTGCGCTGGCGCGAGGGGTCGACGCGATAGAAACGGTCAAACAGCCGCGGCAGATGTTCGGCGGCAATCGGCGTACCGGGATTCTCCACCACCAGGCGGACCGTCTCCGCGCTTTCGCTCAGCGCGATCGTCACCGCCTGGCCAGCCGGGGTGTAGCGGATCGCGTTCGACAGCAGATTGCTGATCGCCCGCCGCAGCATCAGCGGATCGCCAATCACCCGGCAGGGGCTGCCGACAAAGCACAGCGCCACCGCCTTCTCTTCCGCCCACGCCTCGAAAAACTCAAACACCTTATGCACTTCCTCAGCCAGATCCAGTTCCCGCTGTTCGGGGATCAGCTGGTTGTTATCGGCCTGGGCGAGAAACAGCATATCGCTGACCATCCGCGACATACGCGAGAACTCTTCGAGATTGGAGTAGAGCACCTCTTCCAGCTCCTGCTGGCTGCGGCTCTGGCTTAAGGCGATTTCGGTTTGCGTCACCAGGTTGGTGATCGGCGTGCGGATCTCATGGGCGATATCGGCGGAGAAGTTCGACTGACGGGTAAAGACATCCTCCATCCGCTCCAGCATGTGGTTAAAGGAGAGCGCGAGCCGCTCCAGTTCGATAGGCACCGCCTGCGGGTCAAGGCGCACGTCGAGATCCCGCGAGGTAATATTCTGGATCTGCCGGCTGATCTGGCGGATCGGTTTATGTCCCTGATAGACCACAAACAGCACGATGGCGATGATCAGCAGGCTGATTATCGACGCGGCGGAAATCAGCTTCGCTTTCAGCTCATTAATATAGTGCAGGTGAAAATCGATGGATAAGGCCATCAGCAGTTGGTACGCCGGTTTGCCGTCCGCCTGCTTGCCCAGCGGCAGCATGATCAGCCGCCAGGCGCGGGTCTCCATTTGATGATTATCGTGCGCCATTGCCCGCGGCTGCGGGTCGGTCCATGAAATCACATTCCCGTCGCGCAGCTGCATCGCCAGGCCTGGCGTACTCAGCATATGGCTGAGATCCGGCCCGTTGGGCGACTGGAACAGAATATTGCCCTGCCCATCGTCCAGGCAGATAAAGACGTTGGCGTAACCCGCAATGATATTCTTCACGATCTCCAGCCGCCGCGCCTGCGGGTAGTCAGCGTGGTCGAGGACCGTCTCCAGGGTGGTGCTGAGCTGCCTGAGATCGTGAACGTCGCGCTCTTCAAAGTGGGCCTTCACCGAATGGATCATGATCCAGGTGAAGGCAAAAAAGGCGATGATGGTGGCGAGGCTAATAAAGAAGCTCAGCCGGGTGGCCAGGGAAAAGGGGCGCTTAGCAGCCATCCGGCACCTCAAGCATATAGCCGACGCCGCGCACGGTCTGGATCAGCTTCGGCTCGAAGTCGTTATCGATTTTGGCGCGCAGCCGCTTCACCGCCACGTCTATCGCGTTGGTATCGCTGTCGAAATTCATATCCCACACCTGCGAGGCAATCAGCGAACGCGGCAGCACCTCGCCCTGATGGCGCAGGAAGAACTCCAGCAGAGTGAACTCCTTGCTGGTCAGGGTGATGCGGGTGGCGCCGCGCGTCACCTTACGGCTGACCAGATCGACGCTGAGATCCGCCGCCTGAAACTGGCTTTCGACAATAACCGCCGCTCCGCGGCGCAGCAGCGTCCGCACCCGCGCCAGCAGTTCCGCAAAGGCGAACGGCTTCACCAGATAGTCGTCGGCGCCCAGCTCCAGCCCCTTCACCCGATGCTCAATGGTGCCCAACGCGGTAAGCAGCAGGATCGGCATGCCTTTCCCGGCGGCGCGCAGCATGCGCACGATATCCCAGCCGTTCACGTCCGGCAGCATGATGTCGAGGATCAGCAGATCATAGTCACCGGTCATCGCCAGGTGATAGCCGTTAAGGCCGTTATCGGCCAGGTCGACGACGAAGCCAGCCTCGGTGAGCCCTTTGGTCAGGTACTCCCCGGTTTTCTTCTCATCTTCGACAATCAAAATCTTCACCGCAGGCTCCTTCACGCGCGTTCTGTGCGGGTATTCAATTTTAGAGGAGCGCCTCCGGATAGCAATGAAATATCAGGAAAATGACAGCTTTGTCATTTTCCTGTCACGTCCTGAACAGAGGCCGCTACGTAAAGTAGCCGCCATGGATAAATCGTCGAAAACGTCTGCCGCCATGCGCCCAATAACGCGTCTTACCCTCAGCGTGATACTCGCCTTAACCGGCTGTGTCTCGCTCGCTCCGGACTACCAGCGCCCCGCCGCGCCGGTACCGCAGCAGTTCTCTCTCAGCCAGAACAAGCTGGTGACCGCAACCGCGGGCTATCAGGAGACCGGCTGGCGCACCTTTTTCGTCGACCCGCAGGTGAAAAGCCTGATTGGCACCGCGCTGACCAACAACCGCGATCTGCGGATGGCGACGCTGAAAGTGCAGGAAGCCCGCGCCCAGTATCGGGTGACCGATGCTGACCGCTACCCGCAATTGAACGGTGACGGCAGCACCACCTACGGCGGCAAGCTTAAAGGCGACACCACCACCAGCAACGATTACGCTGCCGGCCTGAATCTCAGCTATGACCTCGACTTCTTTGGCCGGCTGACAAACCTTAGCGAGGCCGACCGGGAGAACTTCTTCGCCAGCGAAGAGGCCCGGCGCGCAGTGCATATCCTGTTGATTGCTAACGTTTCACAAAGCTACTTCAACCAGCGGCTGGCGGCAGCGCAGCTGCAGGTGGCCAACGATACCCTGCAAAACTATCAGCAGTCTTACGCGTTCGTTGAAAAACAGCTGCTGACCGGGAGCACTACCGTGCTGGCGCTGGAGCAGGCGCGGGGGATGATCGAGAGCACCCGCGCCGATATCGCCAGACGGCAGGGCCAGCTGGCGCAGGCTAATAACGCTCTGCAGCTGTTGCTCGGCAGCTATCAACCTCTGCCGGACGATAGCGCCAGCAGCGCCGTCGATCTGCAAGGCGTTACCCTGCCGCCATCGCTCTCCTCAGCGATCCTGCTGCAGCGGCCGGATATTTTAGAGGCCGAACACAGCCTGCGGGCGGCCAACGCCAACATCGGCGCCGCGCGGGCGGCCTTCTTTCCGTCGATCACCCTGACCAGCTCGCTCTCCGGTAGCAGCAGCGAGCTCGCCAGCCTGTTTAACGCCGGCAGCGCGATGTGGAACTTCATCCCCAAAATCGACATACCGATTTTCAACGCCGGGCGCAATCAGGCCAACCTCGATCTGGCGGAGATCCGCCAGCAGCAGCAGGTGGTCAACTACGAGCAAAAAATCCAGTCCGCCTTTAAAGAGGTAGCCGACGCGCTGGCCCTGCGCCAGAGCCTGGCCGATCAAATTGCCGCACAGGAGCGCTATCTCGCGTCGCTGAATATCACCCTGCAGCGCGCCACCGCGCTCTATCGCCACGGCGCGGTCAGCTACATCGAAGTGCTGAGCGCCCAGCGCGATATTTTCACCACCCGACAAACCCTGCTGGAACTCAACTATTCCCGTCAGGCAAATGAAATCACCCTGTTCACCGCCCTCGGCGGCGGCTGGATGGAATAACCCAAGGAGTCCCGATCATGAATTCACTGTCTAAAGTCGCCCTGTTCACTCTGATTTCTGGCGCGGTGTTCGCCGTCCAGGCCGCCGACCCGCACGCCGGCATGGCGATGCACGAACAGCCCGCCGCCGCGCAGACGCAAAGCATCAGCGGCAAAGGGGTCATTAAAGCCATTGATATGGATAGCAAAAAAATCACCATCGCCCACGAAGCCATCCCGGCGGTGAACTGGCCGCCGATGACCATGCGCTTCACCATCACCCCGCAGACCCAGCTCAACAATGTGAAGGACGGCGACAGCGTGGACTTCACCTTCGTTCAGCAGGGCAACCTGTCGCTGCTGCAGGATATTCGCGCCCACTAATGGCCCGGCGACGGCAAGCCTCTCAACGACGGAATGGACAACACATGGCATCCCTGACACTGAAAAACACGGCGCTGATCCTCGGCAGCATGGCGATCGGCGGCGCGCTCACCGCAGCGCTGTATACCCGGACTGCGGCGCCCCACGATGCTGCCGCAGCCGCCCCGACGGCCGAGCAGCAACGTAAAGTGCTGTTCTGGTACGATCCGATGTACCCGAACACCCGCTTTGATAAACCGGGTAAATCGCCGTTTATGGATATGGACCTGGTGCCGAAATACGCCGATGAGGAGAGTGCCGCCGCCGGGGCGCCGGGGGTGCGTATCGACCCGACGCAGACCCAGAATCTTGGGGTGAAAACCGCCGCCGTCACCCGCGGGCCGCTGCGCTACGCCCAGACATTCCCGGCCAACATCAGCTACAACGAGTACCAGTACGTGATTATGCAGGCGCGGGCGGCGGGCTTTATTAATAAAGTCTATCCCCTGACCGTCGGCGACAAAGTGCAACAAGGTACGCCGCTGCTGGAACTGACCATCCCGGACTGGGTGGAAGCGCAGAGCGAATACCTGCTATTGCAGGAGACCGGCGGCACCGCCACCCAGGTCGAGGGGATCCTCGAGCGGCTGCGTCTCGCCGGAATGCCGGACGACGATATCCGCCGCCTGAAAGCCACGCGCAAGATCCAGACCCGTTTCACCCTCAAGGCGCCCATCGACGGGGTGATCACCGCCTTCGATCTGCGCGCCGGAATGAACATCGCCAAAGATAACGTGGTGGCGAAAATTCAGGGCATGGATCCGGTGTGGGTCAGCGTGGCGGTCCCCGAGTCCATCGCCTGGCTGATCAAAGATGCCTCGCAGTTCGCCATTCAGGTTCCCGCCTGGCCGGACAAAACCTTCCGCATCAGCAAATGGACGATCCTCCCCAGCGTCGATAGCGCCACCCGCACCCTGCAGCTGCGCCTGCAGGTCAACAACCCGGATGAAGCGCTGAAGCCGGGGATGAACGCCTATCTGCAGCTGACCAGTGAAAGCGAACCGATGCTGCTGATCCCCTCCAAAGCGCTGATCGACAGCGGCAGCGAGCAGCGGGTAATCACCGTGGATAACGAGGGCCGCTTCGTGCCGAAGCGGGTCCAGGTCTTCCATGAATCCAATGGCGTCACGGCCATTCGCAGCGGGCTGCAGGAGGGCGAGAAAGTGGTCGCCAGCGGCCTGTTCCTGATCGACTCGGAAGCCAATATCGCCGGCGCGCTGGAGCGCATGCGCGCGCAGGCCCCGGATGCCGTTGCCCCTGCCGCCCACGCGCACTGAGGAAAGGAACCATGATTGAATGGATTATCCGCCGCTCGGTGGCCAACCGCTTCCTGGTGATGATGGGCGCGCTGTTTCTCAGCCTCTGGGGGACCTGGACCATCGTCCATACGCCGGTGGACGCCCTGCCGGATCTCTCCGACGTACAGGTGATTGTCAAAACCAGCTACCCGGGACAGGCGCCGCAGATCGTCGAAAACCAGGTCACCTGGCCGCTAACCACCACCATGCTGTCGGTGCCCGGCGCCAGAACGGTGCGCGGCTTCTCGCAGTTTGGCGACTCTTATGTGTATGTGATTTTTGAAGACGGCACCGATCCTTACTGGGCGCGCTCACGGGTGCTGGAGTATCTCAACCAGGTACAGGGCAAACTGCCCGCCGGGGTGAGCGCCGAAATGGGCCCGGATGCCACCGGCGTCGGCTGGGTCTTCGAGTACGCGCTGGTCGACCGCAGCGGCAAGCACGATCTCGCCGAACTGCGCTCCCTGCAGGACTGGTTCTTAAAATACGAGCTGAAAACCATTCCTAACGTCTCAGAAGTGGCGTCGGTGGGCGGCGTGGTCAAGGAGTACCAGATTGTCGTCGACCCGATGAAGCTGACCCAGTACGGCATCAGCCTCGGCGAGGTGAAATCGGCGCTGGACGCCTCTAATCAGGAGGCGGGCGGCTCTTCGGTCGAACTGGCGGAAGCCGAATATATGGTGCGCGCCAGCGGCTATCTGCAGACCCTCGACGACTTCAAAAACATTGTGCTGAAAACCGGTGACACCGGCGTGCCGGTGTATCTCGGCGACGTCGCGCGGGTACAGGTCGGCCCGGAGATGCGCCGCGGTATCGCCGAACTGAACGGCGAAGGCGAAGTGGCCGGCGGGGTGGTGATCCTGCGCTCCGGCAAGAACGCCCGGGAAGCGATCTCGGCGGTCAAAGAAAAACTGGCGTCGCTGCAAAGCAGCCTGCCGGAAGGGGTTGAAGTCGTCACCACCTACGACCGCAGCCAGCTTATCGACCGCGCCATCGACAACCTCAGCCACAAACTGCTGGAAGAGTTTATCGTCGTCGCCCTGGTCTGCGCCCTGTTCCTGTGGCACGTACGCTCGGCGCTGGTGGCGATTATCTCCCTGCCGCTCGGCCTGTGCTTCGCCTTTATCATGATGCATTTCCAGGGACTCAACGCCAACATCATGTCGCTGGGCGGGATCGCCATTGCGGTGGGAGCGATGGTCGATGCCGCCATCGTGATGATTGAGAACGCCCACAAGCGGCTGGAGGAGTGGGCGCATCAGCATCCGGGAGAGAAGCTCGGTAACGACAGGCGCTGGAAAATCATTACCGACGCCTCGGTGGAGGTTGGCCCGGCGCTGTTTATCAGCCTGCTGATCATCACCCTGTCGTTTATCCCCATTTTCACCCTCGAAGGCCAGGAGGGCAAACTGTTCGGCCCGCTGGCCTTCACCAAAACCTGGTCGATGGCCGGGGCGGCGCTGCTGGCGATCATGGTGATCCCGATCCTGATGGGCTTCTGGATCCGCGGCAGGATCCCGGCGGAGAGCAGCAACCCGCTGAACCGCTTTTTGATCCGCATTTATCATCCGCTGCTGCTGAAGGTGCTGCACTGGCCGAAGACCACCCTGCTGATCGCGCTCCTGTCGATCCTGACGGTTGTCTGGCCGCTTAACCGGGTCGGCGGCGAGTTTCTGCCGCAGATCAACGAGGGCGATCTGCTGTATATGCCGTCAACGCTGCCGGGGATCTCCGCCTCGCAGGCGGCGGATATGCTGCAGAAGACCGACAAGCTGATCATGACGGTGCCGGAGGTGGCGCGGGTGTTCGGCAAAACGGGTAAGGCAGACACCGCTACCGACTCCGCGCCGCTGGAGATGGTGGAGACCACCATTCAGCTCAAGCCGCAGGATCAGTGGCGGCCGGGGATGACCCTGGAGAAGATCGTCGACGAACTGGACAAGACCGTGCGCCTGCCGGGGCTGGCGAACCTGTGGGTGCCGCCGATCCGCAACCGCATCGACATGCTCTCCACCGGCATCAAGAGCCCGATTGGCATTAAGGTTTCCGGCACTAACCTGGCCGATATCGACGCCATCGCCGGGCAAATTGAGGTGGTGGCGCGCAGCGTGCCGGGGGTTACGTCAGCATTAGCCGAGCGGCTGGTGGGCGGGCGCTACCTCGACATTGATATCCAGCGTGAGAAGGCGGCCCGCTACGGCATGACCGTCGGCGACGTGCAGCTGTTCGTCTCGTCCGCTATCGGCGGGGCGATGGTCGGCGAAACGGTGGAGGGCGTCGAGCGCTATCCGATCAACATCCGCTACCCGCAGAGCTATCGCGACAGCCCGCAGACCCTGCGCCAGCTGCCGATTCTCACCCCGCTGAAGCAGCAGATCGTCCTCGGCGACATCGCCGAGGTGAAGGTGGTCAGCGGGCCATCGATGCTGAAGACCGAGAACGCCCGCCCCACCAGCTGGATCTACATCGACGCCCGAGACCGTGACATGGTGTCAGTGGTGCACGATCTGCAGCAGGCCATCGGCAAAGCGGTGAAGCTGAAGCCGGGCATCAGCGTGTCGTATTCCGGGCAGTTCGAGCTGCTGGAGCGCGCCAATCAGAAGCTGAAGCTGATGGTGCCGATGACGCTGATGATTATCTTTGTGCTGCTGTACCTGGCGTTCCGCCGCGTCGGCGAGGCGCTGCTGATCATCGCCAGCGTGCCGTTCGCCCTTGTGGGCGGGATCTGGTTCCTCTACTGGATGGGGTTCCATCTGTCGGTAGCCACCGGCACCGGCTTTATCGCCCTGGCCGGGGTGGCCGCGGAGTTTGGCGTGGTGATGCTGATGTACCTGCGCCACGCCATCGAGGCCGAGCCATCGCTGGAGAACCCGCGTACCTTCAGCGTCGAGAAGCTCGACGAGGCGCTGTATCAGGGGGCGGTGCTGCGCGTGCGGCCGAAGGCGATGACCGTGGCGGTGATTATCGCCGGCCTGTTGCCGATTTTGTGGGGCACCGGCGCCGGGTCGGAGGTGATGAGCCGCATCGCCGCGCCGATGATTGGCGGAATGATCACCGCCCCGCTGCTGTCACTGTTTATTATTCCGGCGGCTTATAAGATGATGTGGCTGTCCCGGCATCGGGGCAAGCGCGGCCGATAGCCCGCCGCGTTTACGCCGGTCCGGGAAATTGGCTATAGTGGCGCCATTCTTCTGGCCGGCGTGAACGTCTCTATGAATCTGAACCTGGTATGTTATTCCCTGCTGCTGCTCACCGCCGTGGGCAGCGCCCTGCTGCCCTACCCGCTGGCGATGTGGTTTTTACTGAGCAGCCTTCTGACATGGCTTATCTATGGCGCCGACAAGCTGGCGGCACGCAAAGCCTGGCGCCGGGTACCGGAAACCACGCTGCTGGTGCTGGGCCTGGTGGGAGGCTGGCCGGGGGCCATCCTCGGCCAGCAGTGCTTTCGTCATAAAACGCAAAAGCAGCCCTTCCGGACGTGGTTTTTCATCAGCGTGGCGCTGAACGTGGCGGCGCTGGCCGGGCTGTACGTGGTTTATACCCACCTGCTCAGCCGCTAAGGGGCGAGGCTAGCGCGGCGTCTGGCGGATCCACACCAGGCGATCGACGTCAAAGCCCAGCTCGCGCGCGGTATTCAGGTAATCCTGCTTCACCGCCGCCGGAATGGTGGGGGTGCGCGACAGGATCCAGAGATAGTCGCGGTTGGGGCCGCTGACCAGCGCGTACTGGTAGTCGTCGTCCAGACGGATAACGTTATAGCCGCCGTAGAATGGTCCGAAGAAAGACACCTTCAGCGCCGCGGTGGTGGGGGCGCCGGTGAAATAGGCTTTCCCGTCGCTTTCATTCCAGCGTTTTTTAACCGGGTCATAACCGCGATTGACGACGCTGATCCCCCCGTCGCTGCGGGCGCCGTAGGTGGCGGTCACCTGCTCCAGGCCTCGCTCGAAGCGATTCTCCAGGCGAGCGACCTCATACCATTTTCCAAGATAACGGCTGGCGTCAAACCCGCTAATCGGCTGTACGCCCTTCGGCGGGGTGGGCGATTTGCAGGCCACGAGGGTCAACGCGATAGCGACGCCAGTGACAACAGGCCATAGCTTCATGAGAACTCCTTTCATTTACGCGGTTGGGGGAAAGTGTAGTGCAAAGCCGCTACACTTCACGCCAGCCGACGTGATTCGTAGTATATTGAGAATATTCTTTGTTAACAGGTGGCCTCCATGCCTTACTCCATCGGCGAATTTGCCCGACTTTGCGGGATAAATGCGACCACGCTTCGCGCCTGGCAGCGCCGCTACGGCCTGCTTAAGCCGCTGCGCACCGATGGTGGACACCGTCTGTACAGCGATGACGACGTCCAGCAGGCGCTGAAGATCCTCGACTGGGTGAAAAAAGGGGTGCCGGTTAGCCAGGTGAAGCCCCTGCTGTCGCGCCCCGGCGCGCGGCGCACCAACAACTGGCTGACGCTGCAGGAGACCATGCTGCAGCGGCTGAAAGAGGGAAAAATCGAGTCCCTGCGCCAGCTTATCTACGATGCCGGGCGCGAATATCCGCGTCAGGAGCTGGTGACCGAGGTGCTGCGTCCGCTGCGCAGCCAGGTCTCCGCCAACGTACCGGCCATCATGACCCTGCGCGAAATCCTCGACGGCATCATCATCGCCTACACCTCGTTTTGCCTCGAAGGCGATAAGAAGGCGCCCGGGGATAACTTTCTGATCACCGGCTGGCACCTGACCGACGCCTGCGAAATCTGGCTTGAGGCGCTCAAGCGTACCGGCCAGGGTCATCGCATCGACGTCCTGCCGGTGCCTCCTGCCGCCCTGGCGCCGGAGATTTTTCCCCAGCGCAACTGGCTGCTGGTCACCAGCGGCAAACTCTCCGCCGCTCGTCAGAGGCAGATCGAACTCTGGCAGCAGCAGGTCGTCTCCCTCGAGGTGATCCCGCTCTAACCCCCTGTTTTCACTTACCTCCACGCTCTGTTCCGCCAGCGCCCGGTGGCGCGGCGGGCGCACGCTTGCCCTTTGCGCCACGCGTGATTTTCACCCTTTAAAACACCAATCATAACCAAATGATTTTTAACATAAATAAAATATATTTTTCCACAAACTTGGACAAATAATTTTATTTGTGTAAGTTTTAAGTATGCCATTACGCCACCGTGTTTAGCCAGGATGTGATCCATGAGCACCTCGCCGTCCGTGATTCGTCGTTTCGTTGAGTACTACGCCGGGCTGGATGCGCAGCCGCCCTCGGCGCTGGCCGCGCTGTACCATCCGGACGCGACGCTGAGCGATCCTTTTGGTCAGCACCAGGGGCTGTTTGCCATCCAGCGCTACTTTACCCATCTGCTGGCCAACGTAGAGCAGTGCCGGTTCACCATCGACACGCCGCTCTGCGACGGTCAGCGGTTCGCCGTGACCTGGACCATGCACTGGTCGCATCCGCGCATTGCCGGCGGAGAAACGCTGGCCCTGCCGGGCTGCTCGGTGGTGGACATCGCCGGGGAGCAGATTCTCCATCAACGCGACTACTACGACGCCGGGGAGATGATCTACGAGCATCTTCCCCTGCTGGGCTGGGCGGTACGCGGCGTGAAACGGAGGGTGCGCTCATGATGACGGTGCTTATCACCGGCGCCAGCTCCGGAATTGGCGCCGGCCTGGCGAAATCCTTCGCGACGGATGGCCACCTGGTCATCGCCTGCGGGCGCGATGCGTCGCGCCTGACGGCGCTGCAGCAGTTCAGCCCCAACATCAGCGCGCGCCTGTTCGATATGACAGACAGGGACGCCTGTCGCCAGGCGCTGACGGGCTGTTTTGCCGACCTGATCATTCTCTGCGCCGGCACCTGCGAATACCTCGATCACGGACAGGTGGATGCCGCCCTCGTGGAGCGGGTGATGGCCACCAACTTCCTTGGGCCGGTGAACTGCCTGGCGGCGCTGCAGACGCAGCTGGAGGCTGGCGATCGGGTGGTGCTGGTCAGCTCCATGGCGCACTGGCTGCCCTTCCCGCGCGCGGAAGCCTATGGCGCCTCCAAGGCGGCGCTGACCTGGTTTGCCAACAGCCTGCGTCTTGACTGGGAGCCGAAAGGGGTCGCCGTCACGGTGGTCTCTCCAGGCTTCGTCGACACCCCGCTGACGCGCAAAAACGACTTTGCCATGCCCGGCCGGGTGAGCGTGGATCGGGCAGTGGCGGCGATCCGTCACGGCCTGGCGAAGGGAAAAAACCACATCGCCTTCCCCACCGGTTTCAGCCTGGCCCTGCGGCTGCTGGCCAGCCTGCCGTCAGGTATGCAGCGCCTGCTGTTGCGCAGGATGGTGCGCTCATGAACATCGCCATCATCGGCAGCGGCATCGCCGGGCTGACCTGCGCCTGGCGGCTGGCCGGACACCATCAGGTGACGCTGTTCGAAGCGGGCGCCACGCCGGGCGGCCACACCGCCACCGTGGATGTCGCCACGCCGCAGGGCACCTGGGCCATCGATACCGGATTTATCGTCTACAACGATCGCACCTATCCGCGCTTTATGGGCCTGCTCAGCGAGCTGGGGATCGACGGGCAAAAAACGCAGATGAGCTTCTCGGTCCACAACCCAGTCAGCGGCCTGGAGTACAACGGCCACAGCCTGACCTCGCTCTTCGCCCAGCGACGCAATCTGCTGAAGCCGGCCTTCTGGGGGCTGCTGAGCGAGATCGTCCGCTTCAACCGGCTGGCAAAACTGGCGCTGACCGAGGCGCTGGATCCGGGCGCGACGCTGGAGAACTTCCTCTCCCGCCACCGTTTTAGCCCCTTCTTCGCCCGCCACTATATCCTGCCGATGGGGGCGGCCATCTGGTCGTCGTCGCTGCAGGAGATGCGCCGCTTCCCGCTACCGCTGTTTTTGCGCTTCTTTGAGAACCACGGTCTGCTGGATATTCGCGATCGTCCGCAATGGTACGTGGTGCCCGGCGGTTCCCGGGAATACGTCCGCGCCCTGCTTGCCAGGCTCGGCGATCGCCTGGACCTGCGGCTCAACGCGCCGGTGCAGCAGGTGGACCGTCACCCGGCGGGAGTTATCCTGCGGCTGGCGTCCGGGGAGGCGCATTTTGACCAGGTGATCTTCGCCTGCCACTCCGCGCAGGCGCTGGCGATGCTGGCGGCGCCCACCGACGCCGAGCGTGAGGTGCTGGGGGATATCGGCTGGCAGCGCAACGAGGTGGTGCTGCACAGCGATCCGCGCTGGCTGCCGGAGCGCCAGCGCGCCTGGGCCAGCTGGAACTATCGCCTGAGCGACGGGGATCGGGCCCGGGCCTGCGTCACCTACAACATGAATATTCTCCAGGGGCTGCCTGCGGGCGCCCCCCTGTTCTGCGTCACTCTGAACCCGGACGCGCCGGTGGACGATCGCTTTGTCTGGCAGCGCTTCGTCTATGAGCATCCGCTGTTTAACCCGCAAAGCTGGTCGGCCCAGCTGCGGCGCGAAGAGATTAACGGCCAGCAGCGGAGCTGGTACTGCGGGGCCTACTGGTACAACGGCTTTCATGAGGACGGGGTACGCAGTGCGCTCGACGTGGTGCAGGGCATCGCCGCGGCGGAGGACAACTGAAATGAACAGCTGCCTCTATCAGGGCGTCCTGCGCCACCGTCGCCTGCAGCCGAAGGCGCACCACTTCGTCTACCGCCTGTTTATGGCCTGGCTCGACCTCGACGAACTGGACAGGCTGCCTGAGGCGGGCATCCGTCGCAACCGCCTGGCCGCCGCCGCCTGGTACGACGCCGATTATCCGCTGGGCGCGCCACTGAAGGCTCAGGCGCTGAACCGGCTGGAGAGCCTGACCGGCTGCCGCCCGGCGGGCCGCGTGATGCTCCTGACCCAGCTGCGCTACTTCGGCTTCCATTTTAATCCGGTCAACTTTTACTACTGCTATGACGAGGCCGACACCCTGCGCTGGGTGCTGGCCGAAGTGCGCAACACGCCATGGAATGAGCGTCATTACTACGCGGTGGACGGCCAGCAGGCGCGCCCGCTGGAGAAAGCCTTTCACGTTTCGCCGTTTAACCCGATGGACATGGTCTATCACTGGCGCTTCAACGCGCCGGGCAAAACGCTGCACATGCACATTGAAAACCATCAGGCCAGCAAGGTGTTCGACGCCACGCTGGCCCTGAGCCGCGTGCCATTGACCCGCGCCAACCTGCGCGGGCTGCTGCTGCGTCTGCCGATGATGACCCTGAAAACCGTCCTCGCCATCTACTGGCAGGCGCTGCGGCTGTGGCTGAAGCGCGTGCCGCTGTACAACCATCCTGTCAGCAGGAGTGAACGCTCATGACCGATCCCGTCTTTGCGCTTGAACCCGATGTGCCGCGCAACGTGCGGCTCGCGCGCTGGCTGCTTTTTCGTCTGTTGAGCGGCCTCCGCGAAGGCTCGCTCACCGTGCGCGAAGGGGCGCAGACATTTCATTTTGGCGACCCCGCCGCCGCGCTGCGCGCTGAGGCGCGGGTCTGCACGCCGGAGGTGTACTGGCGTCTGCTGACCGGCGGCAGTCTCGCGGCGGCCGAGGCCTGGATGGACGGCGACTGGGAGAGCCACCAGCTGACGGCGCTGTTGCAGATCCTCGCGCGCAACGGCGAGGTGCTGGGGCGTCTGGAGCGCGGCTTTCGTCTGCTGGGTAAGCCAGTCGCCCGCCTGCGCCACTGGACTCGCCGCAACACCCGCGCCCAGGCGCGGGAGAACATTGCAGCCCATTACGACCTCGGCAACGAATTTTATGCCCACTTTCTGGATGACGACCTGCTCTACTCCAGCGCGCTGTTTACCGACGACCAGCAGGATCTGACCCAGGCCCAGCGGGCCAAGATGGCGCGTCTGTGCGACCAGCTGGCGCTCAACCCCGGCGATCATCTGCTGGAGATTGGCACCGGCTGGGGGGCGCTGGCCGAATACGCCGCCCGCCATTACGGTTGCCGGGTCACGACTACCACCCTTTCCCGGGAGCAGCACCGCTGGGCTACCGAGCGCATGGCCCGCGCCGGGCTGCAGGATCGCGTCGAGGTGCTGCTCTGCGACTACCGCGATCTGCGCGGCGAGTACGACAAACTGGTGTCGGTGGAGATGATTGAGGCGGTGGGCCAGCGCTACCTCCCGGCCTTCTTCCGCACCTGCCAGGCGCGCCTGCGCCCGGGCGGTAAAATGGCCCTGCAGGCGATCACCATTCAGGATCAGCGCTATCGCGACTACAGCAAAAGCGTCGATTTTATCCAGCGCTACATCTTCCCGGGCGGCTTTTTGCCCAGCATCACGGCAATGAGCGAGCTGATGACCCGCCATACCGATTTTGTGGTGCGCAACCTGTTCGACATGGGCCCGGACTATGCCCGCACCCTGGCGCACTGGCGGCAGCGTTTTACCCACGCCTGGCAGGATATTGAAAAGCTCGGCTTTGATGAGCGCTTCCGCCGGATGTGGCTCTACTACTTCGGCTATTGCGAAGCCGGATTTAACGCCCGCACCATCAGCGTGGTGCAGCTCACCGCGGAGCGGGTATGACACGCCCGGCGCAGCACCTGCTGATGGCCCTCGCGTTCGATGTTTACTGGACGCTGGTGGTGATGTTGCGCGAGCGCGGCCTGCTGATCTGGCTGACGCTGGCCATCTTCGCCTGGCTGCGGTTGCCGGCGGCCAGTCGTCCGCCCGCCCTGCTGCTGGCCGCGGCGGGCTGCGGGCTTGACGCCTGCTGGGCGCTGGCGGGGCTGATTGATTTTCCCGGCGACAGCCTGCTGCCCCTGTGGATGGTGGCCCTGTGGCTGATGTTCGCCGTCGTCTGGACCCGACTGACCCGCGCCGCGACGCTTCCCGGCTGGGTGCTGGCTACGGCGGCGACCCTCGGCGGCCCGGTGGCCTACCTGATCGGCGCTCGCCTCGGAGCCATGACCCTGCTGGTGCCGACGGCGCTTGCTGTGGCCGCCATGGCCTGCGGCTGGCTGGTGATCATGCTGCTGTTCCATCTGGGGATGGGGAGGCAAAAATGAGATTCGCCCTGTTACTGCTATGGCTGACCGTCCTCGCCCCGGCGGCCCACGCCGCCGACTGGCTGGCGTGGCGCCGCGTCGGCGAGGCGACCCTCACCTGGGGGCCGTTCACCGTCTATCACTCACAGCTGCGCACGCCCAATGGTCGGTATGACGGCCCGCAGCAGGATCGGGCGCTGATCATCACCTACCAGCGCGACATCGATCGCGAGGCGCTGGTGGACGCCACCCGCGACCAGTGGCAGGCGCAGGGTATTCTGCAGCAGGAGCCACGCAGCGAAGCCTGGCTGCGCATGCTGCAGGGGCTCTGGCCGGACGTCGCGCCGGGCAGCCAGCTGGCGTTCGTGGTCCGCGGCGGCGAGGGGCAGTTCTGGTACCGCGCCAGCGCCGCACAGACCGCCTTTACCCCGCTCGGCCCGCGCCAGTCGGCGGCGTTCAGCACCCGCTTTCTCGCCATCTGGCTCGATCCACGCACCACTTATCCCGAACTGCGTCAGCAGTTGATCGGAGGTACTCCATGAAACGCATTCTGACCCTTGGCCTGGCGCTGCTGATGCTGATGCTCGCCGGCTGCAGTACCGAGGTCACCGAATACCGGCAGCAGCAGCCCACCCTCGACATCTTTCACTATTTTCAGGGCCGAACCGAGGCGTGGGGGATGGTGCAGGATCGCGACGGCAAGCAGCTGCGCCGCTTCCATGTTGAGATCGATGGCGACGTCGTCGGCGACACCCTGACGCTCCATGAGCGCTTTGTCTATGACGATGGCGAGAAGCAGCAGCGGGTATGGCGCATTCGCCGCACCGGCGATAACCGTTATCAGGGCACCGCCGGGGATATCGAAGGCGTGGCCAGCGGCCAGGCGGCAGGCAATGCCTTTCACTGGCGCTACAGCATGAACGTCGAGGCCAGCGGCAGCCGGTGGCTGCTGCACTTTGACGACTGGATGTACCTGCAGGACGGCAGCCATTTGTTTAACAAAACCGAGATGAAGAAATTCGGCATTACGGTCGCCACCGTGACCCTTTTCTTTACCCGAACCACAGCAGAAGAGAGGACAGCGCCATGAACACGCAACCTGTCATTGGGATCAGCGGATGTTTAACCGGCTCAGCCGTGCGATTCGACGGCGGGCATAAGCGTATGGGCTTTGTGATGGATGAGCTCGCGCAGTGGGTGGCGTTTAAGCCCGTCTGCCCTGAGATGGCGATCGGCCTGCCCGTACCACGCCCGGCGCTCCGCCTGGTGCAGACTCCGGTCGGGGAGATCCGCATGCGCTTCAGCCACGCCCCGCACGAGGATGTGACGGAGAAGATGGCCGATTTTGCCAACGCCCATCTGGCAACTCTGGGCGAGCTGTCGGGCTTTATCGTCTGCGCCAAATCGCCGAGCTGCGGGATGGAGCGCGTGCGGCTGTATGACGAAAAAGGCAATCGCGGGCGTAAGGAAGGCGTGGGGCTGTTTACCGGCGCCCTGATCGCGCGCTACCCGTGGCTGCCGGTGGAAGAGGATGGCCGGCTGCACGATCCGCTGCTGCGGGAGAATTTTGTCGAGCGCGTTTTCGCCCTGCATGAACTCAACGCCCTGCGCGCCCGCGGCCTGACCCGCCACGGCCTGCTGGCCTTTCACAGCCGCTACAAGCTGCAGCTGCTGGCTCACCACCAGGCGGGCTACCGCGAGATCGGCCCGTTCGTCGCCTCGCTGCATGAATGGGAGGATCTGGAGGCTTTCTTCGAGGTCTACCGTGAGAAGCTGATGGCGATCCTCAAGCGGCCCGCCTCGCGGAAAAACCACACCAACGTGCTGATGCATATTCAGGGTTATTTCCGCGACCAGCTGAACAGCCGCCAGCGCGGCGAGCTGCGGGAGGTGATCCTCAACTATCGCGCCGGGCTGCTGCCGATCCTCGCGCCGCTGACGCTGCTTAAGCACTATCTGGCCGAGTATCCGGATCGCTACCTGCAGGCGCAGAACTATTTTGACCCCTATCCGCAGGATCTGGCCCTGCGCCTGACGGTGAACTGAGGGGGGATGGGCCAGCTGCCCGGCGGCGCTACGCTTGCCGGGCCTGGGGGGGAGCCCGCAGGAAGGAACGTAGGCCGGATAAGGCATTTATGCCGCCATCCGGCGCAACCGCGGGTATGGCGCCTGACCGCCCGGCGGCGCTGCGCTTGCGCGGGCCTACGTGTGTGAGCCTGCGGGAAGGAACGTAGACCGGATAAGGCGTCAGCCGCCATCCGGCATAAATGGAGCGCACCAGTCGTAGCCCGGCTAAGCGTAGCGCCAGCCGGGAACGCTCCTTCGGCAACGCTATCGCATCAGAACCACGCCTCAAACATCCCGCCGACGTTCAGCGAATCCAGCTGCTGGTCCTGGGTGCCGTTCACCTTCGCGGTATGCTCATTGTCCACCTGGCCGCCGGTCACGTAGAAGCGCAGCATCGGGCGGAACTCCGGCCCCATGCCGATGGCGATGTTCTGCGACAGCGTCAGCTTCCAGCCGTGGTTATTCCCGCCCTGGTCGTAGTCCACGCGCTGGTAGCCCGCTTCCAGCCAGGTGGAGTGCACGTCGTTCCAGAAGTACATCGGCCGCACGATGGCGCCGTAGTTTTTACGGTTGTCGGTGTTGTCCCTGCCGTTGTCGTAGTCGTGGAAGGCCAGCAGATATTCCACCTGCGCCTGCTGGGTGAACTTATGGCTGCCCTCGAAGCTGGCGTAGACCGTGGTCAGGTCGTCGGTTTTGTTGTAGACGCTGTTATCCGAGTTGTCGGAGTAGCGCAGGATCACCTTGTTCACCCCGCTGTCGTTGGTGTGGCTCAGCACCAGCCCGCCCTGCCAGGCTTCGAGGCGCGCGTCGCTGTCCACCGCCTTCGAGTCAAAGCCGTAGTTGGCGTACACCTCGACGTCGATCGGCCCGGCCTTGATGTTGTGGGTTTTGGTGGTCAGCGCGTAGTGGCCGTTGTCGCCGGTGTCGGAGCTGCCGGTACAGGTGATGCGCGACGGGTTGGTTTCATCGGCCATCACTTCCGGGCTACAGGATTTCACCTGCGAGACCGCCGCCACGTCGAACTGCACGCCGCCGATATCAAAGTTCTTCACCCCGGCGCCCTGGCCGTCGTGGTTCATCCAGAAGTAGTCGTTGATCCCCTGTTGCGGACGCTGGTGGAAGTCGCGGCCGGCCCAGATATAGGCGTTGGGGTTGGATTCCAGCACGTTGGTGACGCCGACGTAGGCCTTCTTCAGGTTAACCTCGTCGCTCCAGTGGTCGAACATCACGTTAAGATCCCAGATAGCCCCCTGCGCGCTTTTGAAGGCCTTGCTGATCTGGAATTCGCCGCCGTTGCTTTCGTTGCCCAGGCGGCCGATCGCCGAGGCGCCGTTATAGGAGCCGTCGACTCCGACATATTTCTGGTCGCCGGTCTGGAAGTGGGCGCCATAGCGGGCGTAGCCGCTGAACTTGAGGCCGAACGGAATGGCCATATCCGGCGAGGCGGCGGTGGTCTGCGGGTTGGTGATCACGTCGACCTTTTTGTCGGCCGCGGCGTCGATTTTCGCCTGGCGGTCGGCCAGCGCTTTATCAACGGCTTTGGCGACGATGGCGTCGATCTGTTCCTGAGTAAATTCTTGCGCCATTACAGAGGTAAGCGGAAAAAACGCGGCGATAACCGCCATGGTTAATGGAAGTTTTTTTATCATTGTCATGAGTTTCTCAATATAGGTTAATTTTATTCAGACAATAACCAGCCTATTCTGAGCTGACAGAATATATCGCTATCATCAGAACAAGTTATTTTTTATTTTGTACGGTCACAGAGGCATTACACAATTATCGCGACTCTTCCTCCTTCACTAATATTAAACAGGTGGCACAATAGCAGAACCATCCGCACAGCGGATTGTTCATCTATAGACAGTCAAACAGATAGCCTTGCGGCGCAGACAGCATAAATACAACACGAACCAATAAAGGCTATTTCCCGGCAGCGGGCAGATGGCGGAATATATGCCCCCGCAGGGGCATATCAGCCAAATTTAACCAAAGATATAGGTATTGACGAGATTTTCGAGTAATTCCTGACGCCCGCTGTGATGCTGCGGATTCAGATTATGCTGCTCAGCGTACCGGGCAATATTATCCAGCGACATGCGGCCGGCCATAATTTGTTGCCCCAGCTCGCCCTGCCAGCCGGCATAGCGTTTTGCCAGAGCCCGATCGAGCTTGCCATCCTCAATCATGCGCGCGGCCAGCTTGAGGGACAGCGCCATCACGTCCATAGCCCCAATATGGCCATAGAACATGTCGTATTTGTCGGTGCTTTGCCGGCGAACTTTGGCGTCAAAGTTCAGGCCGCCGGTGGTGAATCCCCCGGCTTTGAGGATCTCGTACATCACCAGAGTATTTTCTTCCACGCTGTTCGGGAACTGATCGGTATCCCAGCCGAGCTGCGCATCGCCGCGGTTGGCATCAACGGAGCCGAAAATGCCCAGCGCGATGGCGCTGGCGATTTCATGATGGAAAGAGTGCCCCGCCAGGGTGGCGTGGTTGGCTTCAATGTTCACCTTGATCTCATTTTCCAGACCAAACTGCTTCAGGAAGCCATACACCGTCGCGACATCGTAATCGTATTGATGCTTGGTGGGCTCCTGCGGTTTCGGCTCGATAAGCAGCGTGCCGCCAAAGCCAATCTTATGCTTGTGCTCCACCACCATCTGCAGGAAGCGGCCAATCTGCTCGCGCTCCTGGCGCAGGTCGGTATTCAACAGCGACTCGTAACCTTCGCGGCCGCCCCACAGCACATAGTTTTCGCCGCCGAGCTGGTGGGTGGCGTTCATGGCGGTCACCACCTGCGTGGCCGCCCAGGCAAACACCTCCGGATCGGGGTTGGTCGCCGCCCCGGCGCCGTAGCGCGGGTGGGTAAAGCAGTTGGCGGTGCCCCACAGCAGTTTCACGCCGGTTTGCTGCTGTTTCTCCGCCAGCACTTCGGTCATCACGGCGAAATTATGCAAATACTCTTTCAGCGACGCGCCTTCTGGCGAGACGTCGACATCATGGAAGCAGTAATACGGCACGTTGAGCTTGTAGAAAAATTCAAACGCCACGTCCGCTTTGCGTTTGGCCATTTCCAGCGCATCGCCCGCGGCCTGCCAGGGACGCTCAAACGAGCCGGCGCCAAACATATCCGCGCCATTCCAGCAGAAGTTATGCCAATAACAGGCGGCAAAACGCAGATGATCTGCCATGCGTTTTCCCAGCACGATTTCATCCGGATTATAGTGGCGAAACGCCAGCGGATTATCGGTTTTAGGTCCGGCAAAAAGAACGCGTTCGAGCTGGTCAAAATAAGTTTGCATGATGAACTCCGAAATTGAGGAAGCCGAAAATTAACAACTGTGACACATCGTGTATTCTCATCGTCGGTTGCTCAATTACGTTATTTCACTCAGCGATTAAGAAAATGCTCAAATGTGAGCCATCTCGCAAATAAAACTATTTTAAATATCTCGCTTCGCGCGCGTATAGCGTACACTTCCTGGGGAATTCAGGTGAACATAGCGAATTAAAATGCCGGTTTTGTCACATTGCATATCTGGCAGAAAATTAGCGGCGGATAACGATTCAACGCAGGTGATACAGGCCTTTGCTTCGAGGATCACAGAAGTAAAAAAACATAATTACTTAATTTAAAAACGTAATAGATTCTTCCAGGTCAACTGTGTCAGAAAGTGTTTCACCTACACAAAACAAACCGGAGTCTGCTTAGAATGAGTAAAAACATAATGCACAGTCGGCATGATGAATATCATAAATTAACCCGCGGAGAACGAATTGGTTATGGCATGGGCGACTTTGCGCAAAACCTGGTTTTCGGCACCATTGGGGGTTTTCTGGCTTTGCATATGCTGACGGTAAATACCATCAGCACGGCAACGGCAGGCTTTATTTTTCTTTTTGTCCGCATCATTAATGTGTTTTGGGATCCGATGGTCGGAACTTACGTGGATAAACGAACCTCGAAGGCAGGGAAATATCGTCCCTGGCTGTTACGAGCCGGCGTGCCGCTGGTGATCCTGTCGGCATTACTGTTCGCGCCCATCCCCGGAGTGAAAGGTTCGGTGGCTTTCGCCTTTATTATTTATCTGGCGCTGGACCTGGTTTATTCCTTAGTCAATATTCCCTATGGCTCGCTGAATGCGTCGCTGACCCGCGACCCGGAATCGATCGATAAGCTGACCAGTACCCGTATGATGCTGGCCAACAGCGCCAACCTGCTGGTCTATACCCTGTTCCCGATGTTTGTGCAGATGGCGGCGCCGAAAGATCGCAGCCTGAAAGACACCGGCTTTTTCGGCCTTGAGCTGAATCTGGGCAACTATACCGATCCGTCGGCGAACTACGCTTGGTTCGGCGTGTACGCCATCTATATGATCATCGGCGCGGTGGCCCTGTTTATCTGTTATAAATTCACCAAAGAACGCGTTGTCGCGACCGCCGAGCAGACCGCCAACGTCAAAACCACCGACCTTTTCCACGAGCTCAGACATAACCGCCCGCTGGTTATTCTCGGCATGTTCTTTATGCTGGCCTTTACCTTCATGTTCTTTATGAACACCGTTAACGGCTTCTTCAACCAGTACGTCGTCGGCCACTCCGAATGGATGGGCGCGGTGGGTCTCGTCGCGTCTATTCCCGGCATCGCCTTCCCGATTTTCTGGCCGAAACTGAAAAAAATCTTTGGTAAAAAAGGCTTCTTCCATCTGTTCCTCGCCATGTTCATCGTCGGCGAACTGCTGACCTACGTCTGGTCCCGCGAAGGGATGCACGACGCCCTGTGGCTGGCCTACATCGCCACCTTTATTAAACAGTGGGGCTTAACCTCCGCCACCGGCTTTATGTGGGCGCTGGTACCGGAAGTTATCGCGTACGGCGAATTAAAATCGGGCAAACGCAATGCCGCCATTATCAATGCCATTATGGGACTCTTCTTCAAGATCGGCTTCACCATCGGCGGCGCTATCCCGCTGTGGCTGCTGGCGGTGTATGGATTTAATGAAAGCGGCGCCGTGCAGAGCGCCAGCGCCATCGACGGGATCATTATGACCGCGGTGTGGATCCCGATTGCGCTGGCCGCTATTTCGATGGTGATCATGCAGGTTTATCCGATCTCCGATAAACATGTTACCGACATCAACCGTCAGCTGGATGAGATCCGCGTGTAGTTAAAAAAATTATAAATCAGACCGATTCGTCACTTTCCATTTTAAAAGGTGTAATGAAATGTCACTTATTCAAAACCCGATATTACGCGGCTTTAATGCCGACCCCAGTATTATTCGCGTCGAGGATACGTACTATATTGCCAACTCGACGTTTGAGTGGTTCCCGGGCGTGCGTTTACATGAGTCGAAAGACCTGAAAAACTGGAACCTGCTGCCTTCGCCGCTCTCCACCACCACCCTGCTGGACATGAAGGGCAACCCCTCCTCCGGGGGCATTTGGGCACCGGCGCTCTCCTGGGCCGATGGGCAATTCTGGTTAGTGTATACCGATGTGAAGGTCACCGAAGGCGCCTTTAAAGACATGACCAACTACCTGACCACCGCGAAGGATATTCGGGGGCCGTGGAGCGACCCGATCAAGCTGAACGGCGTCGGGTTTGACGCCTCGCTGTTCCATGACGACGATGGCCGGAAATATATCGTCCAGCAAACCTGGGATCACCGGGAGTACCATCACCCCTTCGATGGCATTACCTTAACGGAGCTAGATACCAAAACGCTGAAGTTAATGCCGGAAACCGCGCGCACCATCTACCGCGGCACCGCCGTGGCGCTGGTCGAGGGGCCGCACCTCTATAAACTGAACGGCTACTACTATCTGTTTGCCGCCCAGGGCGGCACCGTGTTTACCCACCAGGAGGTGGTGGCGCGGTCGAAAACCCTCGAGGCCGACAGCTTCGAAACCGAACCGGGCGACGTGTTCTTAACCAACGTCGACACGCCGGACAGCTACATCCAGAAACAGGGCCATGGCGCGCTGGTCTCCACTCCGGAAGGCGAATGGTATTACGCCTCGCTCTGCGCCCGCCCGTGGAATCGCCCGGGGGAATCCATCTACGACCCGCGCGGCTGGTCAACCCTCGGCCGGGAAACCTCGATCCAGAAAGTGTACTGGGACGACGAAGGCTGGCCGCGTATTGAAGGCGGTCACGGCGGGAAGACCTTCGTCGAAGGGCCGAAAGACGCCATCTTCACCGAAAGCCCCAGCGATAATAGCCAGCAGGATGACTTTACGTCGCCAGCGCTCGACCCGAACTGGAATACCCTGCGGGTGCCGTTTACGGCCAAAATGGGCACCACCGGCAACGGCAAATTAACCTTAATCGGCCAGGGTTCGTTAGCCAATACCCATGACCTGTCGCTGATTGCCCGTCGCTGGCAGGCCTTCTATTTTGACGCCGCGGTGAAGGTGAAATTCGAGCCCTTCAGCTATCAGCAGATGGCCGGATTAACGAATTACTATAACGACCGCCACTGGAGCTTCGTCTTCCTGACCTGGAATGAAATTAACGGCAAGGTCATCGAAGTTGGCGAAAATAACCGCGGAAAATACACGTCGTACCTGAAAGATAACGCCATCAAGGTGCCGGACGGCGTGGAATACGTCTGGTTCCGGACCAAAGTCCGCAAGCAGACCTACAGCTATGAATACAGCTTCGATGGCGTGACCTTCACCGAGATCCCGGTCCAGCTGGATGCCGCAGTGCTGTCCGATGACTATGTGTTGCAGAGCTATGGCGGGTTCTTTACCGGGGCGTTCGTCGGCCTGGCGGCGGTAGACTACGCCGGGTACGGCACCCAGGCTGAGTTTTATCAGTTCGAGTATCAGGAACTGGGCGATAGGTTAGCGGCCGATGGCAGCTACAGCTGGGAGGCTGGCGAGACGCGGGATAAGTAACAGTGTGTGAGCCCACGCTACCGGTAAGGTAGCGTGGGGTTAGTGGTGTGTTTGATGTAATTAAAGCGAGAGCTGTCGGATGTCAGTCTGCAGGGCGCAGCCGGGCCTTCAGCTCTTCGGGAGTAAACGGCGGATCTCGCCGGTGCAGCATTGCATGGCAGTTGGGACATACCGGGATCAGATCGGTTTCTGGGTTCAGACGGTAGTCCTGCTTTATCCCGGACAGCGGAATGAGATGGTGGATATGGATAAAGCCCTGGCCGATATCGCCATAGCGGCTGGCCATATCCAGACCGCATACCTTACACTGGCAGCCGTGCAGGCGAAGCGCCGCCTGACGAGCCTGACGGTCGCGCTCATAGCGATTGACCACCACCTGCATCGCCGCCCCTTCCACGTACTCCATGGTCGTCTGCCCCTCATCGGGGAAACGCGCAACCTCGTCATCGCCAGCGCCCTGCGACGCGATCGTAAATCCTTGCTCCAGTAACAGACGCACGCATTTGGATTTAATCCCCCCGCTGAAATCCGCCGGGGTAAATTCCGTCCCCGTCTCAAGCGTGGCCGCTAACCCGACGATGGCTTTTGAAGGATACCGACGCCCCTCAAACTCGATCTCATACAGACGCGCGCTTTTAAACTGATGCGCAACGCCTGCATCGTAAGCGCGAATGGCGGCGATGATGCATTCCTTGGATAAATGGTCCGGTAGTTTTTTCATAAGACATAGCTATCTGATGGCGCGAAGCTTGAGTATAAATAGAAAGCTATGGGCTTTTCGAACAAATAACTGGCAGTGATAGTTAAATAGCGATCCACGTAGAATCGCCGCATCTGGTAGGTTGATCGGCAAGGATTTTGCGAGCATCATCGCATTTATTTAGCTGCCAATGTAACGCTATGCCCTCCAGCACGACCCTGCAACACGCGATCGAGAACATCACCATCTGGCGCAAAGGCGAACAGCGTGCACCGCATAAGCCACTGCTGCTGCTGTACGTCCTCTCACAGTACCAGCGCGGCCATGCGCGGATGTTCGACTACGCCTCGGAGATACGTGATGAGCTGCATAGCCTGCTGGAACGCTTTGGCCCGCAGCGCCGCCAGTACCGGCCGGACATGCCCTTCTGGCGCCTGAAAGGCGACGGCTTCTGGGAGCTGCACAACAGCGAACAGTGTTCAACCCAGGGCAGCCGACAGCCGTCCGGCAAAGAGCTGGAGCTCTGCCACGTCGCCGGCGGCTTTGATGAGCCGCATTTTGCGCTACTCAACAGAAATAAGAAGCTGATCAATACCCTCGCCCATCAGATCCTCGAGGCGCATTTCCCGGAGAGTATTCAGGAAGAGCTGGCTGAAGAGATGGGGTTTGATCTGCAGCAGATCCGTAAAGAGCGCGACCCGCATTTTCGCCAGCAGGTGCTGCGCGCCTATAACTATGAGTGCGCGATCTGCGGCTTCAATATGCGCCATGATAATACCTCTGTCGCCCTGGAAGCGGCCCATATTAAATGGAAGCAGCACGGCGGCCCCTGCGAAATCCCTAACGGCCTGGCGCTCTGCGCGATTCACCATAAGGCTTTTGATAAGGGATCCATTGGTCTGGATGAGGATATGCGCATCCAGGTTTCGCCGGCGGTGAACGGCGGGGGCATCGTTGGCAGGCTGTTCTGGGATTTTGATGGTAAGCCGATTACCTTGCCGCAGGGGAAAGAATGTTATCCCCAGGAGGGGTTTGTGGCGTGGCACCGGCGGGAGGTGTTCAGGGGATGAGGGGGATGGTGTGTGAGGTTTAATGTTGAGCGTAGGGTTTAGGGATTTTGAATGTGTTTCGGAGAGGATTTCGGGGTTGATCAATGATTGGTCATTGTTAGATTAAAAGACTTACTTAATGATTTTTTAGATATTGATGTTTGTGAGTTGGTACGAAGGCCGGACTCGCACATAAATATTAACCTCATGATTTAAAAAATATAATTAAAAACACTTTCATTTTATACCAACACAGATACCAACACGAAAATTCATTGTTCTTGGGTATCGAACCCGGACAAACATGACTGAGTTGTATTAGCTCAGATGTGGCCTGACACAGCTATGACACAGATCTAAACCTAATCTGACGGGCAGCTCTGTGCCAGGAGCGGACCTTAAAACATCACAGTGTGGTATCGAATGAAAGGGGCAAATGTATACATGTAAGCCCCCCTGCATTTTTAGGATAATAAAGAATTCTATTTATACACACTCCACTTTTCAGCGGCACGAACTAGTCCACAGCTTGTTCTTCACTACCGTCTTGAGTGGCAGGAATAGGGTTAACTGAGTTCCACCATGTATTGAATGTTATTTTTAAAGCTAACCACCATGCATAAATAGCGAAGGGGGAATTGCATCCATCCTCATCTAGCAGCCCATGAGCCAATTCGTTCCGCAAATTTGGACCAAAGGCGTTACAGAACAACGATTCGAATTCAAAGACAAGATCTTTGCCAAATACTTGCACGGCCTCTGGCAATCCCATCAACGTGCTCATACCATTTTCGTTCTCGATACCATCCTTGTCGAGATTAGTGGTCTTGGCTCCTGCTTGTTTAAGATGCATTCGCACCAAGTGTTCTATCTGAGGGATCAATAAATGAAGCGCGGTAACAAAATCACGTTCGTAACCTGCAAAGAGTGCCTTTCCAAAAAGGCCAACTCGGTCTTTAGGCACAATGGGAGAAGAGCGAGCTAACTCGATAAAATCACTTTCGCGCAACCGATGCTCAAGCAAAAGTATTTCAAGAGCAGGCCAGATGTCGGCTTGAACGACAATATTAACTAAGATTCCATAATCACGAATCATCTCAGCTCGAATAGCAATTTCATCTTCCTCTGACAATTCCTTACCGAGCCCCATAGCTGGACGTTTAGCAATGACTCTACCATCACCACTCATCACTGTTGCCGCAAACAATGATTGTAAGGGATGTTGACGCATTCTTTCCAATGCACTTTTGCGCATTTTATCTGCATTTACGCCACGATATATGTTCGCAAATGCGAGCAACGCATTTTCTGCAGATTTCCCTGTGACAGATTCCCTCGCGTTTTCGATGAGCTGAGTAAGATCTACTCCACGAGTTTGAAATACACTCATCTCTCCTAGAGCTCTCTCTCCAGAATAATTTAGGTGGGTTCGCAACTCGGCAATTCGCTCATCGACCTGATAAACCGAGCGTACGGCCCGAGGAACTGTTCTGTATATCTGAATGGCATTTTCATAAAAGCTCGCCGCCACCATGTGGCTAGGGCTTTCAGATGCGGTTCGCTCAACGGCTTCTTTTACCCATCCTTCAGCGAGTAATACTGTCATTTCTGCAGCTTTTGCCTCGTCAGGAATCAACTTATACCAACTGGCAGCAGCAGAAAAATACTCCCTCGACTTATGCAAATCCCCCTCATCATCAAACTCGCGAGCCAGTATTTCTAGCTTCGTAGAGATATCCGTCAGATTTGACAACCCTAAACGGTTCGATTTTAGAAGGTCAGCCAACCACAATCCAAGAAAACCGTCGGCTCGGATAGACGCATTAAACGCAGCAACAATTGCCGTCTCTATTTGCTGGAGTCTATCACCAGCTCCGTCTCTAAGCATTCGGGCCAAGACTATGGCGCGAGGCCAACAGTCTCGTCCTCCATGTAGCCATGTTTCAGTGTCTAGAGGAAGACTGCGGTAAGCATCGATAGCCTTCAGGGCGAATCGGATATTACGTGGTTTGCTCTTCAACCAAACTAAATCACTGAGTCGTGCTTTCAGCCAATCATTGTCTACCTCATCAATGATATCAGCGAAGAATTGAATATCTGAATTAGAAAGATCATCAGGAATAACTGACCTGCGGTCATGGTAGACAGCATAAGGTTTGAAGGGTTCATTAGGACTTGATAGCGAAAGCATCATCGAACAGGCATCTGCAAGCAACCATAATACCTTTCCATTTTCAATTCTCCCCTGATCAATAGCCTCACGCGCAGCACTCGACAGTGCTTGCCACATAGCTGGATAACCCTCACGGGTAGCTTGCGCAATTGAATCCTTCCAGTTTGAAGCATTGAAGTCCTGAAGCGAAATAACTAAGTCCACTGGGTAGCGTTCGTTCATCATCAGTAATCTCCTTTGACCGATGCAACATTCATTCGTAGTACACCAAAAATTTGTTATGAATTGCAGATAATCATCTTGCCACTTCAGAGTCATTTGCTCCAAGAAAATGTCCGCTCCTCGCTCTCAGCGGACCTACAGCTCAGTTAGATCGTCCGCTCTGTGCCAAAAGCGGAAGTTGGAGATTATCTGCATACCGAAAAATGGCTACGTAAACCGTGGCGATTCAGACAGTTGAATGCGAGCTGAGATATAAACTAACAATTTGTTTTAGCTGGTTAAGAAACGTTCTGGCAATGCGAATCTGTGAACCCGAAGCTATATCTATGTAACAATCAAACATGAGATCTACCAGATATTTTTTGTCAGGTGCTGAGTTACAATGCATGTAACTTATGTAATCGGTAACATGACTTAATGGCTTCGATCAGAGATGTAGCAACGAAAGCGGGCGTTTCAACCGCCACGGTATCAAGGGTGATTAACAACCACCCTAGCGTGACAGCACAAACCCGCCGGGCAGTACACGAAGCGATGGATTTTCTCTGCTATGTTCCCAACAGAAATGCCGTTTTACTGAGTGGAAAATGCTCTGGTCTGATAGGGGTCGTGGTGCCGAATTTAATTAACCCGCATTTCTGCGAACTTCTGGCCTCCCTTGAGGAAGAAGCGCGATACGTCGGGAAATCGGTCATTATTAAAACTCATCAAAACCAGCCATTTCAGGACAAGCAAATAGTCAGAACATTGGCCGGGATGGGCATTGAGGCATTGATTTGGGTGCCGACTGAAGCCGAATCCTCCTTGTCGGAGTGGCTGATAAACACCGGTATTCATACCGCAGTGGTAACACAAAATTCGCGTTTCTTTAATTCGGTTTGCAACAATCAGGAACGCGGAGCAGAAACAATAGCCGAACATTTTATCGATATCGGCCGTATCCGCCCAGGTTTTATTGGTCAGGATGGCGTAGACAACCGTAAAATGTCAGCCTTCTGCAAAAGAGTACTCAGTCACGGTCACTTGGTGGAAAAACACCATGGTTACTGGATACCGAAAGGTGACGGCGAAATTAACCGGGGACATATCCACTCGCTGGACAATATTGTGGACAAAATAATTTCTCAGGGCGAAAAAATAAACTGTCTGTTTATTTATAACGATGTTGCCGCAAGCTACGTGATTGAGCGTCTGAGACGTAAAGGGATTAATATTCCTGAAGATATTGCGGTGGCTAGTTTTGATAATACTATTATTGCGCAAATGATGAACATCACCAGCATTGCCCAGCCTATTAATGAAATGGGCAAACTAGCATTCGAATTGATCAACCGCAGAGAAACAAAAGACAGCATCGATTCAGTGGAGTTAACGACCCGACTGATTGTCCGTGAAAGTAGCCTGGGTATGACAATAATCAAGAATTAACTCGAGTTTTTTACACATCAAATATTAATCGACTTTATAAATTCTGCCGAAGGTGGAAGGTATGCACCTGAAAAAAATTCATATCTATTAAATAAAGAGTAATCACCATGAAAAAATTAGTATTGCCCGCAGCATCAGGCACGCGGTTTGATCTGTGGCTGAAGAAAAATCACGACTTGCGTTCGCCGTTACTACAATTTTCGGTGGGCGGAAAAATAGTCTATGCCATTAAAAAAGCGGCTGAATATTATCAATATTTCACCTGGACTCACTATTCTGATGAACCGATATCGATTGAATGGAATGATGACGCTGCAGATATTTCGTTATTTTACTTTTGGCAACCCGAAACGGTGCACCGGGTTGGGATAACGTACCTGGTCGGCGAAGCCGATACGTTACGTGCGGTGGGACAAGGTGAGATGGCGGCCTGGTACGGGCAAGAGCCGTTGCGCCCGGCGCTGCACTTTTCACCTTTTAGCCGCTGGATGAATGACCCTAACGGGTTGTGCAAAATTGGCGATACCTATCATCTTTTCTATCAATTTCATCCGCATAGCACCGAATGGGGGCCAATGCACTGGGGGCATGCCACCAGTGACGATCTCTATCATTGGCGTCACTATCCTGTGTTTTTACAGCCAGAGCAGAATCTTGAAGCTCTTGGCGCGACCGGAGGGGCATTTTCCGGTACCGCTTTTCAGGATAACGACGGCAATACCCGGTTCTACTTCACCGAACGTTTACCTGCTTACGATCTGTATGCCGGTTATCGAGAAGTTCAGAAGTGCGCCCGACCTGGCCGCTGGCTGGATAAAGTGGAATCCGTTAAGCAAGTGTTGAGCGAACTGCCCGAGGGAGTTAGCTGCGATTTCCGCGATCCGAAAGTCTGGTTTGACAAACAACAGCAGCGTTATTTTATGTTACTGGGTGCTGCGGTGGACAACGATCCTGCGGTGTTGCTTTTCACCTCGCCAAACGGCGATGACTGGGTATTTGACCACGTGCTCTATCGGGCAGATAAAACGTTCAGCCATCACGGAGGGCGTTGTGTGGAATGCCCTGACTTTTTCCCGATTGGGGATAAATGGGTGTTAATCATGGGGATCGTGGGCTATACGGAAGCGAAAACCGGCCGACATAACCTGCTTTATGCTCTGACCGGCGAGTTCAGTCAGGGGCGCTTTATCCCGGATGATAAAGCATTGCAGACGCTTGACTTCGGTACGGATTTTTATGCATTGCAAACATTCCGCGATGAGGGAAAGACCCTTGGTTTTGCGTGGTTGTACAACTGGGCCAGCAAGAAGACCGCTGATTCAGTCTACAACGGTGAAATGTCGCTGCCGCGCCAGTTTACACTTAATGATGCCGGTCAGGTGTGTATGCTCCCCGTGTCGCCGCCACCCTCTTGTGTCATCCAACAACACGAACATCTCCACGCATGCTCTGAAGGACAGTTACAGCTCCGTCTTGATGTGTGGCAATCATTCTCGCTACAGCTTAAAGGAGATGAGATCACCCAGTTACGCCTGACGTTGCAGGGCGAAAATGACCAGCATATAACGCTGCGCTATAACGAAAATATGCTGACGCTACAGGCAGTAGGCCTGGACGATATGCGCTACAGCGTTTACGTGGATGAGCTCAACGAACTGGTGCTGTTCTTTGATGCGGGCATTGTTGAGGTATTTGCCAACCAGGGTAGCCAGTGTGGCACGCGTCGCTATTTCCATATCAGTGCATGCCAGCACCTCGCCCTGGAATACAACTCGTCCGCGACGCTCACTACAGTGTTGCTATCACAATATCGTACGACATGGAGTCAGTAATAATGAGCTTAGAAACAACCATTAATTGTCAGAGTATTGTCTGCCTGGGCGAACTGTTGATTGATTTTGTTTGTACCGACATCGATCAGGGGCTGGTAAAAGGCGAGAACTTCCTCAAGAAAGCAGGCGGTGCACCGTCAAACGTTGCGGTAGCGATTACCCGTCTGGGGGGGAATGTTCGGCTGGCTGCACAGGTAGGAAACGATCCTTTTGGCGAGTTTTTGATAGAGACGTTGCGTCAGGAATCAGTGGATACCACTCTGATTATTCGCGATAACGCCCTTCCCACAACGCTGGCTTTTGTGGGGATCCAACACGACGGCGAGCGCGATTTTGTATTCTGCCGTGGGGCTGATCGCAATTTATCACTGCAAAGTTTGCCTGCTGACTTTCTCAGTGGTAGTAGGATCGTTCACCTCGGGGCGGCCACTGGCTTAATGGACGGAGAGTTTTATGAGACCTACGCCACGATCGCACGTCGGGCGAAAGAGCAGGGAAAAATGCTCTCTTTCGACCCTAACTTTCGCAGTGGATTGTGGGGAGGTAACGAAGCAGAATTTATTCGCCGCTGCGACCCCTTCCTGAATATGGCCGATATGGTCAAAATGAGTGAAGAAGAACTGGAACTTATTACCGGCCAGACTGACAGGGTTCAGGGATGTCGATATTTACACGACCGGGGAGCCAACTTTGTCACCATCACCCTCGGCAGCCAGGGAACCTGGGCCAGTCATCGAAACGGGGAGCAAACACTGGTTCCTTCTATTTCGGTTAAATCTGTCGATTCAACGGGAGCTGGAGACGCTTTTGTTGGCGCACTGCTACTGCGCTTTACGCAGCGGGATAGCCGAGCGATAACCTTTGATGATTTCACGGCGGATGTCACATGGGCCAACAAAGTTGGTGCCTTAACCTGTACGCGCTTCGGCGCAATCGACGCTATTCCAACGTTGGCTAAACTGGTGTAAACGTCGAGAATAGTCCGGTATTTTTTTCTGGCATAAAAAAGGGGAGCTTTTAAAGCTCCCCTTTTTTCATCGATAGACTCAGATAAAAATCTATACGCCGCCAGGAACAGGGGTTGGTCGGAATGCATTTACCGTCTTGTCGAGAACGACCTGAGCATCACTCCCCGAGTCCAGAACAATATTTTGCACCGACTCTGTCTCGACCTGCACCATGGTGACCTCAAGCTGTGTCAGGTCCCTGACCGACAGCATAGAACTCACCTGTGCCTCGAAACAGGAATTTGTTTTCGCCGTCTGGTTACCTGCCGCAGTGGTCGTCGCCACAATACGGTTGTCAGAAATATAATTTCCACTGCCTGAAATCACACGGATGATAACCGGTTTGGCCCCGAGTGGCTTAATATACTGCGCGTCGATAGATTCTGAAATATGATTAGCAATCAAAGAGTTATTATTACCGTTAATATACAGAAGGCCATATAAATCATCTAAACCGTTATCATAGGCTTGCATCGGTTCCCAGGGCTCATGCTCACGGAAGAAATGGTTAGAAGACACCAGAACTTCGGCGCATTGATTATCAAGCACCAGCATACCGGGATAAAACGAGTGCAGCCTGTTGCTGCTTATTGTCGAGCGCACCACGTTGGAGAAATGAACACTGCTTGAACCACGAGGGAAGACATTATTGGCGGTGACTAACAGGCCTGCAAAGTTCTCAGCATAAATAGAATAACCTTTGTACCCGGCACCGATCAGGTTATCAGTGATTTTTGACGCCTGCCCTGACCCACGCAGTTCAATACAGTTTCCGCATTCGGCAATAAAATTATCATGTACTGACAGGGCATCAGCATCATAGCTTGTGAAGCCGTGTTCTAAATACACAAAGCCCATACCATTTATGCGGAATGAGTCCTGGGCGCTGGCGATATAAATACCTGTTTTACCATTCACATAAGTATTTTCAGGATCGTCATTACCTGAGCCATCATCGACAAAGTGCAAACCATCAATACAGAAATTGGTGAATTCAACGGAGCTGATACGTGGATCGCCATCGCGTTTTACGTAAAACGCAGCCCCCAGATATTCTTCATCACCCGCCTGCGGCGACAAATCAACCATGACACGACTGCCTCCTGGCCACACTTCATGCCAGTTTGAGGTGTCAGGGGTATTGAACCGAATACTTGAGGAGGTGAAACCATGGCCGGAGCCCATGATTTTAAGAAAACTGATGTCAATTAAGACCTGCGTTTTCAGATGGTAATCTCCCGGTGGAATATAGATAACCGCCCCCGGTTTCCCGCTTTCATCAACATCAACCGCCGTTTGTTTCGTTTTAATATCAGCGATGATACTGTTGATAACTTCGCCAATATCGCTAAATGGATTGCCAACATCCCATTCTGTTACATCATAATAATTTTCACTGGACATCAATTGAATTCTCCTGAATCACTAACACACAATTAAACCGCGCGGCACCCTACATAAAGGATGCCGCTTGTTTTTCAAAATTATTGTGAGGGTTGATTTGCCGGGGTGCTAGTCGGTACCGCAGGTTGTGCACGGCCATTTTCCAGTCCGCGCTTTGCCAGATCGACTTTTATTCTTTCGAGGAAGACATCGTTTAACTTAAAGTAACGTGCCATATATGCGCTGACAAAATAGCTTAGCATTGGCATGAGCGAGAACATGATGATAATCCACTGGATCGTCTCATGATTTTGCTGCGGCTGATTGGCAACGTAACCGGTTGATGCCAAAACCCAGGCAACGATAGCCCCAGCCACGGCCAGACCCATTTTCAACATAAACAGATTGCCCGCAAAGGAGATGCCGGTCAGGCGTTTGCCAAATTTCCAGTCACCGTAATCATCCACATCAGACATCATGGCCCACAGAATCGGTCCTGACTGAATTAAATGCAGAATATTAATGATGATAAACAGTGTTAACAACGGTGTCAGTGACGCAGGGTTAACAAACCACAATGCGAACGACAGTATCCCCAGAATAACGTTGAGTACGCGAAAGAGCTTAATTTTATCGAAGCGGTCGGTAAGTGGCTTGGCAATGACGCTTCCCAACATATTGCACGCGACCCCCAGCGCCATAAAGAAGGTAATAAACCCAACAGAGGCATGCATGACATAGGTTGCATAATAAATTGTCACCGCCCCGCGAATAAAAGCCGGGAAGACGTTAAGGAAGGTGATGGAGATCATCAACAGCCATTGATCATTTTTAATGATATCTTTCAGGTCACGCTTTAACGAATCATTGGCATTAACTGAAACAACGCGTTCCTTAATGCTGGAGAAACAGAAAAGGAACATTAAGGTTGCAGCCCCCCCCATAATCACCATTGTCATCTGAAAACCAGAAGCCCGACTACCACCTCCCAGCCAGTCGGTCAGGGGTAAAATAGTTGAGGAGACGATAAGGGTTGCCAGACCATTAAGGAAGAAACGCCATGACAAACAGCTCATCCGCTCTTTCTGATTAAGCGTAATCACACCCGCGACAGAGCAATATGGAATATTGATGGCGGTATAGATTAAGGACATGACTAAATAGGTCACCCAGGCATAAATGATTTTCCCGTTCATGCTCAGATCGGGTGTAGAGAACATCAATACTGCACCCAGGCCAAAGGGAATAGCCATCCACAATATCCAGGGTCTGAATTTACCCCAACGGCTTTGGGTACGATCGCAAATTGCACCCATGACGGGGTCGCTAAACGCATCAATAACACGAATGACCAAAAATAACGTTCCTACAATCGCGGGATCCAGCCCGTAAACATCGGTATAGAACCAGGTCAGATAAAGTGCCAGAACGCTCCAGATCATACAGGAACCTGCATCACCCATGCCGTAGCCGACCTTTTCTCTCAAACTCAGCTTCCCATAAGCACTCTGCTTTTCAATAACTGAAGCAGGCATACACACCTCATTGCATAGACATGAATATGAGGTACTGACCGTGACGGCAGTACCGACGAAATAAAGGAGAGTTTGACCATTGCGGATATGTAAAAACGCATGATGCCCTAACAATAGCGTCTACTATAGAGAGGGATGAAAGCGAAAAATGTAAGCAAGAGCACATGTCTTTTCGTTACATAAAAAACGGATGCTGGTCACTATTGGGCAGGATCATCTACCGGGACGGGGCAGTCCATAGACTTGTGTAAGTTGATGCTAATGGCCTAATCATTTAACTTCCGCTCATCGCTCCCCGTCAAAGCGGTTAAGCTTTACCATATCGTGCGAATCACGCTCTCGCGTTTTGCCTATTTGTTAATTCTTAAGCCTGCAATGGCGAAATTCTGTCAGCAATACCCGGGTATACAGCTGGAAATATCGGTCTATGACGGTACCGTGAATATTATCGAAGAGCGTTTTGATCTGGGGATCCGTTTTGGCGATATTCTTGAAGGCGGGGTGGTGGCGCGGCCGTTGACGAAACCCTTTCGTGAAGGATTATATGCATCCTCAGCTTATATCAGCGAGCATGGAATGCCTGAGGTGCCGGCAGACCTCAGTCAACACAAGCTGATTGGCTACCGTTTTATCACTAACAACCGCATCCTTCCGTTGCTCCTGAACGACCACGGAGAGCAACTGACGGTTGAGATGCCCGGGCAGTTAATCAGCAACGATATTGATGTTATGGCTGACGGGATCAGTAACGGACTGGGAATTGGACGCCTGTTTGAACCCATTTGGCAGTTACAGCCCGACAGGGAACACTTTATCCCCGTGATGGAGAGCTACTGGAAAACCTACCCGCCAGTCTATCTCTATTACCCCAAAAACGCGGGTAAAACGAAAAGAGTGAAGGCCCTGATTGATTTTTTGATAACCACTTCAATGGGGTGATTCACAGGCTTACCCTAACGTCCGCTTCTCGCTCAAAGTAGACTGTCAGATTTGATTGTGTGCTGCCAGCGAAAACCGTCAGATCAAGTCGCGACTAATACACATTATCTCTCATTTGGCAGGCAACATACCTGGATAGTGCTTCGCCACAATGTCATTCATCTTCTCCACCAGATCCAGACGCTTAAACGTGATATGCCCACTACCCTTCTGAAAGTAGCGAATGATGAACAAATCGTCCTCGAAAACCTGCTCAAGGGGATTGTCGCGCACAAAGTTCATAAACCGAATAGAGATATCATGCCGGTTGTCGGGAATGGTTTTACCATCCAACAGGTACAGCATCCGCTCCAGCTCGGCGAGCTGATCACGCCGCCAGCCCCAGTTCAGACTAAAACCCCATTTGTCGTACTTCACCAAGCTATTAACGATAATCCTCTTACCGAAGTAGCGGGGATTATTGGTTTTATAGTCCCAGCTTAGTCCTTTGAACACATTGATAATGCCGCGTTCAAAAACGTCCTGCTTGTTATGGTGCAACTGCTCAAAGGTACTCATGATATTGGCTTCACTAATGGCCGGAAGATCGCCCTCCTCCAGATCCTTTGCCCACTGGTTGCGAGCCTCGGCATCCATCAACGACAACATCCCCGATTTCAGCATCAAGTCACGCCAGATGCTGCGGTCAATATTGCGGGTGATGACTGGCATCGCTTTGTTCACCGGCTGCATCAGCCAGCAGTCGTATGAATGCCCCTGACGCATGGCCCAGTGGTTTGCCACGTTTCCACCAATGCTGGAAGTTAGTCGGGAGATCTCATCAAGTTTTTGGATCAGCGTTTCTATCTGACCCAGCGCAGCATTACGTCCTGTGACGATGCGTTCAATACTGGTGGAGCAAATCAGCTCATTATGATCGGTTAAAATTTCAGCTTCTGTTTGCATGGTATTTTGTCCGTAAAAAGCAAACACGCCCGCCGGGAATGGCAGGCGCATTATGCAATGAGTTAATAAGGAAATAAGATTGGTGATGTAATTCGGGAAGACGGCTCGCAAGATTCAGCGTATCGAAGGATGAGGGCTTTGCCGCAACAGGCCGGTTACCTGCCGCGCCCGCAAAATATCCACTGCGCCCAGATAAGGGGACTGCTCCTGACAGTTAAACCCTCTGCGATCGATACGAACCAGTTCGTACTTTTCCACCAGAAAGTTAACAGCATCAGCCAGCGTAATACCGGCGTTGATATGTTCCTGAATAACGGTTTCATCGCTGAACGGCGTGTCATTCAGGGTAAGGCCATAATGTTGCTCCAGCAGACGGGTAAGTAGCATCTGCCAGACCGTCACGGGAGAGGGGCACGGCTTAGCCGCCCGCTGAGTTGTTGCAGGTAAGGTTTTCATTTTTTCTCGCGTGTGAAAAAGGTTTAACGTTGAGTGGGATAAATAACGATGTAGACGTAACCACAACTACCGAGAGTATCGGCTTCACAGGTGAAAGCGTTGTGGTAGAGAGTGACGCTGTGCGCATGACGGGGATTAAGTTCGCCAGTGCTCAGCATCAGTTCCATCTGGCGGATAAAATGCGGGAATGCTTCTTCCAGCTTCTGACATTCGGCATCAACAAATTTACCGGTGATATTGGCCCGGTCAGCCAGGTAGTGCAGTCGGTTGCCTTCCTGTACCAGCCTTGCGCCAAAATTCGGTGTGAAACTTCGCTTTAATCCCCACTGTATGGCATCAGTCAGTGGCATCTTTTGCCCTCCTTCATAACCAGCCTCGTTCGGCAAATGAAACCACTGTCATGCCTCCGACTATGCAGTGATCCAGCACCCGGATTTCTACCAGCGACAGCGCCTTTACCAGTCTGGCGGTAATCTGTCTGTCGGCCTGGCTGGGCTCAGCTTCACCGGAGGGATGGTTGTGGGCAAAAAGCACGGCGGCTGCATTATGGCGAAGGGCTGATTTCACCACTTCACGGGGATGCACTTCCGTACTGTTGATAGTGCCGGTAAACAGGGTTTCGTGAGTAATTAACTGATTTTGCTGGTTAAGGTACAGCACTAAAAACACCTCGCGCTCCAGCCCGGTCATTTTCAGGCGCAGCCAGTCCCTGACAACCGTTGTGGACGTGAACGACGCGCCAGGCTCGCGCAGATGGTGTTCAAGCAGCGACAGAGCACGCTGAACAGTTCGCCGGGTTGTCAGCGGTAGTTCCTGCGGTATTGATAAATTGAAAGTCATACCTTGTATCCTCAGTCGATAATGCGCATGATGGCGGAGCATTCCTGATGGCGCAGAGCATACTCACGCAGACGATAAAAGTGCGCTGTCATGGCATCGCACCCGGTACGGCAGGCATGATGGCTGTACTCGATAAGACAGACGGTAATTCCGGCGGCCTCTGCACTCATTTGCGCATCATTGCCATTCATGCTGTTAAAGAGTTGCCATTGCGCATCGCGGACAGTATCCGGCACCATAAAAGCGCCGCCATTGCTGAGCGTGTAAAAATTCCAGATACCCCCGATGTAATCCGCACAGAAACGGTCCATCCAGGCGAAGATGCGCGGCTCCAGTAATATCCACTGTGGAATCGTGCCAAAATGCTGCGGCCAAAAGCCGGGGCGTTGTTCATCTGCGACAGGCGTGGCGAAAATAGTGTCTGACGATAAGGTGGCGTCAGTAATTGCAGTATTCATGATTAATCACTCCTAAAATAAAAAAGCCAGCCGGTCAGGGCTGGCGTGATGATGAGTCGTTAAATCAGGTCGTTAAAACGCGGTGAGACCGTCATCTCTGCCTGCGTTTACGGATAGTGTTGTGGTGGGTGATGCAATGAGTAGGACGGCATAAAAGCAAAAAGGCCATGCTTCCCGATGGAGGCACGGCCTTTATGGCTGAGTCAGAAACAATACCAGGGGGTTATTGCCCCATGTACTCCACCTTTGCACCGGTGGCGTTACCATCAGATCCTACAGTAACAACGATTTTATCGTAGGTGCGGTAAGCGGCATTGTAGACTTCATATACCACCGTATTTCCCTTCACTTCATAGCTGCCAAAATCAGCGGCGTCTGCCGTTTCACGGTCATATTCTTTCGTGTACGCCTGTCTGGCCGCTTTCATTACCGAACCTTTGTTTACTTTCAGCGGCTTGTTCCCGGTGACTTCTGCTGATACGCCTGCAAGGGCGCTGACATATTTCGGGCAAACCTGGAGCATATCGCCACGAGTAAATTTCATTTGTGTGCCAAAGACCTGTACGCTGGAAATATCCTGACCGGCAATTGATTCAATGGCTTTCCTGGCTGCGGCGGGAGCCTGCCCACCTTCGATTTCAACAGCTTTATAGCCGGTCTGTTGATTACATATCTGAGAGGTGCGGATCAGATTCCCATTAATGCTGATACGGCTTCCCATCAGTTCCTGCTGGCCGTTGGGGCAAACCTGCAACTGGCCGAAGATACCAATAGTGTCTTTTTTCAGCATAACCAGCGCCTGACCGTCTTCCGTCATGGTCTGACACCATCCGTTTTTCACCATCCAGTTGCCTGCTTGCGCAGAGACAGAGGCGGCGGAGAGAAAAAGAGCAATTATTGTTCTGGTTTTCATAAATCACCTGTGGCTTGGCAGCAGAGGTCAGGAGAGAACCACTGCATAAGTTATTAATCAGTCAACATCTGTCAAAAGAGCAGGAAAACGGCGCTAAACGAGCCAGGATATCCTTACTTTTTGATAGGTTAAGACGATCAATTCATGGATATCGAAAGTTATTATTGATAGATAATAACGATCAATTTCTTATTATTGATCGTTTATACAGATCGATATATTCTTTTATGACATACACTGCCCCTGAAAAAGTGGAACGTTTGACCATAAGGCGCGTGCCCAGGGAAATTCATAGAGTCCAGGAAAGAGAGGAACAACGGATGTCAGGAACAGTACAGATTGAGCCGTTTAATGCAGAATTTCTGACCAGAGAGAAACTGCACGACCTGATTTTTTACCGGAAAAGTTTTGATATCACGAATGTTGCCGATATCAGTGAAACCGTCAAAAGAGTGGAGTACGCGATTGAACATCAGCAGAAGAAATTAACCTGCCGTGTATACACCGAATACAGAAGCACAGCGGTCGCAGGCTCCCTGTGGTCACCAACAGCACTTCTGGGAGCAGTGAGCGCCGCTGCAATCGGTGTCCATAATCTGGCGACATGGAACCCGGACTATGAAATTGGTAAGAATTACGTTAAACGAACCTTATCCGTAAGGTATAAAAAGTAACGGGTTTACATCTGTCCGTGGCTGAGTCTGTCCGGTTCAGCCAAAAATCCTCTCCCATAATTCAGACGCAAGCTGTACCAGTTTTTCCCGCAACCTCCTCAGCAACAAGCTCCAGCCAGCAGGCAGACGCTCAGAAGCGATCACCGTGTCAAAAGCCGAACCGGCTATTTCACCAAAACGCTGGCGTACTGCAACATCACTCTCCTCCGTATGATTTTCTGGCTTTAACTGGCAATAAAAAGCGCTACTGGCCTGTACAGGTAACGCATGTATCATTAGTTCCACCAGAGCATGCAGGTTGTAGCCGGTATGTGCTGAAACGGCCATCACAGGGAAAGAGGATGGTAACTGACCAGCAATCTGCGAACTGATAACCGCAAGTGAAAGGCACTGCTCAGTTGAAGGAACTGTCTGTCCGGCAAGTTCTGGCAATGGAGGAATGCGGTCTGCCTGGCTGATGACAAACAGGAAACGGGAAGCATCCGCGCCATAAGCAAGCAGTGACCGGTGCGTGACGATATCGACCGCACGCGCACGATCATCAGCACGCAGGACCCAGATAATCAAATCCAGCTCCGTCAGCAACTTCTGATACAGCGCCGAATATTCCGCATCGTATTCCGGTGTCTCGCCCACACCAGGCAAATCCACCAGTGTCATACTACGCTCGCCCACGGTGAGCACTATCCGCTGGGGTTCACGGGTACAGCCCAGCAAATCGCTGGTCAGACATACCGGTTGTTGAAACAGGGCGTTGCAAAGCGAACTCTTACCCGCTCCACTTTTGCCCATAATGCCAATCACGGGCTCGTAGTTGATGGCGTGTTGCAGGCGGGAAAGAATACGTTCGGTCGTTTGTTGGGGTAAGAAATTAAGGCAGGCACGCAGGATATCACTGGTATCCTGCGATTCGGGGGTTTGGGACATGTTTTACTCCTGTGAAAAGCAAAGCCGGAAGGAAATCAACCGGCTATTCACATAAGTAATATAGACATGAAATTTAGTGGGGCTATTGTTTTTTCTTTAATAAAGATATTTTATATTCATTGGGATTGTTTTTATATTTTACATATTCATCATTAATCAGCCCTTCAATAAATTTATTTATATTGACACCATGCAATTTAACCAACTCTTTGAGTTCCCTACGGGTTTTTATAGAAATCTCAGTATTAAGGTTGAAGCTTTTCTTTTTATCTCGTCGCCCGCGCTGCTGAAACGCTTTTTTCATGTTATCCAGAAGTAATTTTTTATCCTGACAATCAATTTTATTCCCCCGTATAACCCAGCAATCAATTGCCCCCATGATCGCAATATATTTCTCATTTGCATCTGTGGGCTTAAACCAAAAAAGGATGTTATCATTGACATCCTTCCTTTTTAATAAATAATCCCACGCCCATTCAATACCCTCATAGTCTTTTTTCTTTAACCATTTAAATTGTCGAACAGGGCTAATCAAGTGAAGCCAGATACTACGAATATGTTCGAATGACTCTTTAATTTGGATAGGATTGAAGAAATCCGAGAGTTTATTGAAGAAGGTAATAATTAATCGACTCCTTTCAGCGGAACTGACGGGATTATCCGGAAGCCCAAAAAAAGAGTATAAACAAGGAACCCCTGAATCCCAGCCATTTTGCAACTTTAATTCTGGCAAATTGAGACGGCTATTTGATGCAGTGCGGATATATATCCAAAACCAGAAAATAGCTCGCTCATTGGCATCTCCTTTTAACCACCTAAAATCAACATCACTAAGGTAGGGATCTTCACCTCCATTTAAGACTTGCTTTTTAGGAATAGTATTTTCCTGAGCCAATATCTGCCGCATTACACGTTCTATCGCAGGGTCATTTTGATTTCCTTCAGCCACCAGAGTAGCAGGAGAAAGATCTACATCTGCGCACTCATGCTTACTATCACCGCCAGGAAGTTGCTTCACCTCTGATGCCTGCAATAAAGAACTTTCCTTGTTATTTTCAGGACTGGCAGAAGTTGATGGCCGCTCAGTCGAAATCATTTCTTTCTGTGATAATTCATTAGAGAATAATTTTCCAAAAGCATCTAAATGACTATCCTTATCATTCTTATTCATGATAAATACCTGTATTTAAATACACTATACTAAGTATTTAAAATGTATTTTTACTGGAGTCAACAAGTTAGTTTAATGTAATGCTAATTCTGAGGGTAAGCCCACAACAGAAGGGTTAAAATCTAAAAAAACACCAGGCCATTATGGTTTTTCGCTCTCGTAATCATCGGCAAACACTATACGCATTCTTCAAAAGAATTTTCAGGCATATCAGCGAGGGCATCATGCTAAAGGCGACATCAATGGGTTGTAGGTTTAGGCAGATGTAACTTTCTACTTCCGAGCTCATAGTATGAGATAGATGCCCGTTACTCTCCCATCGACAACAGGCTCTCTCCCAACTCAACACCACCATACGGGAGCATCGCTATGACCAGCCAAACGACTTTGCCATTAACTAAAATCCTGGATTCAAAATCAGTATTGAATGATCAGCTCGTCGACATGGCATTTATCACTGCCTACACCAATATGACCGACAAATGGTTCTATAGATTAATTTCTGAAAATGCGTTCCCAGCACCAATTAAACTTGGCCGAAGCTCTCGTTGGCTAAAAAGTGAAGTTGAAGCCTGGATGACAGAACGGATTAAAAATTCAAGAGGACAGTAATTATTAATCTTTAGAAAAGACCTTGAATCTTAGTTACGAATGAAACATGCAAAAATCAATTAAATATCGATTTCAAATGACAGAGGTTACATAGAAACAAAACTAGCTGCATCTAGAATTGCATCAAATAATTTAATTTGGGTTTTTTAGTATAATTAATACTCTCCCCAGACTTACATTTAGTATCTATCCAATCTATTCACTAAACATCATTACGTATCGTACTTACCCTTATCACGTACACTGAAGATATTTTATCTGCACTCCCCCATCATCTAACAACGTTAAAAAAAACAGGTCTAACCTATGAATAATAGTCACCAATATAACCCATCATGGAATCCAAACTGGTTTCTTTCAGTAATTCTAGATAATCATATCGATGCAATGGTAGCCAGATATTCTTGTTTACTAACATTACGCCTAGACTTCTTTTATAAAAAGGATACCCCTCGCTACTTACATCAAGATCATCATGCACTTGAGCGTAACCTGCGATTATTGATGAATAAAATGATGCAAAAAGATGCTATTGTGGGCTATTTCTGGGTCATTGAATGGACAGCCGATCATGGCTTCCATGCACATGCTGCATACTGGCTGGATGGGCATCAAACGCAAAGATCCTATCCTTTTGCACAGCAGGCAGGAGAATTCTGGAAGCAATTAACCCAACAGGAGGGCTATTTTAATATATGCCAGTTTAAAGAACCTTATAAAGCCGATATCAATATTCCCGTGCGTTATAATGAACCCGCCAGCATTCTAAATATTCGTCGAGTATTGAGCTATCTGACAAAAGAGGAGCAAAAAGAGGGGCTCTGTTCATACGGATGCAATGAAGTCCCACAACGTCCAATGTCAGGGAGGCCTCGTAAAGCGATGGGCACTATTTCTGAAAATTAGTACCGAACCGTTCAATCGCTTGTTCCACAAACACATAGAAAGGCTCGCAGGTATTTGAGTTTCAGGTAAATGTTAACAGTCTGAAACGTATGCTTTCATCTGCGCCTTCTGTATCATTGCTGCCAGTGCAGTACCATGAGACAACATTCAACAGTAATGTTGTTTAGTGAATAAATCTGGGCTCACTTTGTCAGCCAAATTAGTGTGATATCCTTTCCAGAAATCCTGTTGTATCCACGACATAAGGCGATGATTGATGGAGCAGTCTCTCAATTTTGAAATGTTGCGCAGCCAGTGGCCGGAACTGGCAGAACTCGCGTGTATGGCGGAACGATATGTTCACTCCGATCCGGAAAGCTGTCTGGTCAAGCTACGCAACTACACCGAATTGATGGTACGTTGGTTATACCGCCAGGAACGGCTGCCTGAAGGCATCAAAGCAAATCTGTATGATTTAATGAACGCCGATGTCTTCACCAGCATGATGCCGGAAGCCATCATCATGAAAATGGATGCGCTGCGTATCCACGGCAACCGCGCCGCGCACGGTGGACGTATCAAAGCCAAAGATACCTACTGGCTGCTTAAGGAAGCGTATTTATTAGGTGTCTGGCTGTATGTTCGTTATGCCCATGGTAATGTTGATGACTGCCCCAAATTCTCTCTCCCTCCGTTAACACAATCTTCAGGTCGTGCAGATGAAAAACGTCTGGAAGATGCAATCAGAGCTCAGGATGAAAGCCGTGAGCGCGAATTGGCATTACAACGCGCACTACAGCAGGAGCAGGAGAAGGCTGAACACCTCACCCAGCGCCTGAATGAAGCCAGAGCTCGCAACCAGCATGTTGCCGATATTCTTTCTATTGATGAAGCGGAAACCCGCCGCCGCCTGATTGATTCTCGCCTTCTTGCCGCTGACTGGAATGTAGGGGAAGAGCTTAACAATACCGATCAGGTTACGCAGGAACACCCGGTTAAAGAACAACCTACTGCAACCGGCGACGGTTATGCGGATTATGTCTTGTGGGATGAGGCGCATAAACCGCTGGCAGTGGTGGAAGCAAAAAAAACCAGCGTCAATGCCGAACAAGGACGAATTCAGGCCCGACTGTATGCAGACTGGCTGGAAAAAGAATATGGTCAGCGTCCGGTCATTTTCTACACCAACGGCTACGACATCTGGCTGTGGGACGACCATAAAACTCATGGTTATCCTCCGCGCCGGGTATTTGGCTTCTACAGCAAGGAAAGCCTGCAATATCTTATTCAGCAGCGAGAAACCCGTCTGCCACTGAACAGTGTGCCGCACGTAAAAGACAACGAAGGTAAGGCCGTTGCTGGACGTTTGTACCAGCTTGAAACCATTGCCCGCGTCAGCGAACGGTTTACCAATAAATATCGTCAGTCATTAATCGTTCAGGCCACCGGCACTGGTAAAACCCGTGTAGCGATTGCACTGAGCAAACTGATGATTGATGCCCGTTGGGTAAAACGCGTTCTGTTCCTTTGCGACCGTAAAGAGCTGCGCAAACAGGCGGCGAATGCCTTCAATCAATTCACCAATGAGCCGCTGTATGTGGTCGGGAAATCGAAAAAAGCAGACAGGCAGAATGCCAGGATCTACATTGCCACTTATCCCGGCATGATGAAAATCATGGACCATTTCGATGTCGGTTATTTCGATCTGATCATTGCCGACGAATCCCACCGCTCGATCTACAACGTCTACGGCGATCTGTTTAAGTATTTTGATGCCCTCCAGATTGGCCTGACGGCCACGCCGATCGACATGGTGAGTAAAACCACTTTCGGCCTGTTTGGTTGTGAAGGACGTATCCCTACCGCCAACTACAGCCTGGAAGATGCCATCGCCGATAACAATCTGGTTCCCTATGAGGTTGTCACGCACACCACAGAATTCCTGCGCGAAGGCATCAAACGGGAGAAATTAAGCGACGAACAAATCCGCGAACTTGAAGAACAGGGTATCGATCCTAATACGCTGGAATTTGATGGCAAGGCGCTGGATGAGGCAATTTATAACAAAGACACCAACCGCTATATCCTGCGTAACCTGATGGAAAATGGCCTGAAAGATCGGGACGGCCAACTGCCAGGTAAAACCATCATTTTCGCCCGTAACCACAAACACGCGCTGCTGTTGAATGAATTGTTCGACGACATGTACCCGCAGTTTGCCGGACGCTTCTGCCAGGTCATCGACAACTACGATCCCCGCGCCGAGCAACTGATTGACGATTTTAAAGGGCTGGATGAAAGCACCAACAAAGAGCTGACCATCGCTATCTCTGTTGACATGCTTGATACCGGTATTGATGTTCCGGAAATTGTGAATCTGGTCTTTGCCAAGCCGGTCAAATCAAAAGTGAAGTTCTGGCAGATGATTGGCCGTGGTACGCGCCTCTGTGCGGGGCTGTACGGCTACGACGATAACGGCAAACCGCTGGATAAGCAAAAATTCCGTATCTTCGATCACTGGGGCAATTTTGAGTATCACGAGCTGCATACCGAAGAAGCCGAAGTGAAAACGACAAAATCGCTGGCGCAAAAACGCTTCGAAGCGTGGGTTATGCTGGGGGCTGCCGCGCAGCGTAAGTTCGACAAACAGGCGGTGGATTTAGTCGCTCACCAGCTCCGCGAGCAGATCAACGCGCTGGATGAAAAGTCGATTGCCGTGCAGGAAAAGTGGCAGCAAAAAGCGCAGTACAGCGATGAAAAAGTGCTGCGCCAGCTTTCCCCAAAAACGCAGCAGGATCTGCTGTCCATTCTGGCCCCGCTGATGCAGTGGCTGGATGTGCGCGGGCAAAGCGATGCCATGCGCTTCGATATGGATATTCTGGCGGCGCAAACTGCCCGTTATTCCAACCCGGAAGAGCTGGATGTGCTCTGGCCGGTCATCATCGAGAAAGTGGAACGCCTGCCGCCGCATCTGGCTCAGGTGCAACAGCAGGGACAGCGGATTAATCAGCTTCGTGATTTAGGCTGGTGGAAGCAGGCCAGTCTGGAAGAACTGGAAGATATCCGCATTCACCTGCGCGGCATCATGCACCTGATGGAGAAAGATGCGACGCCGAAATTTGGTTCGATACAGGTGGATATTACCGAAGATGCGAACCTGATCCAGACGGAAACCCGTAAAACCAATATCCGCTCGATTGATTTCAAACTCTATCGCCAGCAGGTTCAGGGAGCGCTGGAGCCGCTGTTCCAGCAAAATCCGGTGCTGAAAAAAATCCGCAACGGCGAGCCGGTCACGCAAAACGAGCTGGATGAACTGGCGAAGCTGGTGCTGATCCAGAATCCTAACGTTGATATCCGGGCACTGAAAGAGTTCTACCCGCAGGCGACCGCCAGCTTGGATAAACTATTGCGTACCATCATCGGGATGGACAGCGACGCGGTGGAAGTGCGCTTTGCTCAGTTCGCCGCTGATAACAGCCTGACCAGCCAGCAACTGCGCTTCCTGTCATTGCTGAAAAACCACATCCGCGATTACGGCACCATTGAAATGCGGCAGCTCTTTGAACAGCCGTTTACGCATATCCACAACGAAGGCGTTACCGGTGTGTTCCCGGATATAGAGCAGATCGTCCGGTTGCAAAAGATAGTCGAAGAGCTGGGTGTTGTGACCGACGCAGCGACGGTATAATACACACATGACAAGCCCCGGCAGCGGGGCTTTTGTATTTATAACAGGGTATAGACGTTAACAATGATTACCGGTGACTTAAAAAGTAAAATCGACGGCCTGTGGGAAGATTTCTGGGTAGGTGGCATCACTAACCCGCTGACCGTAATCGAACAAATCACCTACCTGATGTACTCCCGTATGCTGGATACCCAGGAACAGCGGGACGAGAAACGTAAGCAAATCGCGGGCATTGATTTTAAACCACGCTTTGCGCCTGAGCAGCAGGAGTTCCGTTTCAGCCACTACAGCAACCTTGGCTCGGACGAAATGATGGAAGTGGTGCGCGACGGCGTATTCCAGCATTTCCGTCAGCTTGGGCAAGCTGAAGATACGAAAGTGACGCTGCTGGGCAACTTTATGAAAGATGCTCGCCTGGAGATTGTTAAACCGTCACTGCTGACCAAAGCCGTGGAGGTGATCAAAAACCTGCCGCTGGATCGTGGCGACACCAAAGGCGATCTCTACGAATATCTGTTAAGCAAGCTGACCACCGCCGGGATCAACGGTCAGTTCCGCACGCCGCGCCACATTATCCGCACAATGGTTGAAATGATGGAGCCAAACCCGGCACGTGGTGAAACGATCTGCGATCCGGCCTGTGGTACGGGCGGTTTTCTGGCAACCAGTTATGAGTACCTGCTGGAGAAATACAGTTCACTAGAGTCCATTCATACCGAGATTGGCACCAACGAACGCGGCGAATTAGAAGAGCAAAAAATCTTTACTGGCGATTTGCTGACGCCGTGGCGTGACCATGTGGATAACAACATGTTCCACGGTTACGACTTTGATACCACCATGCTGCGTATTGCCGCCATGAACCTGATTATGCACGGAGTGGAAGAGCCGGATATTCACTATCAGGACACCATGAGCCAAAGCTTCAGCACCAACTTTCCGCAGGCCAGTAAAAACGCATTCAACCTGATTCTCGCGAACCCGCCGTTTACTGGTTCTCTGGATGAGGAAGATATCGACGCCACGCTGTCGGCGATGGTGAAAACCAAGAAAACTGAGCTGCTGTTCCTGGCGCGCATTCTGCAAATGCTGAAAGTAGGTGGACGCAGTGCCACTATCGTGCCGCAGGGTGTGCTGTTTGGCTCCAGTAAGGCGCACCAATCACTGCGTAAAACGCTGGTAGAAGATAACCAGCTGGAAGCGGTGATTAACCTCCCTTCCGGCGTATTCAAGCCTTATGCGGGCGTGGCGACGGCGATCCTGATCTTTACCAAAGGTGGTCAGACGGACGAGGTCTGGTTCTACGATCTACAAAATGACGGCTACAGCCTGGATGATAAGCGTAACCCGATAAAAGATAACGACCTGCCGCATTTACTGGCAAGCTGGAAGCATTACCGTGCTTTGCGTGGTTTGCCGGTAGATAACTTTATGGGTGAGAAGTTTGCTTCGTTGCTGAAACAGCAGAGCCCGGAAGGGATTGAGGCTGATGTTGACTTTAAGGATCGCACACAGGCGACTTTTGTGGTGCCGAAAGCGGATATCGCTGCGCAGAAATACGATCTCTCCATCAATCGTTACAAAGAGGTGGTGTATCAGGCCGATGAGTATGAAGATCCGAAGGTGATACTGAAACGATTAAAAGATCTGGAAAAAGAGATTCTGGCGGATCTGGATGAGCTGGAGGGTATGCTGTGAGTAAATATCAATTAGTCACTCTTGGCAAACATATAGATATATTGTCTGGATTTGCATTTCCTTCAAGTGGGTTCAATCAGAAAAATGGTGTTCCACTAATCCGTATTAGAGATATTCTTTCTGGAAGAACCGAGACCTATTATGAAGGTAGTTATGACTTAAAATACCTTATTAAAAAAGGCGATTTACTTGTTGGGATGGATGGAGATTTCAATCGTGAGTATTGGAAAGGTACTGATGCGTTGTTGAACCAACGGGTATGTAAAATTACGCCAAATCCTGAAACACTTGATAAAAATTTTCTATATCATTTCTTGCAAAAGGAATTGGATAAAATTCATGCCACAACAGATGTTGTGACTGTAAAACATTTGTCAGTAAAAAAGATACAAGATATTAAAATTAGGCTTCCCTCGTTAAAAGAACAAAAACGCATTGCTGCTATCCTTGATAAAGCCGATGGTATACGCCAAAAACGCGAGCAAGCCATCAAACTGGCTGATGATTTTTTGCGCGCTACGTTTTTGGAGATGTTTGGCGATCCGGTAATGAATCCTAAGGGTTTTGATATTAAGGTATTAAGTGATTTTTTTATTGATGAAAAAAATGGTACTAAATGCGGCCCTTTTGGCAGTGCTTTGAAAAAAGATGAGTACACAAGAGAAGGAGTTCCTGTATGGAACATGGATAATATTACCTTAAAAGGAGGCTTTATTGACTTACCTTCTCTTTGGGTAAGTGAATATAAATATCAAGAGCTTGAATCCTACTCTGTATTAGATGGCGATGTAATTATTTCCAGAGCTGGTACTGTTGGTAAAATGGGTGTTGTAAGATCGAGTACGGAAAAATCTATTATTAGTACAAATCTTATTCGGGTTCGTTTCGGCGAAAAATTGTATCCAGAATATTTCGTATCTCTTATGACGTACTGCAAAGGTAGAGTCGGTAACCTCAAAACTGGGCCGGATGGTACATTTACCCATATGAACACCGGAGTTTTGAGCAATTTAGAGTTTCCTTATCCACCACTAGAGCTACAGAAGAAATATATTAAAATTCGTCAGTCTGTTATGCTTCTCATTGATAAATATCATCATTTTGGATTTGGAATCGATGAGACATTTTGTGCTATAAACCAAAAAGCTTTCCTCTGTCAACCATAGGAGCAATAGCAATTGGACCTCTTTGACCTATTAACAATTAAATTTACCTTACCCACGAAAACAGCCCCTGCAAAAAAAGTGGGTGGGAATTTTGTTCATAAGTTACTTTGCCGAGCAACGACTGTGAAGGCTCAAGTCAGAAATGCACGTTTCCCAGGATATTTTGAACTTGTTACGGGTCTAAAGCCTCCTCTAGACTATATCTATCTGAAAGATCCAAATTCCAGAGGGAAATGCGCAAATGGTGTGGCTTCTCTTAAAGCTAAGAAACCATTTACATTCGAAAAATGGCGAGAAGATACGGAATTAATTTGGGAGCAATTTCCAGAGCAAGCATTTAGTACTTCACCAGATGAAATTAATGAACAATGGCATCATCAATTTCAGTTTAGAGAGGACGATCCAGAGCGCAATTCTCCTGGTCTTAGAAAACCCCAACTGGGTGCACTTCATGCAATTGCAGGCTATTTCGCTACTGATTTACAGGTAGAACCTGCTACCGTCGTACTGCCCACTGGAACGGGAAAAACGGAAACAATGCTGGCTACCATGATATACCAGCGATGTGAGCGAATTTTGCTCATAGTCCCATCTGACTCTCTCCGAACACAAATATCCAAAAAATTCATTGAGTTGGGATATTTGCCAGAGCTAACAGTCGTTCCGCCTAACATTGCACTCCCTAATGTCGCCATTATTAAGAAGGGAATTCAGGTAGCGGAAGAAGCTAAGCAATTAGCTTGTGAATCAAACGTCTTGGTTGCTACGACCAGCGTTTTGTCTGCCTGCTCCGAAGCAGCATTAAATGCACTTTGCGAGTCGTGTAGCCATCTTTTTGTTGATGAGGCCCATCATATCTCAGCCTCATCATGGCAGACAATTCGCGAACGATTCACAGACAAACGTGTAGTGCAGTTTACAGCTACTCCCTTTAGGAATGATAAAAAGTCCCTTGGTGGAAAAATTATCTATAACTATACGATGGGGGAAGCCCAACGAGCAGGCTATTTTACAAATGTAAATTTGCTGCCTGTAGAGGAGTATTACTCTGACCTTATGGATCATGCAATCGCGGATACAGCTGTAGGTCAACTGCGTATAGACTTAAATAATGACCTTGACCATTTGCTCATGGCGCGTACTAGCAATAAGCAGCGAGCAGAAGAAATACTTACTATTTATCAGAAAATTGCACCAAACTTTAATCCAATCGTTGTTCATTCTGATTATCCTAAAACGGAAATAAAAAAACGTCTTAATAAATTATTATCAAGACAATCAAGAATCGTTATTTGCGTAGACATGTTGGGAGAAGGCTATGATCTACCCAACCTGAAAATTGCCGCTTTGCATGATCATCATAAGTCTCTTGCAGTAACTTTGCAGTTCATTGGCCGATTTACTCGTGTCAATAAAGCACAGAAAATTGGTCAAGCCAGTGTAGTCATGAATGTTGCGGACCCTAATGTTGAAGGTGAATTACAGCATCTATATTCAACAGATGCCGATTGGGATAACGTATTAAGGCGACTCTCTGAAGGACGAATTGCCAGAGAGATTAGGTTGCAAGAGGTCGTGGATGCCTTAAAAAGGAAAGGTGATTTACACGATCAGATTTCTCTCTGGAATATTGAGCCAAGTTGTTCTGTCATGTTATTTAAAACGTACTGTGACAATTGGGAGCCTGAAAGATACAAGGAGAAACTGCCCAGATTCGATGAATCCTGGCATGCAATAGCTGAAGATGAGAATTTGCTTGTTGTGCTAGCTGTCCAGGCAACTTCAGTCCGATGGGGAAACTACAAAGATCTTAAAGATACCAATTATAAAATTCTAATTGCTCATTGGGATCAAGACAGATCCGCCTTGTTTGTATTCTCAAATGACTATAAAGCATTCCGAGTTGAGAATCTAGTCAGTACTATTTGTGATGATAAATTTGAAGTTGTCAGTGGTGAAAAAGTCTTTAATGTATTTAATGGTATTGAATATCCTTTGGCAAGAAATTTAGGCGCATCCCAAATTGGGGCAATCAGCTTTACTCAATACTTTGGCCCAAATGTCACTGAGGGGCTATCACTAATTGAAGCATCTCAATCAAGCTTAAGCAATATTGCAGCATTAGGTTATGAATCCGGAAACCGTGTAATCTGGGGATGCTCGCAACGCAGAGGTAAAGTCTGGTCACCACAAAAAGGTGGCAGCATTGCTGATTGGTGCAACTGGGTTAAGAAAGCATGGGACAAGATTTTTAGTTCTGAACCGGATCCAAACAATCTTACGCGTAACTTTTTGCGTCCAGTCCCATTACTTGAACCCTATAATGAATATCCAATATCAGCTCAATGGGGTGAGTATTTGCTTACTGCGTTCGAAGATAAAGTTATTTTTCATTTTGATGCTGTATCTGCGCATTTATATTTAGTAGAGGTTAGGACTGCTGGAAAGTTTGACGATGGTAATGTACGACTCATTTTCTCTACAGATGAAACGTCATCTGAATATAAATTATCTCTCACGGGAAGTGCTACAGCAAAAGGTTATGCCTATCAGTTGATATCTGGCCCTGAAGTTTTTGTACAGCGTGGTGAATCTGAACCGGTATCACTATCAGAGTATATGGAAATTGATCCAGTAATGATTCATTACTCCGATGGTTCATTTTCATACAACGCTCATATAGTCCATGTAAGCCAAAATATTGGCCTTTATGACAAAGACGAAATTGTAGCTTTTGATTGGCAAGGAACTGATGTTCGAGTGGAATCAATGGGCTATACTCGTGATCCATCATCCATCCAATGGCGTTGGTACTGTGAAATTAAAGATAATTACGATGTCATTATTAATGATGATGGGAAAGGTGAGTCAGCAGATTTAGTGGGGTTGAGAATAGTTGATGACTGTATTGTTCTCTCCTTAATCCATTGCAAATATTCAGGTTCAGAAGAAGCAGGGGCCAGACTTAAAGACCTTTACGAAGTATGTGGGCAGGCACAGAGATGCATTCGTTGGAAACACCTGAATCTTTCCTATTTATACCACCACATTAAGCGTCGTGAGGAACAGTGGCGATCGCGTGGTTATTCTCGCTTTCTGAAAGGCACTATAAAAGACCTTGCCGCTATGAAAGAGCGTTCCAGAATCACACCTCTTAAATTCCAAGTTGTTATTGTTCAACCAGGGCTTAGAGTACGCAAAATTAATGAAGAAGGCCTTAAGCTACTTGGCAGCACGGCGCTATTTATAAAGAAAACAACGATGGCAGATTTAGTTGTTATTGGTTCTAAATAAAATGGAAAAATAATGATGATCGACCTAAAAACTATAAAAAAAAGAATTGAGCATGCTATAAAACCGATGGAAAAAGCAGGAGTAGATGAATACTTCTGGGGCATCCGCTCGGAGGCAGGAGACTTTCTACCTCCTTATTACCTAGTATATTTTCTTTTGGTTGACTTGCTTGACTTTAATTTTAATGGCCCAGAGGAAAAGGTGGCCTTTTCAATACCTGTAAAAATAGAAAACACTACTCTTATTGTAGAATATAGAAAAATGGGGTTAGGCATTTTTATAAAAAATAAAAACGATGAGGATAAAGCAAAAGCTATTTTGAAATGTATACAATCTGGAGTTAAAGCAGGCACGGAATATTTTAATTATATTGCCGATGAAGCAGCCAAAACTTCTAACTTGAATGTTAATAATAATAGCAATGAGCTTTATGATCGCTTCTGCCATTTTTTTAATTGTTACGATAACATTAACAAACAAATTATAGGAATAGAAGCCAAACCAGAGGTACATGTACAAAACACCCCTACCTTAACTCTTGATAATAAAAATTTATTTTCCATTCGGACTAGTGATATTTTTGAAAATTATAATAAAATAGCTCATCTTCGTAAAGAGGCTATTTGGTATGCAATATCTGCTATAGAATCTTTTTTCAATTGGACGGAACATGTTTTCATTTTGATAGCAATTTTAAATGGAAAAATAAAAACAGGTGTTGATGTTTATGATAAAATTGGAGAAGAGTGGAAAACAAAGTTTAGACTAGCTATCGATATTAACACTCCCGAAATGAAAGTTTTTTATGATCGTTTGATCATACTTAGACAGAAAATAAGAAATTTTGTTTCTCATGGCTCATTTGGAAAAGATGGACAAACATTGGAATTTCATTCTTCGGTTGGTGCTGTACCACTTTTGATGCCACATCGTCGAAACAAAGAACATTTTAAATTTGGAAACGGTATTGATTTTGTTGCACCTGAAGCTATGGAGCTATTACAGGAATTTGTAAAAAATATGTGGAGTGGCAATTTATTACCCGCTAAAATTTATATTGAGTCAGGAAATCCATTAATTCTTTCTTATGCGATTAACGGTAAGTATGCTAATGCGATGTCATCCGAGGATGACATGAACAATTTTGTCGAATATTTGACACGTATATTTGATGATGCTTCTAATATGGATTGGTGATGAATAAAAATAAATCGTTTACTATCTCTCCAGATGAGGAGATAGCAAACGCCACGTACTTCTACTGACTCTCCCCACGAACCATAGTGAGAAGTTTCAGAGAATAAGATGTAAAGTCTGGACAACGGAATATCCCCGGAGCCCTATTGAGCATAGATATTCAATTCGATTGAGAGTAAATTATGATCCTATTCTTTTATCCCTACATAATGATTTGTTACAGCGCTGGATACGCCTTATTACAAACACTGGATGGGATGGGAGTGATTAGTACCAACTTTGTAGAAACAAACGCACAGGGTATTCTTTTGAGCAGTTACTGGTCTCCCAGTAAAGTTGCTGTAGCCTTAGGGGGATACTTTCTTGAGCTCTTTATTCTATTATTACCCTTTGTTTTCTTGAGCTCATGGATACTTGCCAGAAAAAAGGGACTCATCATTTGTTTTGTTCTTCTTATAGCCCCAGGTCTATTATCGCTCTGTCATCTTTTTCCATCTATCCAGTGGTTGCCATTGACCTATGAAATAGGAGGTACAGGTGCAACGGGTAACGCAGCTGGACTCGGAAGTCTTAGCTTCATAGGGCTATTGAGTGGTTGGATTTTGGCAGTAATCATTAGTGATATTTTTGCTACAGGAGAGAAATTCAGACAGTGGACAGATATTTTCCTAATACTGACAGCAGTTGGCAACGGTATTTTCTGGGTATCCGACAGAGAGGTAGCTGTCGGTAAAACCGCATATGAGAAAACAATTACGGATATTAATGATGCAGCCAAATACCTTCTTTTTCAGGTGAAAGACTACAGCCGCATGTGTGACAATAACGGGCTTACCGAAATGTCATCTTGTCAGTGGGCATCGTACATTCAAGAAACGCTAGAAAATATTGCTAGTACAAAATCATCTGTTATTGAATATGTAATACCTGAAAATCTTGACACCTTCTACCGAATTCCTGAGTACTATAGCAATCAAGTATCTCCAGATAAAATCAGACAGGAATTTCAAGACTTCAATAAAAAACTATGCCCAAATAAATCTCTTTCCAAAACAATAACACAATTGCCATCACCTTCTCGATGGTGCCAGACACCCCCCCCAGCTTACTGCAATGCCATTCAAGAGGGAAAATATAAAACAGGCATGTCAGACCGTTTCGCTGTCGCCAATGAGTGTGTAACCACATCATTATTAAGGTACCGCCAAGTTTTATTAAAAGAACAAGCTCGTTTATCCTTAAGTAAAAATGCCCCTCATTATAGATGGATGTGGTTTATTGCTATGTCTTTTTTTATTGGTGGGAAAATTGCCAATGTAATGACAAAAATAGGTAATGTAGAGAATCGACTCATAACTGAGAAATATAGAGTTAAATTCATCCTTCTAAAAATATGTGGTTTTATTGTGCGTGCATTAATAAGATGTACCATCTTATGTCGAAAAGTGTTTTTTTCAACGATCGATTATATCAAAAGATTGAAGAAAATAAAGCATGATACGTAAATAGAATAGTGACAAACACTCAATTGCAAGGTCATTTTTTGTGTTGAAATGAATAAAGAACAAGGGGTACTTCCTCCTGTACCCTTGGAGTTTACGTTAGATGATACATCTGAAAGTCCTGAAGGCGTTTAAGCCACAAATTTTCTTTGACGATCAGGATGTGCATTTGATCGCGGCTGCAAAGGTTGTACCTTCTGGAAAAGTCCCTTATGCCAGTAACTCCGAACTTGCAGAACGTGAAGCATCGTGATTATCGCTGACAAACCATTTAGTCATTAAGGCTGAATGGTTTGTATACCACATGCAAAATAACTGCCCCACCTCAGATCAATGCTCCCCTCTAAACACCTCTTTCCTGTGCCATTCCACAAACTGCTCACCCGGATGATTACCCGTAACCGGTGGCAGCGCGATCGTCTTCCCTGCAAAATCCCAGAACAATCGCTGCACCACCCCACCGCCATTAACTGCACCTGAAACCACCACACGCATATTTTCATCTAGACCAATCGAGCCGCGATCGAACGCTTTATGATGAATCGCACACAGTGCCAGGCCATTGGGTACTTCACAAGGGCCATGATGCTGCTTCCATCTAATATGGGCAGCGTCCAGAGCAATCGGCGCATTGTCGTGGCGCATGTTGAAGCCGCAGATCGCACACTGATAATTGTAAGCACGTAGCACCATCCGGCGGAACTTCGGATCGCGTTGACGGAGAGAGGTGCGAATATCAAAGCCCAACTCGTCAGCGATGTCTTCCTGAATACTGGCCGGGAAATGCGCCTCCAGGAGCTGCTGCGCCAGCGTATCAATTAACCTGTGATTTTTTGCCACCAACGCAAAATTGTCGGCATCAAATCCACCCGCGACATTATATTCGATGAGTTCACGTCGGGGCGGCTGGCGGCTACCATTGGTTGAGCACAGTTCCGCGTTTTGTAGTTCCCAGAAGCCATCGCCCTTCAAACGCCAAAACGGCATGTCCGGGCGCTGGTCACGGCGCTGCGGTCCATAACGTTCCAGAAGATCCAACAGGGGCTCGTAGATTTCAGAACCATAGTTAAACAGGCGATCGTGACCCTGCCGATAGTCTGAGAGGACGTGCAGCAGCAATAAAGGCTTATGCGGCGCACGCTGTTCGCCTTTGCGCCAAATAGTGATATTTGATATCGCTTGCTTTAGGGTTTTGTCAGAGGTCATTGCATTGAAGAATCCATGAGCACATATTTGCGATGATGCTCGCAACTATATGTACATTCAAGACATTATTGCAGACATCTTTTTTGTCTCGCGGATGGAATTCTGATAACAACGGTAAAAAATTAAAGGGACCAATCAGCCCTAATTTGGCTGATTGGTCCCTTTAATTTAAGCATCAACCGAGAAATAAAGGCACTCAACTCAATCGCCATTACCCCGGTTGATCTTCGCATAGTCAAACGGCGTAATTCCTTTCTCCCGATTTGCATTCAGAAAATCAGCCCACCACTGCAACATCAGCTTGCGCTCATCCAGATGTTCCGCTTTATGGATATACGCTGCCCGCACAGAGTTACGTTCCATGTGGCTCATCTGCCTTTCAACCGCATCCTTCGACCATAGTCCTGACTCAATTAGCGAGCTACAGGCCATTGTGCGGAAGCCGTGACCGCAAACCTCAACTTTAGTGTCATAGCCCATCACCCGGAGCGCACTGTTTACGGTGTTTTCACTCATTGGCTTACGCGGATCATGATCGCCAATAAAGATCAGCTCATGTTCGCCGCAGAACTGCTTTATCTGCTTCAGGATCGCCAGCGCCTGCTTTGAAAGCGGCACCAGATGCGGTGTACGCATCTTTGAACCTCGCTGAGAATGTTTCACATCAGGAATGGGCTCTCGCTCAGGTGGGATGGTCCACATTGACGTTTCAAAATCGATTTCTGACCAACGAGCAAAACGCAGCTCACTGGATCGAATAAAGATAAGCAGAGTGAGTTCTGTCGCCCAGCGGGTTAGCGGTCTGCCGGTATAGCTATCTATTTTCTCAAGCAACTCAGGGATGCGCTTTAATTCCAGCGCCGGACGATGTTGTCGATTACCGGAAGCAACCGCCCCAGCCATCTCTTGTGCCGGGTTATAATCAATTAACCCACTTTGTACTGCATAACGCATGATGGCCGTAGTGCGCTGTTGAAGACGAGCAGCAACCTCAAGACGTCCGGATATCTCTACGGCTTTAATGGGCGCTAATAAATCGCGCGTTTTTAACTCAGTGATATTACGTTCACCAAGCGCTGCAAAGAGATTATCTTCCAGACTTTTTAGCACACGATGGGCGTGATCTTCAGACCACTTTTTATTGTTGCCATGCCACTCGATCGCTACCTCTTTAAAGGTTCGTGCTTTACTCTGTTCAACCTTATCATTTTTCTTTTTGTCTCCCGGATCGACGCCATTCGCTAGTAGCTTACGCGCTTCGTCACGACGTGCTCTGGCATCCGCCAGTGTGATTTCAGGGTAAACCCCAAGTGCCAACATCTTTTGCTTGCCGTCATAACGGTACTGCAAACGCCAGTACTTAGAACCATTTGGATGGACAAGAAGGTGCATACCGCTGCCATCGGTCAGTTTGTATTGCTTATCCGTTGGCTTGGCTGTTCTGACCTTGATATCTGTTAACGCCATGCTTATCCCCTCCCTGTTGGTACAAGCATTATCGAACCGGAAATACCATCATCTGTACCAACATGTGTTGGTAGATGTACATTAATGTCGGTTGACCTTGAGAGAGTTAATATAGCGGGAAAGGTAGATAAATACTGGATTTTAGACATAAAAAAAGACCTCAGTTGAGGTCCATTTACATGCTTTTGGTGCCGAAGGCCGGACTCGAACCGGCACGTATTTCTACGGTTGATTTTGAATCAACTGCGTCTACCGATTTCGCCACTTCGGCACTGAAGGGGATGCGGAAACGTTCTGGATTATACCTGTCGGCGGCGGTCATGCAAGCGACAGCGTGTCGGCATTGCGCTAAGTGTTGAAAAAAACAGCGCTATCCTGCGCGGCGTCACCTTTTGCTGCCGTTCCATAGCGCGACTGCCATCAGCACCTCTCCTCTCACAACCCCCGCAACCCCAGCACCACCTGCCAGCCACTCCCCTTCCCCCTTGCCCCCCAAACTTTACTCAAAGTAATCTCTATTTTTTCTCACACTATTCTCACCCGAATCACTCAACCCAACCCAACCCAACCCAACCCAACCCAACCCAACACAACCCAACGCCCCCCACCCA
>NZ_JBEAFX010000017.1:0-83642 GCF_040062325.1 Klebsiella sp. GG_Kp175 | reverse complement strand
ACCTGCCTGTCACGCAGGGGGTCGCGGGTTCGAGTCCCGTCCGTTCCGCCACTTATTTAACATTAAGCCTGCTCAGATAGCAGGCTTAGTGGTAAGAAAGCTTTAGGGGCGTAGTTCAATTGGTAGAGCACCGGTCTCCAAAACCGGGTGTTGGGAGTTCGAGTCTCTCCGCCCCTGCCATTTATAAGAATCCTTTGCTCAGGCAAAGGATTTTTTTTTATCTCTACTATCCATCTGCAATATCCCTATTCAAAATACCTTGCTCCTCTCCGTCCATGGAGAGTACCGCTTATTCCAGGATAGGGCTTTTCAGGATCTCGTGGATCTGCGCCTGCTTATCGCTATTTTGTAACCAGATCGCATAGAGTGGGCGGGACAGCGTAGCGCTGTCCATGACCGTATGTAACCCATGCTTCTCTTTCGCCCAGCGAACAGGTAGCCAACAGCAGCCGCTCAGACGCGATAATTGCTGATAGATCAGTTCAGCTGAAGAGGTAGTGAGCAGCGGAACATCATCGCTTCCTATCAGACCCACTTCGTTTTGCTGAAAATCGGGCCCCCATTCAAGGCGCAAGTAGTTCAATTCATTTCTGTTTTTTGCAGGCGATGTGCAATACAGGGCAAGAGTAAAATTACCCAACAGCTGGCTGCTTAATTCATCCATCTTCGGCGATTCGGTGGTGATCAGCAGATCCAACTGGCGTTCGTGAAGCTGTTTAACCAGCGACTGCCGCTGCGCGATACGCGCTTCAAACTGGAGATTGTAAGGTGCGCTGTAGAGGGTGCCGAGCCAGTCGTTAAGCATGCATTCCCACAGCGAGGCGCTGGCCCCGATGGAGAATTCATTATGTCGCGAAGAGTGTGCGACCTCCTTGCGCGCAGCCTGCCAGGTATTCATTAGCGTTTCGGCGTAGGGCAGGAGCTTTTCTCCGGCGGTCGTCAGGCGAATGTTATTACGATGTCGGGTGAACAGGTTCACACCAAGTTGATTTTCCAGCTGACGAATACGAAAGCTGACCGCTGACTGCGTCAGGTAAAGCGCCTCTGCTGCTCGCCCAAAGTGACGAGTTCTGCTCACTTCCAGGAAAGTCTTGAGCAATTCCGTATCCACACCGTTCTCCACAAAATTATTTGTCGTGATGATTTAAATGTTTTGTTTGACGCTCTGTCAAGCGTAACTAATACTCCGCGCCATAAATAGCTCGGCCAAAGAATCAGGAGCGTGTAGGATGGCGGAAAGCTTTACGACGACTAATCGTTTTTTCGACAATAAAAATTATCCACGCGGGTTCTCCCGTCACGGTGATTTCACCATCAAAGAGGCGCAACTGCTGGAACGTCATGGTTATGCCTTTAACGAACTGGAACTGGGTAAACGCGAACCTGTTACCGATGATGAAAAACAGTTTGTCTCGGTGTGCCGTGGTGAGCGTGAGCCGGTAACGGAAGCAGAACGCGTATGGATTAAGTATATGGCGCGCATCAAGCGGCCGAAGCGTTTCCATACTCTTTCCGGCGGCAAACCGCAGATGGAAGGCGCTGACGATTACACCGAAAGCGATGACTAAGAAAAAAGGGCGTAAGCCCTTTTTTTACGCCATCATTTTCTGCAGATGGTTTAGCATCCGGTCTATCGCCCGATAGCTGAGCGCCTCCTGCAAATGACGGCGTTCAATCTCTTCAGCCTCTGCCAGATCGGCAATGGTTCTCGACACCTTTAACAGACGCTGCCAGGCTCGTATAGAGAGCCCCAGCTGCGTTAGCGTCTGTTCCAGCCAGACAGCGTCCTCCCGCCGTAAGTGGCAGCAGCTCTTCATTTCACGATTCTCAAGATGCGCATTGAGCTTATTTTGTCTGAGCATTTGCCGTTCGCGCGCCGCCAGCACCCGTTGTCGGACCGTTGCGCTAGACTCTTCGCCCTGCGTGCCCTGGCTCAGTATCCCTGGCGGCGGCAGCGGGATCTCTAAGGAGAGATCGAAGCGGTCAAGGAAGGGGCCTGACAGACGTCCCAGATAACGTAATGTCTGCTCAGGCGATGTACGATTATGTTTGCCCTGATAATGCCCTGTCGGGCTTGGGTTCATCGCCGCGATAAGCTGAAAGCGCGCCGGATAGTCAATTTTGGCGCGCGAGCGTGATATGTGGATCTTGCCTGACTCAATGGGTTCGCGCAGCGCATCCAGTACACGCCGCTCAAACTCCGGCAGCTCATCAAGAAACAGCACGCCATTATGGGCCAGGGAAATCTCACCGGGGACCGGTATCGAGCCGCCGCCCACCATCGCTGCCAGCGAGGCGCTATGATGAGGTGCGCGAAACGGCCTCTGACGCCACCGGGTCTTCGCGGTATGCAGATTGACCAGACTCTGAATGGCCGTGCTCTCCAGTGCTTCCTGATTGCTTAAGGGCGGCAGGAGACCGGGTAGCCGGCTGGCAAGCATGGTTTTCCCGGTGCCGGGTGGGCCGATCAGGAGCAGGTTGTGACCCCCGGCGGCCACAATCTCCAGCGCTCGCTTGCCCTGCTGCTGGCCGATAACATCGCGCAGATCTTCGCCGCGCTCATCAACAGAGGGTGCCTCGGCGAGAGGCGGCGAAAGCGATGTCTGCCCCGCGAGAAAAGCGCACACCTCCTGCAGATGGTCGGCGACCAGGCAATCGCTGCCGCCGATCAGGCCGACCTCAGCCGCATTATCAGAGGAGACGACGATGCGCCGGCCGGCTTTGATGGCCTCCATTGCGCTGGGGATCGCCCCTGGAACGCCGCGTAACCCACCTGTGAGGGCGAGTTCGCCCACAAACTCATATTGATTCAGTCGCGTCGTGTTGAGCTGCTCTGAGGCAACGAGAAGCGCGAGAGCGATAGGTAGATCGTATCGCCCGCCCTCTTTAGGCAGATCCGCTGGTGCCAGGTTAATGGTTATTTTCTTCGCAGGGAAAGCGTAGCCGCTGTTGATCAGGGCGCTGCGAACCCGGTCACGGGCCTCTTTCACGGTGGTCTCCGGCAGTCCGACCATAGTCAGGCCGGGCAGACCGTTGCTGAGATGAACCTCGACAGTAATCAATGGCGCTTCGATACCGAGCGCCGCGCGGGTATAGACGATGGCGAGCGACATAAAACCTCCTGGACCAGGCAGGATTATGGCTGACCTGTGTTAAAACGGGATCGGCAATAGTGAGAAGTTAGGACCATAAATCCATACTTTTCGCGCCATATCGTTACATTTAGCCGAAACTGGAACTTCGCTCGCAAAACAGAGCGGCGTTGGGAAGGAGGGCGTAAAAGAGCGCGGCAGGCGAGAGAAAACTGAGTTTTTTTCATCTTCGAATTTTTTCATATAAAACAATTATTTTTGCTGAAACTGTTAGGCTGCTCAGCAACAGAGATATAAAAAAATCTTGTGTTTTATGTGATGTCTGTGGTACCTCTTTAGGTATTCCTTCGAACAAGAAGCCAGAAAGTACAGAAAATGACAGCCCTTCTACGAGTGATTAGCCTGGTCGTGATTAGCGTGGTGGTGATTATTATCCCACCGTGCGGGGCTGCACTTGGACGAGGAAAGGCTTAATAATCAAGCCTTAACGAACTAAGACCCCCGCACCGAAAGGTCCGGGGGTTTTTTTATAACTGAAATAACCTAAGCGAGGAGCAGATGATGACTTTTAGCATAAAATTCTGTTTCTCCCGATTTATGACGGGGAACTAACTATGAATGGCGCGCAGTGGGTGGTACATGCTTTGCGGACACAGGGGGTCGACACCGTTTTTGGCTATCCGGGTGGCGCAATTATGCCGGTTTACGATGCACTGTATGACGGCGGCGTGGAGCACCTGCTGTGCCGGCATGAGCAAGGGGCAGCCATGGCGGCCATTGGTTATGCGCGAGCAACCGGTAAAACCGGGGTATGTATCGCGACTTCCGGCCCGGGCGCAACCAACCTGATCACCGGCCTGGCGGACGCTTTGCTTGACTCCATCCCCATTGTCGCTATCACCGGCCAGGTGGCCGCACCCTTCATCGGCACGGATGCGTTCCAGGAGGTAGACGTTCTCGGTTTGTCACTGGCCTGTACTAAGCACAGTTTCCTCGTGCAGTCTCTGGACGAGCTGCCGCGGGTCATTGCTGAAGCTTTCCAGGTGGCAAACTCAGGCCGTCCAGGCCCGGTGCTGGTTGATATCCCTAAGGATATTCAGATGGCGCAGGGCGATCTCGATCCCCATTTCTCTATGGTCGCCGATGAGATGGCATTCCCGCAGGCGGAAGTGGCTCAGGCTCTGCAGATGCTGGCTCAATCGCAGCAACCGATGCTGTATGTTGGCGGCGGGGTCGGCATGGCGCAGGCGGTACCGGCGCTGCGCGAATTCCTCGCAGTGACCCGGATGCCGGCGACCTGCACCCTGAAAGGGCTGGGCGTGGTGGACGCCGATTACCCGTATTATCTCGGCATGCTGGGAATGCACGGCACCAAGGCGGCCAATCTGGCGGTACAGGAGTGCGATCTGCTGATCGCTGTCGGCGCGCGCTTTGACGATCGCGTGACTGGCAAGCTCAACACCTTCGCGCCGCATGCCAAAGTGATCCATATGGACATCGATCCGGCGGAGCTGAACAAGCTGCGCCAGGCGCACATTGGTCTGACCGGCGATCTGAACCGCTTGCTGCCAGCGCTGCAGCAGCCGTTAGCGATCGATGGCTGGCGCGAGCGGAGTGCCGCACTGCGTGCCGATCACGCCTGGCGTTACGATCATCCCGGTGAGGCTATCTACGCGCCGCTGCTGCTGAAACAGCTTTCCGACCGCAAGCCGGCGGACAGCGTGGTGACAACCGACGTAGGCCAGCATCAGATGTGGTCGGCTCAGCATATGACCTATACCCGCCCGGAAAACTTCATCACCTCCAGCGGCTTAGGCACCATGGGCTTTGGCCTGCCGGCCGCCGTTGGCGCCCAGGTGGCGCGCCCTAACGATACGGTGATCTGTATCTCTGGTGACGGCTCCTTCATGATGAATGTGCAGGAGCTGGGCACCGTAAAACGCAAGCAGTTACCGCTGAAGATCGTATTACTCGACAACCAGCGGTTAGGGATGGTTCGACAATGGCAGCAGCTGTTTTTCCAGGAACGTTATAGCGAAACCACTCTGACTGATAACCCTGATTTCCTCACGCTGGCCAGCGCCTTCGGTATTCCTGGCCAACACATCACCCGTAAAGACCAGGTTGAAGCGGCACTCGACACCATGCTTTCGAGCCAGGGGCCATACCTGCTTCATGTCTCAATCGACGAACTTGAGAATGTCTGGCCGTTGGTGCCGCCCGGCGCCAGTAACTCTGAAATGCTGGAGAAATTATCATGATGCAACATCAGGTCGCTTTACAGGCACGTTTCAACCCGGAAACCTTAGAGCGCGTGCTGCGCGTTGTCCGTCACCGTGGTTTTCAAATCTGCGCAATGAACATGGAAACCGCAGCGGACGCACAGAACATAAATATCGAATTGACCGTTGCCAGCCCGCGGCCCGTCGAATTACTGTTTAGTCAATTAAGTAAACTGGTCGACGTTGCCTGCGTCGAGATCCAGCAACCCACATCACAACAAATCCGCGCCTGAGCGCAAAGGAAGAAAAATGACGACGAAAAAAGCTGATTACATCTGGTTCAATGGCGAGATGGTTCCGTGGGGCGAAGCGAAAGTTCATGTGATGTCCCATGCGCTGCACTATGGCACCTCGGTATTCGAAGGCATCCGTTGCTACGACTCGCACAAAGGCCCGGTGGTGTTCCGTCATCGCGAACATATGCAGCGTCTGCATGACTCAGCCAAAATTTATCGTTTCCCGGTCTCCCAGAGCGTCGACGAACTGATGGAAGCCTGCCGCGAAGTCATTCGCACTAATAATCTGACCAGCGCTTATATCCGCCCGCTGGTGTTTGTTGGCGATGTCGGCATGGGGGTAAACCCGCCTCCGGGTTACAACACTGACGTGATCATCGCGGCGTTCCCGTGGGGAGCCTACCTCGGCGCAGAAGCGCTGGAGCAGGGGATCGATGCCATGGTCTCTTCCTGGAACCGCGCGGCGCCGAACACCATCCCGACGGCGGCGAAAGCCGGCGGCAACTATCTCTCCTCGCTGCTGGTTGGCAGCGAAGCGCGTCGCCATGGCTACCAGGAAGGTATCGCCCTCGATGTTAACGGCTATATCTCTGAAGGCGCTGGCGAAAACCTGTTTGAAGTGAAGGACGGCGTGCTGTTCACTCCGCCGTTTACCTCTTCCGCGCTGCCGGGCATTACCCGCGACGCCATCATCAAGCTGGCGAAAGATCTCGGTATTGAAGTCCGCGAGCAGGTATTGTCCCGTGAATCCCTGTACCTGGCGGATGAAGTCTTCATGTCCGGCACCGCGGCGGAAATCACCCCGGTACGCAGCGTGGATGGCATCCAGGTCGGCGCAGGCCGTCGCGGTCCGGTCACCAAACGCATTCAGGAAGCCTTCTTTGGCCTCTTCACCGGTGAAACAGAAGATAAATGGGGCTGGTTGGATCCGGTAAGTAAGTAATTAAAAATGGGACGGCACGCACCGTCCCATTTAATAAACACAGATGGGAGTAAAAAGAGCATGCCTAAGTACCGTTCCGCCACCACCACACATGGCCGCAATATGGCGGGCGCCCGCGCGTTGTGGCGCGCAACCGGGATGACCGATGACGATTTCGGCAAACCGATTATCGCCGTCGTTAACTCCTTTACCCAGTTTGTTCCTGGGCACGTGCACCTGCGCGACCTCGGCAAACTGGTTGCCGAGCAGATTGAAGCCGCCGGTGGCGTGGCCAAAGAATTCAACACCATCGCAGTGGATGATGGGATCGCCATGGGCCACGGGGGTATGCTCTATTCACTGCCATCCCGCGAGCTGATCGCCGACTCGGTGGAGTACATGGTTAACGCCCATTGTGCGGATGCGATGGTCTGTATCTCCAACTGCGACAAAATCACCCCGGGGATGCTGATGGCTTCCCTGCGCCTGAACATTCCGGTGATCTTTGTGTCCGGCGGCCCAATGGAAGCCGGGAAAACCAAGCTGTCAGATAAAATCATCAAGCTCGACCTGGTGGATGCGATGATCCAGGGGGCGGATCCGAAAGTGTCCGACGAGCAGAGTAATCAGGTGGAACGGTCCGCCTGTCCGACCTGCGGCTCCTGTTCCGGGATGTTCACCGCCAACTCCATGAACTGCCTGACCGAAGCGCTGGGTCTGTCGCAGCCGGGTAACGGCTCTCTGCTGGCGACCCACGCCGATCGTAAGGAGCTGTTCCTTAACGCCGGGAAACGTATCGTTGAGCTGACCAAACGCTATTACGAGCAGGATGACGCTTCCGCGCTGCCGCGCAATATCGCCAGCAAGGCGGCCTTTGAGAACGCCATGACGCTGGATATCGCCATGGGCGGTTCCACCAACACCGTTCTGCACCTGCTGGCGGCGGCGCAGGAAGCTGAAATCGACTTCACCATGAGCGATATCGATAAGCTTTCCCGCAAAGTGCCGCAGCTGTGTAAGGTGGCGCCGAGCACGCAGAAATACCATATGGAAGATGTGCATCGCGCCGGCGGCGTGCTGGGCATTCTGGGCGAGCTGGACCGCGCCGGGCTGTTGAATCGCGAGGTCAAAAACGTTCTCGGCCTGACGCTGCCGCAGACCCTGGAACAGTACGATGTGATGGTGACCCAGGACGACGCGGTGAAAAAAATGTTCCGCGCCGGCCCGGCGGGCATCCGTACCACTCAGGCGTTCTCGCAAGACTGCCGCTGGGATACGCTGGATGACGATCGCGCCGAAGGCTGTATCCGTTCTCTGGAACACGCTTACAGCAAGGACGGCGGCCTGGCGGTGCTGTACGGCAATTTCGCGGAAAACGGCTGTATCGTGAAAACCGCCGGCGTGGACGACAGCATCCTGAAATTTACCGGTCCGGCGAAAGTGTATGAGAGCCAGGACGATGCGGTTGAGGCCATCCTCGGCGGTAAAGTCGTTGAAGGCGACGTCGTGGTGATCCGCTACGAAGGGCCGAAAGGCGGGCCGGGGATGCAGGAGATGCTTTACCCCACCAGCTTCCTGAAGTCGATGGGGCTGGGCAAAGCCTGCGCGCTGATCACTGATGGCCGTTTCTCCGGCGGCACCTCAGGGCTTTCTATCGGTCACGTCTCACCGGAAGCGGCGAGCGGCGGCAACATTGCGCTCATTGAAGATGGCGACATGATCGCGATTGATATTCCGAACCGCAGCATCCAGCTGCAGCTGAGCGATGCGGAAATTGCGGCGCGTCGTGAAGCCCAGGAAGCGCGTGGCGACCAGGCGTGGACGCCGAAGAATCGCCAGCGTCAAGTCTCCTTTGCCCTTCGCGCCTACGCCAGCCTGGCGACCAGCGCCGACAAAGGCGCGGTTCGCGATAAATCGAAACTGGGTGGCTAATCATGGCGGATTCACAACCCCTGTCCGGCGCCCCTGAGGGCGCCGAATACCTGAGAGCAGTGCTGCGCGCGCCGGTGTATGAAGCGGTGCAGAAAACGCCGCTGCAAAAAATGGACAAACTCTCTTCTCGCCTGGATAACGTTATTCTGGTGAAGCGCGAAGATCGCCAACCGGTACACAGCTTTAAGCTGCGCGGCGCCTACGCGATGATGTCCAGCCTGACCGCGGAACAGAAATCCCACGGGGTGATCACCGCCTCGGCGGGCAATCATGCCCAGGGCGTGGCGTTCTCCGCATCGCGGCTGGGCGTTAAGGCGCTGATCGTGATGCCGGTAGCGACCGCCGACATCAAAGTGGATGCCGTTCGCGGCTTTGGCGGCGAAGTGCTGCTGCATGGCGCCAACTTTGACGAAGCGAAGGCGAGGGCGATTGAGCTGGCGCAGCAGCAGGGCTTTACCTGGGTGCCGCCGTTCGATCACCCGATGGTCATCGCCGGTCAGGGAACCCTGGCGCTGGAGCTGCTGCAGCAGGATGCCCACATCGACCGCGTGTTCGTCCCGGTGGGCGGCGGCGGCCTGGCGGCAGGCGTGGCGGTGCTGATCAAGCAGCTGATGCCGCAGATTAAAGTGATCGCGGTGGAAGCGGAAGATTCGGCCTGCCTGAAGGCGGCGCTGGACGCCGGTCATCCGGTGGACCTGCCGCGCGTCGGCTTGTTTGCCGAAGGCGTGGCGGTCAAACGCATCGGCGATGAAACCTTCCGTCTGTGCCAGGAGTATCTGGACGACATCATCACCGTCGACAGCGACGCTATTTGCGCGGCGATGAAGGATCTGTTCGAAGATGTGCGGGCGGTGGCAGAGCCTTCCGGCGCGCTGGCGCTGGCGGGGATGAAGAAATATGTCGCTCAGCACAATATTCGCGGCGAGCGACTGGCTCACATCCTGTCCGGGGCCAACGTCAACTTCCACGGTCTGCGCTACGTGTCTGAGCGCTGCGAGCTCGGGGAACAGCGCGAAGCGCTGCTGGCGGTGACGATCCCGGAAGAGAAGGGCAGCTTTCTGAAGTTTTGCCAGCTACTGGGGGGCCGCTCGGTGACGGAGTTCAACTACCGCTTTGCCGATGCCAAAGACGCCTGTATTTTTGTCGGGGTACGCCTGAGTCGTGGCCTGGAAGAGCGCAAAGAGATCCTCCAGTTACTGAACGACGGCGGCTACAGCGTGGTGGATCTCTCTGATGATGAGATGGCTAAGCTGCATGTGCGCTATATGGTCGGCGGCCGGCCGTCAAAAGCGCTGCAGGAGCGGCTGTTCAGCTTCGAGTTTCCGGAATCGCCGGGGGCGCTGCTGAAATTCCTGCATACCCTTGGCACCCACTGGAATATTTCACTGTTCCACTACCGCAGCCACGGCACTGACTATGGTCGGGTACTGGCGGCCTTCGAGTTGGGCGAGCACGAGCCGGACTTTGAAACCCGTCTTAATGAACTGGGCTATGAGTGCCACGACGAAACGCATAACCCGGCATTCCGCTTTTTCCTCGCGGGTTAGTGGTTGGGAAGAATTTTCCAGAAAGCATCAATAAGCGGCTCATGCAGCCGCTTTTTTTGTGCGCAAACGCCCAGCTCAAACGGCGTTTGCTCATCGCTGCGCTCCAGGATCATCACCCTGTTGCGTACCGGCTCCGGACTGTTCTCCAGCACCACTTCCGGCAGCAGCGCCACGCCGCATCCCAGGGCGACCATCGACACCATCGCTTCGTGCCCGCCGACGGTGGCGTAGATCGACGGATTGCTGATTTTATGCCGCCGAAACCACAGCTCGATGCGCCGACGTACCGGCCCCTGGTCGGCCATGATAAAGGGCACTGTCGACCAGTCGGGGCGCTCGACGGTCACCTGGTTGCGCACCGGGCAGGGAAGGGCCGGGGCAATTAACACCACGGCGAGGTTCTCCAGCATCGAAAACGCCACCGACCCTGGCAGAGTCTCCGGCTTACCGGCAATCGCCAGGTCGGCTTCGCCGGTGACCACCTTCTCCATGGCGTCGGCGGCGTCGCCGGTCGACAGCTTGATCTCCACCGAGGGGTGCGCGGCGCGAAAGCGGTCGAGGATCGGCGGCAGATGGCTATAGGCGGCGGTGACGGAGCAGAAGATGTGCAACTCGCCGGAGAGCGAAGGGCCCTGCTGATCGATGACGTGACGAAGCTGCTGATACTGCAGTAAAGTCTGTTGGGCAAAGGTACGTAACTCTTCCCCGGCTTCGGTAAGGGTCACCGTGCGATTATCTCGCACGAACAGCGGCTGGCCGAGGTCCTCTTCCAGACGCTGGATCTGGCGCGAAAGCGTCGACGGGCTGACATGCATGGCCCGCGCGCTGCGGCCAAAATGGCGGCTTTCCGCCAGATGCAGAAAGGTTTTCAGATCGCGTAAATCCACGGCGCGTACTCCCCGGTTTTGTATTTCATAAAATGCAACGTGACGTTGTGAATATATCAATTTCCGCAATAAAATTCCTGTCATATAGTAAGTTCATTCTCGCAAAAGCGAACCGAACAATAAGCACGACACAACATCACGGAGTTACAGACATGGCTAACTACTTTAATACACTGAACCTGCGCCAGCAGCTGGCACAGCTGGGCAAATGCCGCTTTATGGCGCGCGACGAATTCGCCGATGGCGCAAGCTACCTTCAGGGTAAAAAAGTGGTCATCGTCGGCTGCGGCGCGCAGGGTCTGAACCAGGGTCTGAACATGCGTGACTCCGGCCTGGATATCTCCTATGCGCTGCGCAAAGAAGCGATCGCCGAGAAGCGCGCCTCCTGGCGTAAAGCGACCGAAAACGGTTTTAAAGTCGGCACTTATGAAGAGCTGATCCCACAGGCGGACCTGGTGGTTAACCTGACCCCGGACAAACAGCACTCTGACGTTGTGCGCTCCGTACAGCCGCTGATGAAAGACGGCGCGGCGCTGGGCTACTCCCACGGCTTCAACATCGTGGAAGTGGGCGAGCAGATCCGTAAAGACATCACCGTGGTGATGGTGGCGCCGAAGTGCCCGGGTACCGAAGTGCGTGAAGAGTACAAACGCGGTTTCGGCGTACCGACGCTTATCGCGGTACACCCGGAAAATGACCCGAAAGGCGAAGGCATGGCCATTGCGAAAGCATGGGCAGCGGCGACCGGCGGCCACCGTGCGGGCGTGCTGGAATCTTCCTTCGTTGCCGAAGTGAAATCTGACCTGATGGGCGAGCAGACCATCCTCTGCGGCATGCTGCAGGCGGGTTCTCTGCTGTGCTTCGACAAGCTGGTGGCGGAAGGTACCGACCCGGCGTATGCAGAAAAACTGATTCAGTTCGGCTGGGAAACCATCACCGAAGCGCTGAAGCAGGGCGGCATTACCCTGATGATGGATCGCCTCTCTAACCCGGCGAAACTGCGCGCTTATGCGCTCTCCGAGCAGCTGAAAGAGATTATGGCGCCGCTGTTCCAGAAACACATGGACGACATCATTTCCGGCGAATTCTCCTCCGGTATGATGGCGGACTGGGCGAACGACGATAAGAAACTGCTGACCTGGCGTGAAGAGACTGGTAAAACCGCGTTCGAAACCGCGCCGCAGTATGAAGGTAAAATCGGCGAGCAGGAGTACTTCGATAAAGGCGTTCTGATGATCGCGATGGTGAAAGCGGGCGTTGAGCTGGCCTTCGAAACCATGGTGGCCTCCGGCATCATCGAAGAGTCCGCGTACTATGAATCTCTGCACGAGTTGCCGCTGATCGCCAATACTATTGCCCGTAAGCGTCTGTACGAGATGAACGTGGTTATCTCTGATACCGCTGAATATGGTAACTACCTGTTCTCTTATGCTTGCGTACCGCTGCTGAAAGAGTTCATGACCACCCTGCAGACTGGCGACCTGGGTACGGCGATTGCCGAAGGCGCGGTAGACAACGCTCAGCTGCGTGATGTTAACGAAGCCATTCGCAGCCACGCTATTGAGCAGGTTGGTAAGAAACTGCGCGGTTATATGACCGATATGAAACGTATCGCGGTAGCCGGCTAATTCCTCGTCGTCTTTCGACTTGCCGATGCGTTGGCTACGGTACGTACACCCCAGTCACATAGTAATCTATGTTCACGGGGATGTACTTCCTTGCCGCCTTCCGGCAAGCCGAAATCCATAGAGGAATGGATTTGTTTAATAGGCCTGATAAGCGAAGCGCCATCAGGCAAAAACCCGGAGATTAAGATCCCCGGGTTTTTTATTATTTCCGGTACAGCACTTTGATGATGTGGTAGCCGAACTGGGTATGCAGCGGGCCGGTTGGCTCCAGCACCGGGCAGGAGAAAACCACTTTATCGAACGCCGGCACCATCTGGCCCTGGCGGAACTCACCTAAATCACCGCCGCGTTTGCCTGATGGGCAAATGGAGTGCTTCTTCGCCAGCTTACCGAAGTCGGCGCCGTTTTTAATCTGCTCCAGAAGATCCAGAGCCAGTTTCTCTTCTTTAACAAGAATATGCAGTGCTGCTGCTGTTTTTGCCATGATCGTGCCTTGAATAGGTTGAGATAAATCGGGGCGCAATATACCACGCGTCAGCGGCGATAAAGCACCTTAATGATATGGTAGCCAAATTTGGTTTTTACCGGACCGTAGGGCTTGAGAAGTGGGCAGCTAAAGACCGCCTGATCGAATGGGCCGACCATCGCGCCTTGCTGAAACTCCCCCAGATCGCCGCCGTTACGCCCGGACGGGCATTTCGAATAGCGCTTTGCCAGATGATCGAAGCTGATGCCGCGTTCCAGTTTGGCAAGGATCTCCTGGGCCAGTTTCTCTTCTTTGACCAGGATATGCAGGGCTGCTGCGGTCTTTTTCATGGTTCTGCTCTACGGGTTAATCGCGATTTCTTCACTTTACCATCAGTCGGTAAATCTCGGCTCCGCTTTCTGCTACAATCGCCACCCCGTTCGAAGATTGAGCAAGACTCCCATGCGTTTAAACCCTGGCCAACAACAAGCCGTCGAATTTGTAACCGGACCTTGCCTGGTGCTGGCGGGCGCCGGCTCCGGTAAGACCCGCGTGATCACCAATAAAATCGCCCACCTGATCCGCGGCTGCGGCTATCAGGCGCGCCATATCGCGGCCGTGACCTTTACCAACAAAGCCGCGCGCGAGATGAAAGAGCGCGTTGGGCAAACGCTGGGGCGCAAAGAGGCGCGCGGGCTGATGATTTCCACCTTCCACACTCTGGGGCTGGATATCATCAAGCGGGAATACGCCGCGCTGGGCATGAAGTCTAACTTCTCCTTATTCGACGATACTGACCAGGTGGCGCTGCTCAAAGAGCTGACCGAAGGGTTGATCGAAGATGACAAAGTGGTGCTCCAGCAGTTGATCTCGACGATCTCCAACTGGAAAAACGATCTGAAAACCCCGGCGCAGGCCGCCGCGGGTGCGAAAGGCGAACGGGATCGCATCTTCGCCCACTGCTATGGACTGTACGATGCGCATATGAAGGCCTGCAATGTCCTCGATTTTGACGATCTGATCCTGCTGCCGACGCTGCTGCTGCAGCGCAATGAGGAGGTGCGCGAACGCTGGCAGAATAAGATCCGCTACCTGCTGGTGGATGAGTATCAGGATACCAACACCAGCCAGTATGAGCTGGTGAAGCTGCTGGTGGGCCAGCGGGCGCGTTTTACAGTGGTAGGCGACGATGACCAGTCGATCTACTCGTGGCGCGGCGCGCGGCCACAGAACCTGGTGCTGCTCAGCCAGGACTTCCCGGCGCTGCAGGTTATCAAGCTTGAGCAGAACTATCGCTCCTCCGGGCGTATTCTGAAAGCCGCTAACATTCTGATCGCCAACAACCCGCACGTTTTTGAAAAGCGTCTGTTCTCCGAACTGGGATACGGCGCTGAGCTGAAAGTGCTCTCCGCCAACAATGAAGATCATGAAGCGGAGCGCGTGGCCGGGGAACTGATCGCCCACCACTTTATCAATAAAACCAATTACAAAGACTACGCGATCCTTTATCGCGGCAATCACCAGTCGCGGGTCTTTGAAAAGATGCTGATGCAGAACCGCATCCCGTACAAAATCTCCGGCGGCACGTCGTTCTTCTCGCGCCCGGAAATTAAAGATCTGCTGGCCTATCTGCGCGTGCTGACCAACCCGGACGACGACAGCGCCTTCCTGCGTATCGTCAACACGCCGAAGCGCGAGATCGGCCCGGCGACGCTGCAAAAGCTCGGTGAGTGGGCGATGGGCCGCAACAAAGGATTGTTCACCGCCAGCTTTGATATGGGTCTTAGCCAGACGCTGACCGGGCGCGGCTATGAATCACTCACCCGCTTCACCCACTGGCTGCGCGAGATCCAGCAACTGGCCGAACGCGAGCCGGTCAACGCCGTGCGCGACTTGATCCGCGGGATTGATTACGAATCCTGGTTGTATGAAACCTCGCCCAGCCCGAAAGCCGCGGAAATGCGCATGAAAAACGTCAACCAGCTGTTCACCTGGATGACCGAGATGCTGGAAGGCAGCGAAATCGATGAGCCGATGACCCTGACGCAGGTGGTCACCCGCTTTACGCTGCGCGACATGATGGAGCGCGGCGAATCGGATGAAGAGCTGGATCAGGTGCAGCTGATGACCCTCCATGCCTCAAAAGGGCTGGAGTTCCCGTATGTTTACCTGGTGGGCATGGAGGAGGGATTGCTCCCGCACCAGAGCAGCATTGATGAAGATAATGTCGATGAAGAGCGCCGGTTAGCCTACGTGGGCATCACCCGCGCGCAGAAAGAGCTGACCTTTACGCTCTGTAAGGAGCGCCGGCAGTATGGTGAGGTGGTGCGCCCGGAACCGAGCCGTTTTCTGCTGGAGCTACCCCAGGACGATCTGATTTGGGAGCAGGCGCGCAAAGTGATTACCGCTGAAGAGCGAATGCATAAAGGACAGGCTAACGTGGCGAACATTCGCGCCATGCTGGCAAAAGCTAAAGAGAAAGGATAGCGATAAGCTGGCCGGGTAAGGCGAAGCCGCCGCCCGGCAATGTTCAGCGTATTACTTCACCTCAAGCACCCAGTGCACATAGCTCTGCCACTGGCATTCCTGTTCGATCAGCTCAGCCCCAAGCGGGTGATTATCCAGCCAGTTTTCCGGCAGCGTCAGGGACAGTTTTTCATCATCGGCCACAAGATTGATGGCGGGCAGCAAATCGTCACGCCGCCGGCTGGCAAAGAGGATCGCCAGTCGCAGCAGGCGACAAAGATGTTCGGCAACTCGCGGCGGGACGGCATTCTGCTGATGAAGCGATGAGAGGTCGATGGCGTTAGTCTGGTTAAGCAGCAGCGTCGCAATCAGCTTCTTCTGCGCCGGGGTAAAGCCGGGCAGGTCGAGATTATTGACCAGATAGGCCGCGTGCTGCGGCGCGCGCTTAAAATCCACGCTCAGGCCAATTTCATGCAATGCACAGGCGCTGAGGAGCAAGTCGCGGCTTAGCGGATCCAGCTCCCAGCTGCCGTCCAGCTGGCTGAGCAGGTGGCTGGCGAGACCAGCGACGCGCTGGGCCTGTTCGGTGTCGATCATAAAACGACGCTGAATATTACGCAGAGTGCGGCTGCGGATGTCCTGTTCAACGGAGAGATGCAGCATGCCGTACACCAGACCTTCACGTAACGCGCCGCCCGCGAGGGTCATACACTGAATATTCAGTTCGCTGAAGATAGCGATAAGGATCGCCAGCCCGCTTGGAAACACCAGCGCTCGCTCAAGGGTTAAGCCTTCGATCTCCAGCTCTTCCAGGCGTCCGCACTGAATGGCGCGCTGTTTAAGCTGCTGGAGTTTGGTCAGGGTGATCCGCTCATCCATCCCCTGCGCCATCATAATTTCCTGCAGAGCCTGAACGGTGCCGGAGGCGCCAACGCACACTTTCCATCCGTGATAGCGCAGCACATCGGCGACGGGCAGCAGCACCTCACGCGCGGCCGCCTCGGCAAGATCGAAATTTTCTTTCGTCAGGCTGCGATCGGCGAAATAGCGTTCAAGCCAGGTCACACAGCCCATCGACAGGCTAAATAGCGAGGTCGTTTGCGCGCCGGTTCCGGTCACCAGTTCGGTGCTGGCGCCGCCGATATCGACCACCAGACGCTGATCGGCGCCGCCGGTGGTGTGGGCGACCCCCTGATAAATCAGACGCGCTTCTTCTTCGCCACTAATGACCTGTACCGGACTGCCGAGGATCTCCTGCGCTTTCGCCAGAAATTCGCCGGCATTGACGGCAAGACGCAGCGTGGCGGTGGCCACGACGCGGATTTGCGCCGGCGGAATATCCTGCAGGCGTTCGGCAAACAGGCGTAAGCACTGCCAGCCGCGCTCCATCGCTTCTGCGGAGAGCGTGTTGTCGCTATTCAGGCCGGCGGCAAGACGGACTTTGCGCTTAATGCGGCTCAGCGTCTGGATACTGCCAGCCACCTCGCGCACCACCAACATATGAAAACTGTTGGAGCCCAAATCAATGGCGGCATACAGCGAGGTGGAGCTCATGCTCTTCATCGTTCAGAAGGCTCCCTGGTCGACGGGGCGCTTGTGCCCAATCCGTGTAACTGAGCGGGTTGCCGGGGAAGCGCGCCCTGGCACATTCTGAATGATTGAGCGTATAGCATAGATTTCTTAACCTGAACGACGACGATTGCGCGGTGGACCGTTGCGGCGCGGGCCGTTGCCTGGGCGAGCACGGGTCAGGCGCAGCGGCTTCGGCAGATCGGTCATCAGCGCGTCCGGGTTGTACTTGCTGACCGGAATTGAGTGACCAATATAGGTTTCGATAGCCGGCAGGTTCAGCGCATACTCTTCGCAGGCGAGGCTGATGGAGTGACCGCTGGCGCCAGCGCGACCGGTACGGCCAATGCGGTGAACGTAATCTTCGCAATCGTCTGGTAGATCGTAGTTAAAGACGTGGGTCACGGCCGGAATGTGCAAGCCACGAGCGGCAACGTCAGTCGCGACCAGGATATCGAGGTCGCCGCGGGTAAATTCTTCGAGAATACGCAGACGTTTTTTCTGCGCCACGTCGCCGGTCAGCAGACCTACGCGATGGCCGTCGGCGGCGAGATGGCCCCAGATATCTTCACAACGATGCTTGGTATTGGCGAAGACGATGGCGCGATCGGGCCACTCTTCTTCCAGCAGCGTCTGCAGCAGGCGCATTTTTTCTTCGTTGGACGGGTAGAAGAGCTCTTCTTTAATACGGTGGCCCGTTTTCTGTTCCGGCTCGACTTCAACGTACTCGGCGTTGTTCATTTGTTCGAACGCCAGTTCGCGTACGCGATAGGAAAGGGTCGCGGAGAACAGCATGTTCAGACGCTGAGTGGCCGGCGGCATGCGGCGGAACAGCCAGCGGATATCTTTAATAAAGCCGAGATCGTACATGCGATCGGCTTCGTCCAGCACGACGACCTGTATGGCGCCGAGGTTAATGTGGTTTTGCTTCGCGTAATCGATCAGACGACCGGTGGTGCCGATCAGAATGTCGACGCCGCTTTCCAGCACTTTCAGCTGCTTATCGTAGCCGTCGCCGCCGTAAGCCAGACCCAGCTTCAGACCGGTGGCCTGCGCCAGCGGTTCAGCGTCCGCGTGGATCTGTACCGCCAGTTCACGCGTCGGCGCCATAATCAGCGCGCGCGGCTGGTTTACCTGGCGATCGGCGATAGCCGGGTGAGAGAGAAGATAATGAAACGTCGACGTCAGGAACGCCATCGTTTTACCGGTACCGGTTTGCGCCTGCCCGGCGACATCGCGGCCTTCCAGCGTCAGCGGAAGGGCGAGGGCCTGAATAGGTGTGCAATTATGAAACCCTTTCTTTTCAAGGGCTTCAATGACTGCCGGGTGCAGGGCGAAGTCGGAAAACTTCTGTTCTGTTAAATGTGTTTTGCTCATAGTGTGGTAGAATATCAGCTAACTATTGCATTAAGAAAGCGTATCCGGTGAAATAACGTCAACCTTTCGTTGGCGGTGTGCGAAATTATTCAAGGTACGTCTACGGTAACTGAACGAATCCAGGATAGCTTAGACCACTAAGCGAGTCGGGAGCGATAAATCTGCAGCATGCAGTTCGCGTTCGGGCAACCCTGGCGTCAAAAGGTGGGTCCATGATGGATCACGCCAGTTGGCAGACCAGAGAATTGAGGTATCCTGAAGAATAGCGTGCATAACGTAGCTGCAGCGCGTCGTTGATGGCTACGACACCAACACACCAGGCTTATTCCTGTGGAGTTAAATATGAGCGATAAAATTATTCACCTGACTGACGACAGTTTTGACACGGACGTACTCAAGGCTGACGGGCTGACCCTCGTCGATTTCTGGGCAGAGTGGTGTGGTCCGTGCAAAATGATCGCCCCGATTCTGGATGAGATCGCTGAAGAGTATCAGGGCAAACTGACCGTAGCTAAGCTGAACATCGACCAGAACCCGGGTACCGCGCCGAAGTACGGCATTCGCGGCATCCCAACCCTGCTGCTGTTCAAAAACGGCGAAGTGGCGGCCACCAAAGTTGGCGCCCTGTCCAAGGGTCAGCTGAAAGAGTTCCTCGACGCCAACCTGGCGTAAGCGAATTGCTGTTCCGGCGTCCAGATTCCTATTTTTTGCGGAACTCTGGACGCCCGGCTGGAGTCGTGCTAAGTTAATCCACAGACTTCGTTTTAAACATACCTTGTTTGAATCTTGTTTTACCCGAAGCATCCCGCAAAAAAATGCGCGTGAAGCTATTAATTCCGGGCTTTTCACTCATTCCGTCTAGTCGTTTCAGTTCTGCGTTCTTTCCTGTGACCAGGCAACGTACAGACACGAGATGAAGGCCGTTAACAGGCATGGAAGTTCCTGCCATACCATTCACAACATTAAGTTCGAGATTTACCCCGAGTTTAAGAACCCACACCACTATGAATCTTACCGAATTAAAGAATACGCCGGTTTCTGAGCTGATTACTCTCGGCGAAAATATGGGGCTGGAAAATCTGGCTCGTATGCGTAAGCAGGATATTATTTTTGCCATCCTCAAGCAGCATTCGAAGAGTGGCGAAGATATCTTTGGCGACGGCGTACTGGAGATACTGCAGGATGGATTTGGATTCCTCCGCTCCGCAGACAGCTCCTACCTCGCCGGCCCTGACGACATCTACGTATCCCCCAGCCAAATCCGCCGTTTCAACCTCCGCACTGGTGACACCATTTCCGGTAAGATTCGTCCTCCGAAAGAGGGTGAGCGTTACTTTGCGCTGCTGAAAGTTAACGAAGTTAACTACGACAAGCCGGAAAACGCCCGTAACAAGATCCTGTTCGAGAACTTAACGCCGCTGCACGCGAATTCTCGTCTGCGTATGGAGCGTGGTAACGGTTCTACCGAAGACTTAACCGCTCGCGTACTGGATCTGGCTTCCCCGATTGGCCGCGGCCAGCGTGGTCTGATCGTCGCGCCGCCGAAAGCCGGTAAAACCATGCTGCTGCAGAACATCGCGCAGAGCATCGCTTACAACCATCCGGACTGCGTGCTGATGGTGCTGCTGATCGACGAACGTCCGGAAGAAGTGACCGAGATGCAGCGTCTGGTCAAAGGTGAAGTCGTTGCTTCCACCTTCGACGAACCGGCATCCCGTCACGTTCAGGTTGCTGAGATGGTTATCGAGAAAGCGAAACGTCTGGTTGAACACAAGAAAGACGTTATCATCCTGCTCGACTCCATTACCCGTCTGGCGCGCGCCTACAACACCGTGGTCCCGGCTTCCGGTAAAGTGCTGACCGGTGGTGTGGACGCTAACGCCCTGCACCGTCCGAAGCGTTTCTTCGGCGCAGCGCGTAACGTTGAAGAGGGCGGTAGCCTGACCATCATCGCCACGGCGCTGATCGACACTGGCTCCAAAATGGATGAAGTTATCTACGAAGAGTTTAAAGGCACCGGTAACATGGAGCTGCACCTCTCTCGTAAGATTGCTGAAAAACGCGTCTTCCCGGCTATCGATTACAACCGTTCCGGTACGCGTAAAGAAGAGCTGCTCACCACTCAGGAAGAGCTGCAGAAAATGTGGATCCTGCGCAAAATTATCCATCCGATGGGTGAGATCGACGCGATGGAATTCCTCATTAATAAACTGGCAATGACTAAGACGAATGATGACTTCTTCGATATGATGAAGCGCTCGTAAGGTAAAAAAAGCCAGAAACGCCACGCCTTTGCGTGGCGTTTTCATTTTGGGATTTGTATGATCCAGAGACAGAGAAAGCGGGACGAAAGTTGTCGTATAATGGCGCCGGACAGCAGGCGGAGACAGCTTTAACAGACTAAAATCTATACAATAAATTTGTAATGTTCTGCTTTTCCCCTTCTGGAGTTGGGGCATCATCGCTATACTTCCCGGATTAACTATGCTGAGAGCACATGCGTTGTGAATTTACTCACTGCTATTACTGAATTAATCAGTATTTTCTTATTCACGACCCTCTTTATTTTTGTCGCGCGGAAAGTGGCAAAAAAGATTGGGTTAGTGGATAAACCAAACTATCGCAAACGGCATCAGGGGTTGATTCCGTTGGTCGGTGGTATCTCAGTTTATGCAGGCATCTGTTTTACCTTCGCTATCGCCGATTATTATATTCCTCACGCCTCGCTGTATCTGGCCTGTGCGGGGGTATTGGTGCTGGTTGGTGCGCTGGACGATCGCTTTGACATCAGCGTGAAAATTCGCGCGGTCATTCAGGCCGCGATCGCCGTGATTATGATGATGGCAGGGAATCTGCATCTGAGTAGTCTGGGCTTTATTTTTGGCTCGTGGGAGCTGGTGCTGGGGCCCTTCGGCTTCTTCCTTACTCTGTTTGCCGTCTGGGCCGCCATCAATGCGTTTAATATGGTCGATGGGATTGACGGTCTGCTCGGCGGCCTGTCATCGGTCTCCTTTGCGGCGACCGGGATCATCCTTTGGTTTGATGGCCAGTACAGCCTGGCGATGTGGTGTTTTGCGATGATCGCCGCCATTCTGCCCTATATTCTTCTTAATCTTGGCGCCCTCGGCCGCCGCTATAAAGTTTTTATGGGTGACGCCGGCAGCACCATGATTGGCTTCACCATCATCTGGATCCTGCTGGAAACCACCCAAGGTAAAACGCATCCCATCAGCCCGGTCACTGCGCTGTGGATTATCGCTATCCCGTTGATGGATATGGTGGCGATTATGTATCGCCGCCTGCGTAAAGGCATGAGTCCTTTCTCACCGGACCGGCAGCATATTCATCATTTGATCATGCGCGCCGGGTTTACTTCCCGCCAGGCGTTCGTCCTGATTACCCTGGCCGCTGCCCTGCTGGCGCTGGTTGGCGTCGCGGCGGAATATACCCGCATTGTGCCGGAATGGGTGATGTTAATTCTCTTTTTGGTGGCCTTCTTCCTTTATGGCTACTGTATTAAGCGCGCCTGGAAAGTGGCGCGTCTGGTTAAGCGCATCAGACGCAGAATTCGGCGACACAGCGGCAATAATCCGAAACTAACCAAGTAAAGCTGGGGATGTGATGACTCAACCATTACCGGGAGCACAAGCAGTGAACGTTGAGAATGAGCTGGATATTCGCGGGCTGTTTCGCGCTTTATGGGCAGGAAAAGGCTGGATAGTCGGCGGCGCTGTTCTCTTCGCCGCTATCGTGTTGGTGTACACCTTCTTTGCTCGCCAGGAGTGGAGCGCCACGGCGATCACCGATCGGCCTACTGTCAACATGTTGGGGGGGTACTATTCCCAGCAGCAGTTCTTACGCAATCTGGATATCAAAGCCGACCTGGCCTCGGTGGATCAGCCTTCCGCCATGGATGAAGCGTATAAAGAGTTCATCATGCAGCTGGCCTCCTGGGACACCCGGCGTGATTTCTGGCTGCAAACGGACTACTACAAGCAGCGCCAGTCGGGTAATGCTCGCGCCGATGCGGCGATGCTGGATGATTTGATTAACAATATCCAGTTTATGCCCGGCGATGCGGCCAAGAGCGTCAATGACAGCGTCAAACTGACTGCCGAGACTGGGCAGGATGCCAATAATTTGCTGCGCCAGTATGTGGCTTTCGCCAGCCAGCGGGCGGCCGGCCATCTTAACGACGAACTCAAAGGCGCCTGGGCGGCGCGGACGGTGCAAATGAAGGCGCAGGTGAAGCGCCAGGAGGAGGTGGCCGAGGCTATTTTCAACCGCCGGACCCACAGCGTGGAGCAAGCGCTGAAGGTCGCTCAGCAGCATAACATCTCACGCAGCGAAACGGATGTTCCTGCCGATCAGTTGCCGGATTCAGAGCTATTTTTATTGGGCAGGCCGATGCTGCAGGCCAGACTGGAAAACCTGCAGGCCGTCGGACCGGAATATGACCTCGATTACGACCAGAATCGCGCCATGCTGAGCACGTTGAACGTCGGTCCAACGTTGGACCCGCGTTTTCAGACTTACCGGTATTTGCGAACGCCGGAAGAACCTGTAAAACGCGATAGCCCGCGCCGTGTATTTCTGATGGTGATGTGGGGGATTGTGGGTGCGCTCATCGGCGCAGGCGTGGCGTTATCGCGTCGTCGTGTCCTGTGATTGCGGCCTGTGGTGAAGGGCAGATGACCTTCATCGCCTAATCGAAGAGAATCGATGTGAAAGTACTAACTGTATTTGGCACGAGGCCGGAAGCCATCAAGATGGCTCCTCTGGTCCATGCGCTGGCAAAGGATCCTCATTTTGAGGCGAAAGTATGCGTGACCGCGCAGCATCGGGAGATGCTCGATCAGGTGTTGAAACTATTCTCCATCACCCCGGACTACGATCTCAACATCATGAAGCCGGGGCAGGGGCTCACCGAGATCACCTGCCGTATTCTTGAGGGGCTGAAGCCGGTCCTGGAGTCGTTTAAACCCGACGTGGTGCTGGTGCATGGCGATACCACCACCACGATGGCGGCGAGCCTGGCGGCGTTTTACCAGCGCATACCGGTGGGCCATGTAGAGGCGGGGCTGCGGACCGGCGATTTAAGTTCGCCGTGGCCGGAAGAGGGCAACCGTACGTTGACCGGGCATCTGGCGACGTACCACTTCGCCCCTACGGAAACCTCGCGGCAGAATCTCCTGCGGGAGAACATTGCCGACAGTCGCATCACGGTGACCGGTAATACCGTCATCGATGCTCTGTTCTGGGTGCGCGATCGGGTTCTGGGCGATGAAGCGCTACGGGAGACCTTGCTGCAGCGCTACCCTTTCATTAGCCACGGTAAAAAAATGATTCTGGTTACCGGCCATCGGCGGGAAAGCTTCGGCCGCGGTTTTGAGCAGATCTGCCAGGCGCTGGCGGAGATAGCCCATACCCACCCTGAGGTGCAGATTGTCTATCCGGTTCACCTGAATCCTAATGTCAGCGAACCGGTGAACCGTATTCTCGGCCATATCGACAACGTGATGTTGATTGAACCGCAGGACTACCTGCCGTTCGTCTGGTTGATGGATCGGGCCTGGCTCATCCTGACCGATTCCGGTGGCATTCAGGAAGAGGCGCCTTCCCTGGGGAAACCGGTGCTGGTCATGCGCGATATGACCGAACGTCCGGAAGCGGTGGCCGCCGGCACCGTGTGTCTGGTGGGCACTGACAGCCAGCGCATCGTCGCGGAAGTGACGCGTCTGCTGGAGGATGATGCCGCATACCAGGCGATGAGCCGCGCGCATAATCCTTATGGCGATGGCGAAGCATGTCGTCGAATTTTGTCTGCACTTAAAAATAATCAGGTAACGCTATGAGTTTTTCTACCATTTCAGTGATTGGCCTTGGCTATATCGGGCTGCCAACCGCTGCCGCGTTCGCCTCCCGGCAGAAGCGGGTGGTCGGCGTTGATGTCAATCAACATGCCGTGGAGACCATTAACCGTGGAGAGATTCATATCGTGGAGCCGGATCTGGCGAGCGTGGTGAAGACCGCGGTCGAGCAGGGGTATTTAAGCGCCACCACCACCCCGGTGGCAGCGGATGCCTACCTGATTGCCGTGCCGACGCCGTTTAAAGATCGCCACGAGCCGGATATGGTGTTTGTCGAGTCGGCGGCAAAATCCATTGCGCCAACGTTAAAGAAAGGTTCGCTGGTGATCCTCGAGTCCACCTCGCCGGTCGGGTCGACCGAACAGATGGCTGAGTGGCTGGCGGAGATGCGCCCGGATCTTAGCTTCCCCCAGCAGGTGGGTGAAGCGGCGGACGTGAATATCGCCTACTGCCCGGAGCGGGTATTGCCCGGTCAGGTGATGGTCGAGCTGATTAAAAACGACCGCGTTATCGGGGGCATGTCGCCAGTCTGCTCCGCTCGCGCCAGCGAGCTGTATAAAATCTTCCTTGAAGGCGAATGTGTGGTGACCAACTCGCGCACCGCTGAGATGTGCAAGCTGACGGAAAACAGCTTCCGCGACGTCAACATCGCTTTTGCCAACGAGCTGTCGCTGATTTGCGCTGACCAGGGCATTAACGTCTGGGAGCTGATCCGCCTGGCGAACCGTCATCCTCGGGTGAATATCCTGCAGCCGGGTCCGGGCGTCGGCGGCCACTGTATCGCCGTCGACCCGTGGTTTATCGTGGCGCAGAACCCGCAGCAGGCGCGTCTAATCCGCACGGCCCGTGAGGTTAACGACCACAAGCCGGAATGGGTTATCGAACAGGTGAAAGCGCAGGTAGCGGACTGCCTGAATGCCACCAACAAACGGGCCAGCGAACTGACCATTGCCTGTTTTGGCCTCGCCTTTAAGCCGAATATTGACGACCTGCGCGAAAGCCCGGCAATGGAAATTGCCGCGCAGATTGCCCGCTGGCACAGCGGCACGACGCAGGTGGTTGAGCCCAACATTCACGCGCTGCCGAAGAAGCTCGACGGTCTGTGTACGCTGGCGACCCTCGATGCGGCGCTGGCCAGCGCCGATGTGCTGGTGATGCTGGTCGATCACCAGGAATTTAAAGCCGTTAGCGGCGATAGCGTCACCCAGGCGTATATCATCGACACCAAAGGAGTGTGGCGGTGAGAACCATTCTGGTCACCGGCGGCGCGGGCTTCATTGGTTCGGCGGTAGTGCGGGAGATTATCCAGCACACCGCCGATCGCGTGGTGGTGGTGGATAAACTGACCTACGCCGGCAATTTAATGTCGCTGGCGACGGTGGCGCAGGATGCGCGTTTCGCCTTTGAACAGGTGGATATTTGCGACCGCGGCGAGCTTGATCGTATTTTCGTTCAGTATCAACCGGATACAGTGATGCACCTGGCGGCGGAAAGCCATGTCGATCGTTCGATTGACGGCCCGGCGGCGTTTATTGAAACCAATATCGTGGGCACCTATACGCTGCTGGAGGCGGCCCGTAGCTGGTGGAATACGCTGGCTACGGTGCAAAAATCGGCGTTTCGCTTCCATCACATCTCCACCGATGAAGTGTATGGCGATCTGCACGGCAGCGATGATTTCTTTACCGAGACTACGCCCTATGCGCCAAGCAGTCCCTATTCGGCCTCGAAAGCCAGCAGCGACCACCTGGTGCGCGCCTGGCTGCGAACCTATGGCCTGCCGACGCTTATTACCAACTGTTCGAACAACTACGGCCCGTATCACTTCCCCGAGAAGCTGATCCCGCTGACGATCCTCAACGCGCTGGCGGGCAAGCCGCTGCCGGTGTATGGCAATGGACAGCAGATCCGCGACTGGCTGTACGTGGAAGATCACGCCAGGGCGCTATATCTGGTGGCGACCCGCGGCGAACCGGGCGAGACTTACAATATCGGCGGTCATAACGAACGTAAAAACATCGAGGTGGTGGAAACCATTTGCGAATTGCTCGAAGCGCTGGCGCCGAATAAGCCGCAGGGCGTGGCGCACTATCGCGACCTGATCGCCTTTGTTGCCGACCGCCCGGGCCACGATCTGCGCTATGCCATTGATGCCTCGAAGATTGCCCGTGAGCTGGGCTGGACGCCGGCTGAGACCTTCACTTCCGGCATGCGTAAGACCGTGGCGTGGTATCTGGCGAACGAGACATGGTGGCGCCAGGTTCAGGACGGTAGCTATCAGGGCGAGCGTCTTGGGCTGCAAGGCTAATCATCTCTGGGGGGAATGATGAAAGGTATTATTCTGGCGGGGGGGTCCGGAACGCGACTGCATCCTATCACCCGCGGCGTGTCGAAGCAGCTGTTGCCGATCTACGATAAGCCGATGATCTACTACCCGCTGTCGGTATTAATGCTGGCCGGGATCCGTGAGATCCTGATCATCACCACGCCGGACGATCTGCGCGATTTCCAGCGCCTGCTCGGCGATGGTTCAGAGTTTGGCATTGCGCTGCACTATGCCGTACAGCCGTCGCCGGATGGTTTAGCCCAGGCGTTTATCATCGGCGAAGCCTTTCTTAACGGTGAACCGGCGTGCCTGGTGTTAGGCGACAACATCTTCTTCGGCCAGAGCTTCAGCCCCAAGCTGCGCAACGTGGCTGCCCGCACGGAAGGGGCGACGATTTTTGGCTATCAGGTGATGGATCCTGAACGCTTTGGCGTGGTGGAGTTTGATGACAACTTCCGCGCGCTGTCGCTGGAAGAGAAGCCGAAGCAGCCGAAGTCGAACTGGGCGGTCACCGGTCTCTATTTCTACGATGGCAAGGTGGCGGAGTACGCCAAACGGGTCAAGCCATCCGAGCGCGGCGAACTGGAAATCACCTCCATCAACCAGATGTACCTTGAAGATGGCGCATTAACCGTCGAACTGCTTGGACGCGGCTTTGCGTGGCTGGATACCGGCACCCACGATAGCTTGATCGAGGCCAGCATGTTTGTGCAGACCGTCGAGAAGCGTCAGGGCTTTAAAATCGCCTGTCTGGAAGAGATCGGCTGGCGCAACGGCTGGCTGGACGACGACGGCGTCAAACGCGCGGCGAAGCGGCTGGAAAAAACCGGCTACGGCCAATATCTGCTGGATCTGCTCCGTGCCCGTCCGCGCCAGTATTGATCCCCTGGAGTGGGAGAACCGCTTCTTTGCCGTTAACAGCGCCGTCGTTCACTTTGACGAGCGTGCGCCGCTGCTGACGCCTGAGGCGCTGGCGGGGTGGTCGCGGGTGCAGGCGAAGGTAGCCGCCAGCGACACCGTCCGGCTCGACGCGCTGCAGCAGCTGGGTTTTCAGCTGGTGGAAGGCGAGGTCGATCTGGCGCTACCGGTGGGCAACCCTGCGGATGCGGGCGCCGACGTCGCCGTGGAGGCGGATATTGCGCCACTGCGCGAGCTGGCGGCGCAGGCCTTTGCCCTGAGCCGCTTTCGTGCGCCCTGGTACGCTGCCGATGCCAGCGGCCGCTTCTATGCCCAGTGGATTGAAAATGCGGTGCGCGGCACCTTCGACCATCAGTGCCTGATTTACCGCCATCCTGAGGGCGATATTCGCGCCTTTGTCTCCCTGCGCCAGCTCAATGCCACCGAGGCGCGTATCGGCCTGCTGGCCGGACGCGGCGCCGGGGCGCAGCTGATGCAGGCGGCGCGGTACTGGGCCGCTTCGCGCGGACTTTCTACACTGCGGGTGGCGACCCAGATGGGCAACACCGCCGCGCTTAAACGTTATATTCTCAGCGGTGCTAATGTGGAAAGCACCGCCTACTGGCTATACAGGTGACCTCATGATCCCATTTAACGCGCCGCCGGTGGTTGGAACCGAGCTTGATTACATGCAGTCTGCGATGAACAGCGGCAAGCTGTGCGGCGACGGCGGCTTTACGCGCCGCTGCCAGCAGTGGATGGAGCAGCGTTTTGGCACGGCAAAGGCCCTGCTAACCCCTTCCTGCACGGCTTCGCTGGAGATGGCCGCGCTGCTGCTGGATATCCAGCCGGGCGACGAAGTGATTATGCCCAGCTATACCTTTGTCTCCACCGCCAATGCTTTTGTGCTGCGCGGGGCGAAAATCGTCTTCGTCGATATCCGTCGCGATACCATGAATATCGATGAAACGTTAATCGAAGCCGCTATCACCGATAAAACCCGGGCGATCGTCCCGGTGCATTACGCCGGCGTAGCTTGCGAGATGGATATCATCATGGCCATCGCCGACAAGTACAACCTGTTCGTGGTGGAAGATGCCGCGCAGGGGGTGATGTCCACCTACAAGGGGCGTGCGCTGGGCACCATCGGCCATATCGGCTGCTTCAGCTTCCATGAAACCAAAAACTATACCGCTGGCGGTGAGGGCGGGGCGACGCTCATCAACGATCGCACGCTGGTGGAGCGCGCGGAGATCATTCGCGAAAAAGGCACCAACCGCAGCCAGTTCTTTCGTGGCCTGGTGGATAAATATACCTGGCGGGACATTGGCTCCAGCTATCTGATGTCCGACCTGCAGGCCGCCTACCTGTGGGCGCAGCTGGAAGCGGCGGAGCGCATCAACCAACAGCGCCTGGCGCTGTGGCAGAACTACTATGACGCCCTGCTGCCGCTGGCCCGCGCGGGACGTATCGAACTGCCGACGATCCCGGCCGACTGCGGGCAAAACGCGCACATGTTCTACATTAAGCTGCGCGATATCGAGGATCGCAGCAGGCTGATCGCCTGGCTGAAAGAGGCGGAGATCCTCGCGGTATTCCATTACATTCCTCTGCACAGCTGTCCGGCAGGCGAACACTTCGGCGAATTCCACGGTGAAGACCGCTATACCACCCAGGAGAGCGAGCGCCTGGTACGCCTGCCGCTGTTTTACAATCTGTCTGTGGTGAACCAGCGGACGGTGATTAACTCGCTGCTGAGCTACTTCTCCTGATATGTCGTTAGCAAAAGCTTCATTGTGGACGGCGGCATCGACGCTGGTCAAAATCGGCGCCGGGCTGTTGGTCGTCAAGCTGCTGGCCGTCTCGTTTGGGCCCGCGGGCGTTGGCCAGGCCGGTAACTTCCGGCAACTGGTCACCGTACTCGGCGTGCTGGCCGGGGCCGGGATATTTAATGGCGTCACGAAGCTGGTGGCGCAGCATCACGACGATCCCCCGCGCCTGAAGCAGGTGGTGGGCACCTCGTCGGCGATGGTGCTTGGCTTTTCCACACTGCTGGCGCTGGTGTTTTTACTGGCCGCGGCGCCGATAAGCCAGGGGTTGTTCGGCCATACTCATTATCAGAATCTGGTACGGCTGGTGGCGCTGGTACAGATGGGGATCGCCTGGGCGAACTTCCTGCTGGCGCTGATGAAAGGCTTTCGCGATGCGGCGGGTAACGCCTTCTCGCTGATTGCCGGGAGCCTGATCGGCGTGGCGGCTTACTATGCTTGCTACGTGTTGGGCGGCTATCAGGGCGCGCTGCTGGGGCTGGCGTTAGTTCCGGCGCTGGTGGTGGTTCCGGCGGGTATTATGCTCTGGCGGCGGGGTAATATCCCGCTGAGCGCCCTGCGTCCGCGCTGGGATAACGGTCTGGCGGGACAGCTATCGAAATTTACCCTGATGGCGCTGATAACCTCAGTGACCCTGCCGGTGGCTTATGTGATGATGCGTAATCTGCTGGCGGCGCATTATGGCTGGGAGGCGGTCGGTATCTGGCAGGGGGTGAGCAGCATCTCTGATGCCTATCTGCAGTTTATTACCGCCTCGTTCAGCGTCTATCTCCTGCCGACGCTGTCGCGGCTGAGCGCCAAAACGGATATCACCCGCGAGATAGTCAAGTCGCTGAAATTCGTCCTGCCGGCAGTGGCGGCGGCGAGCCTGACGGTCTGGCTGCTGCGCGATTTTGCCATCTGGCTGCTGTTTTCCGATCGCTTTACCGCGATGCGTGACCTGTTCGCCTGGCAGCTGGTGGGCGACGTTTTAAAAGTAGGCGCCTACGTCTATGGCTATCTGGTGATCGCCAAAGCGTCGCTGCGTTTTTATATTCTGACGGAAATCAGCCAGTTCACACTGCTGACCGCATTCTCACACTGGCTTATACCGGCGCACGGCGCGGTTGGCGCGGCGCAGGCGTATATGGCCACTTATATTGTTTATTTCGCCCTTTGTAGTGGCGTGTTTTTACTCTGGCGTAAACGGGCATGACAGCACTGATACATGTACTGGGATCAGATATCCCGCATCATAACCAGACCGTACTGCGGTTCTTTAACGACGAACTGGCCGCCGATCCGCAGGCCAGGAGATTTATGATCGTCGGTGATGAGGCCAGCGTGCGTGATGGGTATCCGGCGCTGGACATCACCTGTTATCCGGGGAAGAAGTCGCTGGCGCAGGCGGTGATTGCGCAAGCCAAAGCCAACCGCCAGCAGCGCTTTTTCTTCCACGGCCAGTTCAATACCGGCCTGTGGCTGGCGCTGTTGGGCGGTGGTATCCGCCCGTCGCAGTTTAACTGGCATATCTGGGGGGCGGATCTGTACGAAAACGCCACCAGCCTGAAGTTCCGCCTGTTCTATCCGCTGCGCCGCCTGGCGCAGGGGCGGGTAGGGCGCGTTTTCGCCACCCGCGGCGATCTGAGCTGGTTCGCAAACCGTCATCCGCGCGTCCCGGGCGAACTGCTCTATTTCCCGACCCGTATGGATCCGGCGCTGAATACCCTGGCCGAAAACGCGCCGCGCGGCGACACGCTGACCATTCTGGTGGGTAACTCCGGGGATCGCAGCAATGAACATATTGCCGCGCTGAAGGCTATTCATCAGCAGTTTGGCGATACGGTAAACGTCATCGTGCCGATGGGCTATCCGGCGAATAACGAGGCCTATATCAATGAGGTTCGTGAGGCGGGGGCGGCGCTGTTTAGCGGTGAGCATCTGCAGATCCTCAGCGAGAAACTGGAGTTTCATGATTATCTGGCGCTGCTGCGCCGCTGCGATCTGGGCTATTTCCTGTTCGCGCGTCAGCAGGGGATCGGCACCCTGTGCCTGCTGATTCAGGCGGGCATTCCCTGCGTGCTCAACCGCGAAAACCCGTTCTGGCAGGATATGACCGAGCAGCATGTGCCGGTGCTGTTCACCAGCGATGCGCTGGACGTCAGCGTGGTGCGCGAAGCGCAGCGCCAACTGGCGAGCGTGGATAAGTCGGGTATCGCTTTCTTCCGGCCGAACTATCTGACGGGCTGGCAGCGGGCGCTACGGTTAGCGGCGGAGGGGCAGGCATGACGTTAATGCAATTTAGCGGGCTGCTGGTAGTCTGGCTGCTGTCGACGCTGTTTATCGCTACCGCCACCTGGTTTGAGTTCCGCCGGGTACGCTTCAACTTCAACGTCTTTTTCTCGTTGCTGTTTCTGCTGACTTTCTTCTTCGGTTTCCCGCTGACCAGTATTCTGGTGTTCCGCTTTGACGTCAGCGTGGCGCCGCCGGAGATTTTGCTGCAGACGCTGCTGATCGCGGTGTGCTTCTACGCGATTTACTACGTGACCTATAAAACGCGGCTGCGTCCGGCATCGCGTGAGGTTGCGCGTCGGCCGCTGTTTACCATGAACCGGGTAGAAACCCATCTGGCGTGGGGCATTTTGATGGGGCTGGCGCTGCTGTGCGTTGGCATCTTCTTCGCCCACAACGGTTTCCTGCTGTTTAAGCTCAACTCCTACAGCCAGATTTTCTCTGCTGAAGTCTCCGGCGTGGCGTTGAAGCGCTTCTTCTACTTCTTTATTCCGGCGATGCTGGTGGTCTATTTCTTGCGCCAGGATTATAAGGCGTGGATCTTCTTCCTCGTCAGCACGGTGGCCTTTGGTTTGCTGACCTACGCCATCGTCGGCGGGACGCGCGCCAATATCATCATCGCCTTCGCCATCTTCCTGTTTATCGGCATTATTCGCGGTTGGATCAGCCTGTGGATGCTGGCGGCGGCGGGCGTGCTGGGCATCGTCGGCATGTTCTGGCTGGCGCTGAAGCGCTACGGGATGAACGTCAGCGGCGACGAAGCGTTTTATACCTTCCTCTATCTCACACGCGATACCTTCTCGCCGTGGGAGAACCTGGCGCTGCTGCTGCAAAACTACGACAAGATCGATTTTCAGGGTCTGGCGCCGATGATCCGCGATTTCTACGTCTTTATCCCCAGCTGGATGTGGCACGGTCGCCCGACGATGGTGCTCAATACCGCCAACTACTTTACCTGGGAAGTATTAAACAACCATTCGGGGCTGGCGATTTCGCCGACGCTGATTGGCTCGCTGGTGGTGATGGGCGGCGTCTGGTTTGTGCCGCTGGGCGCCGTGGCGGTCGGGTTGATTATTAAATGGTTCGACTGGCTGTATGAGCTGGGCAACCGGGAGAGCAATCGCTATAAAGCGGCTATCCTGCACAGTTTCTGTTTCGGCGCTATCTTCAACATGATAGTGCTGGCGCGCGAGGGCCTGGATTCGTTCGGCTCCCGCGTGGTGTTTTTCCTCGTGATCTTTGGTATCTGCTTGCTGGCGGCGAAACTGCTGTACTGGTTCCTGGATAGCGTGGGACTGATTCATAAGCGCGTAAAACCGCTTTCGCAACCGCAAGTCTGAGAAGGATGGACATGACTGGGACCATTTCCGCGCCGTTGTACCTGTTAAGAGGGCTGCAGCTCATAGGCTGGCGCGATATGCAGCACGCTCTGGATTATTTGTATGCCGACGGCGTTCTCCGCGAGGGGACGCTGGTGGCGATTAATGCCGAGAAAATGCTGGCCGTAGAGGATAACCCGGAGGTGCGGGCGCTGATTGAGGCGGCGGAGTTTAAATATGCGGATGGCATCAGCGTGGTGCGTTCGCTGCGTAAAAAATATCCGCAAGCCCAGGTGTCCCGCGTGGCAGGGGCCGATCTCTGGGAAGCGTTAATGCAGCGCGCCGGCGCTGAAGGCACACCGGTGTTTTTGGTCGGCGGTAAACCTGAAGTCCTGGCGCAGACGGCGTCCAGCCTGCGCCAGCGCTGGCAGGTGAATATCGTCGGCACCCAGGACGGCTATTTTGCTCCTGAACAGCGCCAGGCATTATTCGAACGCATTCGCGACAGCGGGGCGAAAATCGTCACCGTCGCCATGGGGTCCCCGCGTCAGGAGATCTTTATGCGCGACTGTCGGCGTCTGTACCCGCACGCGCTGTATATGGGCGTCGGCGGCACTTACGATGTTTTCACCGGGCACGTGCATCGGGCGCCGAAGTTCTGGCAGGATCTGGGGCTGGAATGGTTCTATCGTCTGCTTTTACAGCCGAGCCGCATCAAGAGACAGTTCCGCCTACTGCGCTATTTACGTTGGCATTATTCCGGTAAGCTCTGATATTCCACTGCAACCAGGCGAGTTTGCATACATATTCTGTGTAATCTCTTCACTCGCCTGATACTTTATTTGCCATTTCCGCAAAATTAATTAACCATTCGCAGACTTTATACGCGCGGGGGAGACCTGCGCGTCGGCAAGGCTATGAGTTCAGTTAATAACAATAACCGGGAGTACCCGGAATACGGCAAACACAAGAGGATATATGACTGAGAAAAAAGCGGAGCTCCAGCGTGGACTGGAGGCCCGGCATATTGAACTGATCGCCCTTGGTGGGACGATTGGCGTGGGGTTGTTTATGGGGGCGGCCAGTACGCTGAAGTGGGCTGGACCTTCCGTGCTGCTGGCGTACATTATCGCTGGCCTGTTCGTCTTTTTCATTATGCGCTCAATGGGCGAAATGCTGTTCCTTGAGCCCGTCACCGGCTCTTTCGCGGTGTATGCGCATCGCTATATGAGCCCCTTCTTCGGCTACCTGACCGCGTGGTCGTACTGGTTTATGTGGATGGCGGTGGGCATCTCGGAGATTACCGCCATCGGCGTCTATGTGCAGTTCTGGTTCCCGGAGATGGCGCAGTGGATACCGGCATTAATTGCCGTGGGGCTGGTGGCGCTGGCAAACCTCGCGGCGGTCCGGCTGTACGGTGAAATCGAGTTCTGGTTCGCCATGATTAAAGTGACCACCATTATTGTGATGATCGTCGTGGGCCTGGGCGTCATTTTCTTCGGCTTTGGCAACGGCGGCCACTCCATCGGTTTTGGCAACCTGACCGAACATGGCGGTTTCTTTGCCGGCGGCTGGAAGGGCTTCCTGACGGCGCTGTGTATCGTGGTCGCGTCATATCAGGGCGTGGAGCTCATCGGCATTACCGCAGGTGAAGCGAAAAATCCGCAGGTCACGTTACGCAGCGCGGTGGGCAAAGTGCTGTGGCGGATCCTGATTTTCTACGTCGGCGCGATTTTCGTTATCGTCACCATTTTCCCATGGGATCAAATCGGCTCCAACGGCAGCCCGTTCGTACTGACGTTTGCCAAAATCGGTATTACCGCCGCGGCGGGGATTATCAACTTCGTGGTGCTGACGGCGGCGCTTTCCGGCTGCAACAGCGGGATGTACAGCTGCGGACGTATGCTGTACGCCCTGGCGAAGAACCGTCAGCTGCCGGCGGCGATCGGTAAGGTATCGCGCAACGGCGTTCCTGCCGTCGGCGTGGCGCTGTCGATTCTGATCCTGCTGGTAGGCTCCTGCCTGAATTACATCATTCCTAATCCCCAGCGGGTATTTGTCTATGTCTATAGCGCCAGCGTCCTGCCGGGGATGGTGCCGTGGTTTGTGATCCTGATTAGTCAGCTGCGTTTCCGTCGCGTACATCAGGCAGCGATAGCCAGCCATCCGTTCCGTTCGCTGCTGTTTCCGTGGGCCAACTATTTCACCATGGCTTTCCTGATCTGCGTGCTTGTCGGGATGGGGCTGAATGATGAAACCCGGATGTCGCTCTTTGTCGGTATTATTTTCCTTGCTGCCGTTACCCTGATTTATAAGGTGTTTGGCCTCGGAAGACAGGGACAAATCAATAATCCGGCTGAATAAGCGTCAAAACGAACAAAGCATGAGCAAACGATAATTTTCTTTAAAAAGGCACTAGACAGCGGGGGAGGAAGTCCGTATTATCCGACCCCGCAACGGCGCTAAGCGCCCGTAGCTCAGCTGGATAGAGCGCTGCCCTCCGGAGGCAGAGGTCTCAGGTTCGAATCCTGTCGGGCGCACCATTAACCCGGTGCTGGAGCTGCGGTGGTTTTAATACCGCGTAAAAGGTTTGCAGTGGTGGCTATAGCTCAGTTGGTAGAGCCCTGGATTGTGATTCCAGTTGTCGTGGGTTCGAATCCCATTAGCCACCCCATTATTTGATAGAGTTGTGAATTTGCGAAGGTGGCGGAATTGGTAGACGCGCTAGCTTCAGGTGTTAGTGTTCTTACGGACGTGGGGGTTCAAGTCCCCCCCCTCGCACCACGACTTTAACGAATTGAACTAAAAATTCAAAAAGCAGTATTTCGGCGAGTAGCGCAGCTTGGTAGCGCAACTGGTTTGGGACCAGTGGGTCGGAGGTTCGAATCCTCTCTCGCCGACCAATTTTGAACCCCGCTTCGGCGGGGTTTTTTGTTTTCTGTTATTTCCTGCCATGACTTATTCCCCTGATCTTGCTGATAAAAAATCTTCTCTTTGCTTAAGAATACGCGTCAGGAAAACTCTCAATTCATCACTGTGGTAGATGCAATTTCCCCGGATCCTGTGCGATAATAACCGGGTAGATGCTCATTCCATCTCTTATGTTCGCCTTCGTGCCTCATAAACTCCGGAATGATGCAGAGCCGTTCTTACGGTGCTTATCGTCCACTGACAGATGTCGCATTTATGCCTCATCAAACACCATGGACATTACGTTGAGTGAAGCACCCAATTTGTTGTCAAACAGACCTGTTTTAACGCCTGCCCTGATTTCAGCGCAGGCGTTTTTTTCTTTCAGAGGATCGTCAACGCGAAGGCGGGGGAGAAGCGCTATCGCCCCGCAGGAGGCGATAGCCAGACCAGGTTATTGCTGAGGGTTATTCTGCAGCGTCAGCAGCAGGCCATCGCGGCGCATGGTGGCCGCTTCCTCCGGCTGATGCAGGCGATCCAGGGCATCGGCCAGCCAGGCGTAATCAAAGGCATCCGGACGCTGCTTAAGCGCGGCGCGGAAGGCGATGCTGGCCTCCTGCCATTCACCGTGCCGCATCAGCGACTGGCCCAGGGTGCTCCACAGCAGCGGACGGTCGCCAACGGCTTTGATCTGTTGGCGCAGTACTTTCTCCAGCTGTTCCGGGTTATTGGTCTTCAGGCGCGGGATCGGCATCACCAGACGGTCGTCATACTGTTTCTTCAGACCATCAATGATAATTTGCTGCGCGGTATCGTGATCGTCGCTCTCGATGAGGCGCTCTGCCATCGCCACCTGCAGCGGCACCAGCGCCCGCGTTTTACGGCTCTGGTTGCGCCACCATTCACGCAGCCCCTCGCTGCCGCCATCGGCCAGCGCTTTGTCCATCAGGCCAACCCACGCCAGCTGTTCCAGCGCGGCGCGGTGCTCTTCATCGCCGACGTTAGCTTTCGCCATCGACGGAATGATATCCAGCAGCGACTGCCAGGCGCCGGTGCGGGTATAAGCCTGTTCGGCGAGGCGTAGCACTTCCGGATGACGCGGGGTGATCTCCAGCAGCTTATCGATGCCATGGCGCGCGGCGTGATTTTCATTGCGCGCCAGCTGCAGGCGAACGCGGGTGATTTCCACCGGGATCAGATCATCGCCCGCCAGTTCTGTGGCGCGCTCCAGATGCTGGTTAGCCCGCGCTTCATCGCCGCGCTGCTGGGCCGCTTCCGCCGCCAGCAGATAGTTCACCACCGGCTGTTCGGCGTGATCGGCGTTTTTCGCCATCAGCTTCTCAACCTGCTGGTAATCACCTTCCGCCAGCTTAAGCAGCGCCTGCTCGGTTTGCTTACGCGCGCGACGGCGTTTACGGCCGACAAACCAGCCGCGCGTATGCGCCCCGGTGCGGAAAATGCGGCGCAGCAGCCATTCAATGGCGAACAGCACCACCATGGCGAGGATCAGGATAATCACCAGCCCGGTCACGCTGGTCTCGATATTGTAGTTATCAGTCTGGATCAGGACGTAGCCCTGATGGCCGGCGATCATCGGGCCAAGCACGATCCCGGCGATCAACAGTGCGAAGAGTAAAAGAATTTTCAGCATGCGTTACTCTCCTTGCGGCGCAGCGGGGGCGGCCGGTGCAGCAGGTGCAGACGGTGCAGGTGCGGGCGCGCCGCCCGCGGAAACGGCAGGCTGCGCCATCAGATTACGCACCCGGGTCTGCATCAGTTTTTCCAGCAACGCCTGGCTCTGCAGCGTCTCCGGCACCGTCATGGTAATGCTTTGCTGACTGAGTTTATCCACCTCTTCAAGGAAGGCTTTAGTGGTGGCGTCATCGGTATCGTAATAGGCGCGTACCCAGGTCGAGACGTTATCCAGCGACTGTTTCCAGGTCTCTTCCTGATGACGCGGCACCGCCTGCGCGGCGACCAGCAGGCGAGAGCGAATATTTTCCCGCAGATAGATATCCTGATTCGGCGCCAGCAGCGGGACCGCCGTTTCATCGCGGCGGCGCACGGTGATAAAGCTGTCCATAAAATTCTGCCAGCTTTTCTGCAGATTGATGCGCCATTCGCTGATGGAGCTGGAGAGCTCATCGCTATCAGAATCCATCGGCGAATCGTCATCGTTATTATCCGCCAGCCGCAGGTTATCGATTTGGTTCGCCAGCTGATTAACCTTGAGGATCATGCCGTCGTAGTCCACCTGGTTCACCGCGGAGAGAGTGGCGATGTCGTCGGTAATCGCCCGGCGGGCGCCGATCAGGCTCGGGTCATTCATGTCGGCGAGACTGGCGTCGGCGCTTTTCAGCAGCGCGGCGGCGGTGGTGACATCCTGATCGCTCCACAGCTTACGTCCCGCCAGCTTGACGAGGAAGTCGGCCTGGGCCAGCAGCCAGGTTTTGGCGTCGCTACCGGAAATGACTGCCACTTTTTGCTGGACTTCGTCCAGCTGTTTGGCCAGCGTCTCCTGCTGGCGTTTGGCTTCGTTTAGCTGGTCGGCCTGCTGTTTGATAATGCCTTCCAGTTCGCTTTTTTGGCTCTCCTGCGCTTTTTGCAGCGCCGCGACCTGGCTTGATAATTCAGAGGTGGTTTCGTTTTGACGCGAGGCCTGCTGTTTGTTCAGGCCATACAGACCGATACCGGCGGCTATCGCAATGGCGATAGCGATCGCGCTGAGCGCCAGGCTGGTTTTGTTGCCAGCCTTCTTCTTATCAGTGTTCTCTGGCTGTGGTGTGGTCTCCACGGCCTCCCTGGTCTCTTCAACCACGGCGGATTGATTTTGTTGTTCCGTCATTATGGCTTCCAATGTTGAGAGTTATTGTAATGCGCGTAGCAGCGCATCGTTGTCGGCGCTATCGGCAACCTGAATCTCCTGCCAGCCCAGCTCCCGGGCCTGAAGGGCCAGACGTTCGCTGACAACGACAACGCGGCAGTGCAGGAGCCACCGTTCGCGATACCATTGCGGTATTAACGACCATAGCTGCTGCAGCATCTCGCCGCTGGTGACCACCAGCGTGGTGACCCCGCGAGATTGCCAGCGCATCGCTTCTTCTGCGCCATCGTAATGCTTTGCACTACGTTGATAACATTCACAAAATGTGACCCTGGCGCCGCGCTCGGTCAGCGTCGCGCCTAAGAGTTCCCGCCCGCCATTGCCGCGTAAGATCAGCGCATTTTTCCCGGCAATGTTTTGTAATTCAGGTAATTGTAGCAAGACTTCGCTAATTTCCCGATCTAACGGGTAATGGATATGCTGCCCGCTGACCGTATGCAGGGCCAGCGCCGTCGTGCGGCCAATGGCAAAATAGCGTGGGGAAGTGGGCCAGGGCAGCCCCTGTTGCTGCAGGCGGGCATGGGCGAACTCCACCGCATGCTGGGACAGCGCAAACAGCAGATCGTCAGGCCCGAGGCGGGCAAGCGCGTCGCCCAGCGCGGGAAGCTCCCGGCCAGGCGTAAATTCTATCAGCGGAAAGCCCCAGGCCACGCGTCCCATGGCCCGCAGACGGCTGACCAGCGCTTCTCCTTGCGGTAATGGACGAGTGACCAGGATGCTCATCGTGGGGCTTCTCCATCATAAACTGCCGCGAGAATGTCGCGCGCGCCGTTATCCAGGAGCTCTTCCGCCAGCGAGATGCCGAGCGCTTCGGCCTGCTCTGCTGGCCCGCGCCGTTCGCCGCGTACCATCTGCGAACCATCCGGGGCGCCAACCAGCGCCCGCAGCCACAGTTCGCCGTTGACGAGTTCCGCATAGCTGCCAATCGGCACCTGGCAGCCGCCTTCGAGACGAGTGTTCATCGCCCGCTCGGCGCGCACGCGCACTGCCGTTTCCGTATGGTTGAGAGGCGCTAGCAGCCCCTGGGTCCATGCATCGTCGAGACGGCATTCGATGCCGACCGCTCCCTGGCCGACCGCCGGCAGGGATTGCTCCGGCGACAGCGGCTGGCGAATTCTCGCCTCGAGCTGCAGGCGCTTCAGGCCAGCGGCGGCGAGGATGATGGCGTCATACTCGCCGTTATCCAGCTTACTCAGTCGGGTACCGACGTTACCGCGCAGAGAGCGGATCACCAGGTCCGGACGAGTGGCGGCCAGCTGGCACTGACGGCGTAAACTTGATGTGCCAACGACGCTGCCGGCCGGGAGTTCATCAATCGAGGCATAGTGATTGGAGACAAACGCGTCGCGCGGATCGTCGCGCTCGCAGATAGTCACCAGCCCCAGACCCTCCGGGAATTCCACCGGCACATCTTTCATCGAATGAACGGCGATATCGGCGCGCCCTTCGAGCATGGCAAGCTCTAACTCTTTCACAAATAAGCCCTTGCCACCCACCTTTGCCAGCGGAGTATCAAGGATGACATCCCCGCGAGTGACCATCGGCACCAGCTCGACCTTCAGTCCGGGATGCGCGTGTTCCAGGCGCGCTTTAACATATTGCGCCTGCCATAGCGCAAGCGGGCTTTGCCGTGTGGCAATTTTCAAAACTTTGTCTAACATGCTTGTTACCGTCATTGTCGACCACTAACCATCCTAACATTGTTGTCTTACGGATGTTAGTTTTCACGGTTTATGTGGGAGATAGCTCCGGCCCACTCTTTTTTAACCTTTCATGCGCGTGGCGGTTGCCGGAGGCGTAGTGAGGAATTTACAGGTAATAAACGGTGCTACACTTGTATGTAGCGCATCTTTCTTTACGGTCAATGAGCAAGGTGTTAAATTGATCACGTTTTAAACCATTTGTCCGTCCGCTGCTCATCACAACCACACCGACGACGAATGGTGACGGTTTTTGTTGAAATACTGAAATCCTCCGTACTATTGTACCTCGGGTTTTTGAACATCAGGCGATATGTCTTGTACCTCTATATTGAGACACTGAAACAGAGACTGGATGCCATCAACCAATTGCGCGTGGATCGCGCGCTTGCTGCCATGGGACCCGCTTTCCAGCAGGTTTACAGTCTACTGCCAACGTTATTACATTATCATCACCCGCTGATGCCGGGTTACCTTGACGGTAACGTTCCCCGTGGCATTTGCCTCTACACGCCTGATGAAACCCAACGCCACTATCTTGAAGAACTGGAACTGCATCGCGGCATGCAGACCCAGGAGCCGCCAAAAGGCGAGCTGCCGATCACCGGCGTCTACTCGATGGGCAGTACCTCCTCCGTCGGCCAGAGCTGTTCTTCCGATCTTGATATCTGGGTATGTCACCAGGCCTGGCTGGATAGCGAAGAGCGCCAGCTGCTGCAGCGAAAATGCAGCCTGCTTGAGAGCTGGGCGGCCTCGCTCGGCGTGGAAGTCAGCTTCTTCCTGATCGACGAAAACCGCTTCCGCCATAACGAAAGCGGCAGTCTCGGCGGCGAAGACTGCGGTTCGACCCAGCATATTTTACTGCTCGATGAGTTCTACCGCACCGCGGTGCGTCTCGCCGGCAAGCGTATTCTGTGGAATATGGTGCCGTGCGATGAAGAAGAGCATTACGACGATTACGTCATGGGGCTGTATGCCCAGGGCGTGCTGACGCCAAACGAGTGGCTCGATCTCGGCGGCCTTAGTTCACTGTCGGCGGAAGAGTACTTCGGCGCCAGCCTGTGGCAGCTGTATAAGAGTATCGACTCGCCCTATAAAGCGGTGCTGAAAACGCTGCTGCTGGAAGCCTACTCCTGGGAATACCCCAACAACCGCCTGCTGGCGAAAGATATCAAACAGCGCCTGCACGACGGCGAGATCGTCTCCTTCGGACTCGACCCCTACTGCATGATGCTGGAGCGCGTGACCACCTACCTGCAGGCCATTGAAGATGAAACTCGTCTCGACCTGGTGCGCCGCTGCTTCTACCTGAAAGTGTGCGAAAAACTCAGCCGCGAGCGCGCCTGCGTCGGCTGGCGTCGCGAAGTCGTCAGCCAGCTGGTCAACGCGTGGGGCTGGGATGAAAAGCGTCTGATGATGCTCGACAACCGGGCGAACTGGAAAATTGATGAAGTGCGCAAGGCGCACAACGAACTGCTCGATGCGATGATGCAGAGCTATCGTAATCTGATCCGCTTCGCACGGCGCAATAACCTCAGCGTCTCCGCCAGCCCGCAGGATATCGGCGTGCTGACGCGTAAGCTGTATGCAGCCTTTGAAGCGCTGCCGGGCAAAGTGACGCTGGTGAACCCGCAAATTTCGCCGGATCTCTCGGAACCGAATCTGACCTTTATCCACGTGCCGCCGGGTCGCGCCAACCGTACCGGTTGGTATCTGTATAACCGCGCGCCGGATATGGAATCGATCATCAGCCATCAGCCGCTGGAATATAACCGTTATCTTAATAAGCTGGTGGCCTGGGCCTGGTTTAACGGCCTGCTGACCTCACGCACCCGCCTGTTTATTAAGGGCAACGGCATCGTCGATCTGGCGAAGCTGCAGGAGATGGTGGCCGATGTGTCGCACCACTTCCCGCTGCGCCTGCCGGCGCCCACGCCAAAAGCGCTATACAGCCCGTGCGAAATTCGCCACCTGGCGATTATCGTTAACCTCGAATATGACCCGACGGCGGCCTTCCGCAATCAGGTGGTGCACTTCGATTTCCGTAAGCTCGATGTTTTCAGCTTCGGCGAAGAGCAAAAATGCCTGATCGGCAGCGTTGATCTGCTGTATCGCAACTCGTGGAATGAAGTGCGTACGCTGCATTTCAACGGCGAGCAGGCGATGATTGAAGCGCTGAAAACGATCCTTGGTAAAATGCATCAGGATGCCGCGCCGCCGGATAGCGTGGAGGTTTTCTGCTATAGCCAGCATCTGCGCGGCCTGATCCGCACCCGCGTACAGCAGATGATCTCCGAGTGCATCGAACTGCGTCTCTCCAGTACCCGTCAGGATACCGGGCGCTTTAAAGCGCTGCGCGTCTCCGGCCAGACCTGGGGACTGTTCTTCGAGCGTCTTAACGTTTCGGTGCAGAAGCTGGAAAACGCCATTGAGTTCTACGGCGCTATCTCGCACAACAAGCTCCATGGCCTGTCGGTGCAGGTGGAAACCAATCACGTTAAGCTGCCGGCGGTAGTGGACGGATTCGCCAGCGAAGGGATTATCCAGTTCTTCTTTGAAGACGCGGATAACAACGACAGCGGCTTTAACATCTATATTCTCGATGAGAGCAACCGCGCTGAGGTCTATCACCACTGCGAGGGCAGCAAAGAGGAGCTGGTGCGCGACGTCAGCCGCTTCTATTCGTCATCGCACGATCGTTTTACCTACGGCTCCAGTTTTATCAACTTCAACCTGCCGCAGTTCTATCAGATTGTCGAGGTGGACGGGCGCACCCAGGTGATCCCTTTCCGCACCCAGGCGATTGCCGCCGCGATACCCACCAGCCAGGATGTTACCGCCTCGCCGGTGCTGCAGCAGCGCTACTCGTAGATTTGGCCCGGAAAAGGCGCAATGCGCCGTCATCCGGGAAACACGTCATTAACGGAATCTCACCGTCTCACCGGCCTGCTGGCTCGCCGCCTGCTCCAGCAGATCCCAGAAGGTTTCACCGCTGCGATCGCAGATCCACTCGTCGCCTTTGAGATCGAAATGGTAGCCGCCCTGTTTGGTGGCCAGCCACACCTGGTGCAGCGGCTCCTGACGGTTAATAATGATTTTGCTGCCGTTTTCAAAGCTGATGGTCAGCACGCCGCCGTTGATTTCGCAGTCGATGTCGCTATCGCCGTCCCAGTCGTCCAGACGTTCTTCGATGGTCATCCACAGGCTATCGGCCAGGCGATGGAATTCACTGTCGTTCATAATTTGATTCTGCTTTTTTGATTTTTGAAGATGGGTCGCAGTATAGCGCGAAACAAAAGCGCGCGCAGTCGGATGCTAAAGGCTTGCTTTTACGTCTTCTCCTGCGATGATAGAAAGCAGAAAGAATGAATCACGGGCAACTATCAATGAAAAACGTTTTTCCTACGCTTGCCGTTTTGTTTGCGATCTTCAGCCTGACCGGCTGCGGTCTGAAAGGGCCTCTCTATTTCCCACCGGCGGACAAAACCGCGCCGCCGCCGACCAAACCGGTTAACCCTGGCATTCAGAGCGCAACGCCGGATCGTAACGATCGTGGCGATACCGGTGGTCCGAGCCAGGTCAATTACTAACGATAACGTTCTGTTCCGCGCAACTGGAGTAGATGATGCAGTTCTCTAAAATGCATGGCCTTGGCAACGATTTTATGGTCGTTGACGCGGTAACGCAGAATGTTTTTTTCTCGCCGGAGCTGATTCGCCGCCTGGCGGATCGCCACCTTGGCGTCGGGTTCGATCAGCTGTTGGTGGTGGAGCCGCCCTACGATCCGGATCTGGATTTCCATTACCGGATCTTTAATGCCGACGGTAGCGAAGTGTCGCAGTGCGGCAACGGCGCGCGCTGTTTCGCGCGTTTCGTCCGGCTGAAAGGCCTGACCAATAAACGTGATATCCGCGTGAGTACGGCCAACGGCCGTATGGTATTAAGCGTAACGGAAGACGATCTGGTGCGGGTGAATATGGGCGAGCCCAACTTCGAGCCCTCCCAGGTGCCGTTCCGCGCCAACAAAGCGGAAAAGACCTATATCATGCGTGCCGCCGAGCAGACAGTATTGTGCGGCGTGGTGTCCATGGGGAACCCGCACTGCGTTATCCAGGTGGATGATGTGGATACGGCGGCGGTGGAAACCCTCGGCCCGGTGATGGAAAGCCATGAGCGTTTTCCGGAGCGCGCGAATATCGGTTTTATGCAGGTGGTCGGCCGGTCCCATATTCGTCTGCGCGTCTACGAACGCGGCGCGGGGGAAACCCAGGCCTGTGGCAGCGGCGCTTGCGCCGCGGTGGCGGTGGGGATCCAGCAGGGGTTGCTCGCTGAAACGGCACGTGTGGAATTACCCGGCGGTCGTCTTGATATCGCCTGGAAAGGCCCGGGCCAGCCGCTGTTTATGACCGGCCCGGCGGCCCATGTCTATGATGGATTTATTCATTTATGAAACCAATCGGGGAAGAACAGCAGGAGGTCGCCAGCGCATTGAACGATCGTGCAGTGGTGGACTATCTGTTGCAAAATCCTGAATTTTTTATTCGTAATGCCGCCCAGGTCGAACATCTCCGCGTCCCGCATCCGGTGCGCGGTACGATTTCGCTGGTGGAGTGGCACATGATGCGGGCGCGTAACCATATCCATGTGCTGGAAGAGAATATGTCGCTGCTGATGGAGCAGGCGGTAGCCAATGAAAGCCTGTTCCAGCGCCTGCTGCAGCTGCAAACGCGGCTGGCGGCGGCGGAGAGCCTCGACGATATGCTTAACCGCCTTCACCGCTGGGCGCGCGAGCTGGGGCTGGCGGGCGCCACGGTGCGCCTGTTCCCTGACAGCTGGCGCCTGGGCGCGCCTTCGAAGTTTACCCACCTGGCGTTAAGCCGGCAGGCGTTTGAGCCGATCCGTATTCAGCGTCTGGGCCAGGCGCGCCACTACCTTGGGCCGTTGAACGGTCCGGAGCTGCTGGTGGTATTGCCGGAGGCGAAAGCCATTGGGTCAGTGGCGATGTCGCTGCTGGGCGGCGATAATGCCCCTGGCGTGATGCTCTTTAGCAGCCGCGATGCGCAGCATTATCAGCCAGGACAGGGGACGCAGCTGCTGCAGGAGATCGCCCAGATGCTGCCCGGCCTGCTGGAGCGCTGGATTGAACGCGCATGACCGATTCTCCTCTCTTCTCCGCCGTCGCCCGCTTTCTGCGCCACCTTGGCGTTGAACGCCAGCTCAGCCCGATCACGTTACTGAATTACCAGCGACAGCTGGACGCGCTGATTGCCCTGGCGGATGAGGCGGGTCTGAAAAGCTGGTCGCAGTGCGATGCCGCTCAGGTGCGAAGTTTTGCGGTGCGCAGTCGCCGCGCGGGATTAGGCCCGGCAAGCCTGGCGCTTCGCCTGTCGGCGCTGCGCAGTTTCTTCGACTGGCTGGTCGGCCAGGGCGAGCTCAGCGCCAATCCGGCGAAAGGGATTGCCGCGCCGAAAATTCCCCGTCACCTGCCAAAAAATATCGATGTCGATGACGTCAATCGGCTGCTGGATATTGATCTCAACGATCCGCTGGCGGTGCGCGACCGGGCGATGCTGGAGGTGATGTACGGCGCGGGGCTGCGTTTGTCCGAGCTGGTCAACCTTGATATCAAACATCTCGATCTCGAAAGCGGCGAGGTCTGGGTGATGGGCAAAGGCAGCAAAGAGCGCCGCTTGCCGATCGGTCGCAACGCCGTGATGTGGATTGAGCACTGGCTGGATTTACGCGGCCTGTTCGGTACTGACGACGACGCGCTGTTTTTGTCGAAACTGGGCAAGCGCATTTCGGCGCGCAACGTACAGAAGCGGTTCGCCGAGTGGGGCATTAAGCAGGGGCTGAACAGCCATGTGCATCCGCACAAGCTTCGCCACTCCTTTGCCACCCATATGCTGGAGTCCAGCGGCGATCTGCGCGGTGTGCAGGAGCTGTTGGGTCATGCTAACCTCTCCACCACCCAAATCTATACCCATCTCGACTTTCAACACCTTGCCTCGGTGTACGATGCCGCGCATCCGCGCGCAAAACGGGGGAAATAATGCGTTTTTACCGACCTCTGGGCCAGATTTCCGCGCTGACGTTTGACCTGGACGATACCCTTTATGATAACCGCCCGGTCATTGACCGGACGATGCACGAGTCGCTGGCTTTTGTACGCAGCTACCATCCGTCGCTCAGCCAGTTCGACGCCCATGAGCTTAATCAGCTGCGCCAGACGCTGTTGGCATCCGAGCCTGAGATCTATCACGACGTGACCGTCTGGCGCCACCGTGCGCTGGAGTTAGGCATGCGTAACGCCGGACTCTCCGCCGACGAGGCGAAAGCGGGGGCCGATGCGGCGATGGAACACTTCGCCCAGTGGCGCAGCCGCGTCGATGTCCCGCAGGAGACCCACGATACGCTGGCGAAGCTGGCGGAGAAGTGGCCGCTGGTGGCGATTACCAACGGCAACGCCCGACCAGAGTTGTTCGGCCTGAGCGACTATTTCCGCTTTGTGCTGCGCGCCGGGCCGGATGGCCGCTCCAAGCCGTTTGCCGACATGTACCATCTGGCGGCGGAGCGCCTGAACTTACCGCTCGGGCATATTCTGCACGTCGGCGATGACCTGACCACTGACGTCGCCGGATCGCTGCGCTGTGGCATGCAGGCCTGCTGGATCAAACCGCAAGGCGCGGACCTGATGCACACCGCGGACAGCCGCCTGCTGCCGCATATTGAAATTTCACGGTTGGCATCTCTGACCTCGCTGATATAATCACCAGTTACTCTGTATATATTAACAGGGGTTCGTGGAACCCCTTCTCTTCCGGCGGTGCCAATGGACGTTTCTTACCTGCTCGACAGCCTTAATGACAAACAGCGTGAAGCCGTAGCGGCCTCGCGCACCAACATGCTGGTTCTGGCAGGGGCGGGCAGTGGTAAGACGCGCGTTCTGGTGCACCGTATCGCCTGGCTGCTGAGCGTGGAGAACTGCTCGCCGTATTCTATTATGGCGGTGACCTTTACCAACAAAGCGGCGGCAGAGATGCGCCACCGTATCGGCCAGCTGATGGGCACCACCCAGGGCGGCATGTGGGTGGGCACCTTCCACGGCCTGGCCCACCGCCTGCTGCGCGCGCACCATCTGGACGCCAACCTGCCGCAGGATTTCCAAATCCTCGATAGCGAAGACCAGCTGCGCCTGCTGAAGCGTCTGATTAAGGCGATGAACCTCGATGAGAAGCAGTGGCCGCCGCGTCAGGCGATGTGGTACATCAACAGCCAGAAAGATGAAGGGCTGCGCCCGCATCATATTCAGAGCTACGGCAACCCGGTCGAGCAGACCTGGCAGAAGGTTTATCAGGCCTATCAGGAAGCCTGCGATCGTGCCGGGCTGGTGGACTTCGCCGAACTGCTGCTGCGCGCCCACGAGCTGTGGCTGAATAAGCCGCATATCCTCCAGCACTACCGTGAGCGGTTCACCAATATCCTCGTCGACGAATTCCAGGATACCAACAACATTCAGTACGCGTGGATCCGCCTGTTGGCGGGCGATACCGGCAAGGTGATGATCGTCGGCGATGACGATCAGTCGATTTACGGCTGGCGCGGCGCGCAGGTCGAGAACATTCAGCGTTTCCTTAACGATTTTCCCGGTGCGGAAACCATCCGCCTTGAGCAGAACTATCGCTCGACCAGCAACATCCTCAGCGCCGCCAACGCCCTGATTGAAAACAACAACGGTCGCCTGGGCAAGAAGCTATGGACCGACGGCGCCGACGGCGAGCCGATCTCGCTGTACTGCGCTTTCAACGATCTTGACGAAGCACGCTTCGTAGTGAACCGGATAAAAACCTGGCAGGAGAACGGCGGGGCGCTGGAGCAGTGCGCCATCCTCTATCGCAGCAACGCCCAGTCGCGCGTGCTGGAAGAGGCGCTTCTGCAGGCCAGTATGCCGTACCGCATCTATGGCGGCATGCGCTTCTTCGAACGCCAGGAAATCAAAGACGCGCTCTCGTACCTGCGTCTGATCGCCAACCGTAACGACGATGCGGCGTTTGAGCGCGTAGTCAATACGCCGACCCGCGGCATCGGCGACCGCACGCTGGACGTGGTGCGCCAGACGTCACGCGATCGTCAGCTGACGCTGTGGCAGGCCAGCCGTGAGCTGCTGAAAGATAAAGCGCTGGCCGGTCGCGCCGCCAGCGCCCTGCAGCGCTTTATGGAGCTGATTGACGCGCTGGCGCAGGAGACCACCGATATGCCGCTGCACGTCCAGACCGATCGGGTGATTAAAGACTCCGGGCTGCGCGCGATGTACGAGCAGGAGAAAGGCGAGAAGGGTCAGACCCGTATTGAAAACTTAGAGGAGCTGGTGACGGCGACGCGCCAGTTTAGCTACAACGAAGAAGATGAAGATCTGATGCCGCTGCAGGCGTTCCTCTCCCACGCCGCGCTGGAAGCGGGCGAGGGACAGGCGGATACCTGGCAGGACGCGGTTCAGCTGATGACCCTGCACTCGGCGAAAGGGCTGGAGTTCCCGCAGGTGTTCATCGTCGGCGTCGAGGAGGGGATGTTCCCGAGCCAGATGGCCCTTGATGAAGGCGGCCGCCTGGAAGAAGAGCGTCGTCTGGCCTACGTTGGCGTGACGCGCGCCATGCAGAAGCTGACGCTGACCTACGCGGAAACCCGCCGTCTGTACGGCAAAGAGGTTTACCATCGGCCGTCGCGCTTTATTGGAGAACTGCCGCAGGAGTGCGTAGAAGAAGTGCGTCTGCGGGCTACGGTGAGCCGCCCGGTAAACCATCAGCGACTGGGCGCGCCGATTGCCGAGAGCGATACCGGCTACAAATTAGGCCAGCGCGTACGGCATCCGAAGTTTGGCGAAGGCACCATCGTCAACCTCGAAGGCAGCGGCGAGCACAGCCGGCTGCAGGTGGCTTTTCAGGGTCAGGGGATCAAATGGCTGGTCGCGGCTTACGCCCGGCTCGAGGAAGTGTAACTTTAAGAAAAATATCATTATTTTGTAATATTCTGCTACCTTTATACGTTAAGGCGCCTGATTTGCGCTTTCGCGTTCCGTTGCGTGTTGACGCCGATTTTGCGCTGGCGTAACATGCGCGCACGATTACGCTAAGAGGACATTCGCCTTGGACACACCCAGTAGATGCTGGCTCAACTTCCTGTCATTCAGGAACAACTCCTAAGGCTATCCTCTTATGCTGATAGCCTTAGCGGTTGTCAGCGACCTGCCCCATTCCCGTCGCGCTGAGTCAGGCTTAATGGTCTGAAACCCAATTTGTTTCTGTGTGCCCACCGAACTGTCCGATAATTTTTTTGCATTGGGAGTCCCGGTCATGCTGAGCGCATTTCAACTGGAAAACAATCGTTTAACGCGCCTGGAAGCCGATGAGATCAAGCACCTCGCCAGCTCGGTGTGGGTCGATCTGGTCGAGCCTGACGACGATGAGCGAAGCCGCGTGCAGACGGAACTGGGTCAGAACCTGGCGACGCGCCCGGAGCTGGAAGATATCGAAGCCTCCGCGCGTTTCTTTGAAGATGAAGACGGGTTACATATCCACTCCTTCTTCTTTTTCGAAGATGCCGACGATCACGCGGGTAACTCTACCGTGGCGTTTACCATCCGCGAAGGGCGCCTGTTTACGCTGCGTGAGCGTGAACTGCCCGCTTTTCGCCTCTACCGCATGCGCGTGCGTAACCAGACCCTGGTGGACGGCAACGCCTACGAGCTGCTGTTAGATCTGTTCGAGACCAAAATCGAACAGCTGGCGGATGAGATAGAAAACATCTACAGCGACCTGGAAAAGCTGAGCCGCGTGATTATGGAAGGCCACCAGGGCGATGAGTACGACGAAGCGCTGTCGACGTTGGCGGAGCTGGAAGATATCGGCTGGAAGGTCCGCCTGTGTTTGATGGATACCCAGCGCGCACTGAACTTTCTCGTGCGCAAAGCGCGCCTGCCGGCGGGCCAGCTGGAGCAGGCGCGGGAGATCCTGCGCGATATCGAATCCCTGCTGCCGCACAACGAATCGCTGTTCCAGAAGGTGAACTTCCTGATGCAGGCGGCGATGGGCTTTATCAACATCGAGCAGAACCGCATCATCAAGATCTTCTCGGTGGTGTCGGTGGTGTTCCTGCCGCCAACTCTGGTGGCCTCCAGCTACGGGATGAACTTTGAATTTATGCCTGAGCTGCACTGGAGCTTCGGCTACCCGGGGGCGATCGTCTTTATGATGCTGGCTGGCCTGGCGCCGTATCTCTACTTCAAGCGTAAAAACTGGCTGTAGTTGTTGTGCCGGATGCGCTGCGCTTATCCGGCCTGAGTGCTGTACTTTTGTAAGCCGGATAGGGCGGAGCCGCCATCCGGCAATGTCCTAGCTCCGACGCCCCCGCCTTTGCGTATACACCGCATCCATCACGAATATCGCCAGCGCCACCCAGATAAAGCCAAAGGTGACCATTTTATCCTTGCCCGGCACTTCGCCGTAGAACGTCACCGCCAGCAGGAACATTAGCGTCGGGCCGATGTACTGGAAAAAGCCCAGCGTGGAGAGCCGCAGACGCGTTGCCGCCCCGGTGAAGCACAGCAGAGGGATGGTGGTCACCACGCCCGCCGCCATCAGCAGCAGATTGAGCGACCAGGGGTTCTGCCCCATATGGCTGGTGGGGCTGTCGGTGATGCCGAACAGCCAAATCGCCGCCACCGGCAACAGCCACAGCGTTTCCACCAGCATGCCGGTCTGCGCATCAACAGCGATTTTCTTCCGCACCAGACCATAAAAGGCAAAGCTGAAGGCCAAACCAAGGCCGATTATCGGTAGCGAACCAAAGGTCCAGAGCTGCACCAGCACGCCGCAAAAGGCGAGGATCATCGCCAGCCACTGCAGGCGACGGAAACGTTCGCCAAGGAAAATCATCCCTAACAGAATATTCACCAGCGGGTTGATAAAGTAGCCGAGGCTGGCTTCCAGCATATGGTGGTTATTCACCGCCCAGATGAACAGCAGCCAGTTGCCGCCGACCAGCACCGCAGAGAGCGCCAGCAGGAAGATCTTGCGCGGCGTCTTCAGCAGCTTTTTCACCTGCGGCCACTGACGGCTAACGCTGATGAGCGCCACCATGAAGAAGAAAGACCAGATCACGCGATGGGTCAGAATTTCATCGGCGGGAACATAGTAGATAAGTTTGAAGTACGCCGGCGCGATACCCCAGATAAAGTAGGCGGCGAGGGCCAGAATAATCCCCAACCGCGTCTGTTTCGCATCCATCGGTAAAATCCATTGCCAAAGAGAGTGATGTTACTCGATTTTGGGCAATCAACCCACCATATAGGTCGCTGTTGCGCTGGCAATATATACCTGAGCTTCGTTATGCAGTTCCACACGGGCTACCGCCACTTTATTGCCGGCGCGCAGCAGGGTGCTGGTCGCGGTAAAACGTTCGCCTCGACCCGGACGCAGGTAGTCCACGCGCAGGTCGATGGTTCCCATGCGGGAAAGCCGCTGGCGCAGCTCTTCTTCATTGATGGTGTCATGGCGGGTAAGGGTGCTGCCAACGCAGACCAGACCTGCGGCGACGTCCAGCGCGGAGGCGATTACACCGCCATGCAGAATGCTTTGCGCCCAGTTGCCGACCATCATCGGCTGATTATTAAAGCTGAGCTGGGCAAACGCTTTTTCATAGCGCTCCAGTTCGAGGCCGAGGGCGCGGTTAAACGGCATATGATAGACGAAAATCTCCCCCACCAGTTTCAGAGCTGCTTCGGCAGTAAGTTCAGACATAACACCGGTTCCATTCGTTAATAAAATGTTGATTTTATGCTTCTAAAATATTGATTTCCACTTTCGGAGTGGATTAGGGGGCAGGGGATTAATAAACAGGTAGAATGTCTTCAGGTTAAACAAAAATAAAAACTATTTATCAGGAGACCAGCATGCGTATCTCTTTGGCCTGCCTGGCGGCGCTGTGCGCGCTACCGGCTGGTGTTATGGCGCAGGATGCGTCGGTACACGACAAACCAGCAGTGCGCGGCAGTATTATCGCCAACCTGCTACAGGATCATGATAATCCTTTTCTGCTCTACCCTTATGAAAGCAACTATCTGCTCTACACGTGGACCAGCGATCTCAATAAAGAGGCGATTCGCAGCTATGACTGGGCCGAAAATGCCCGTAAAGATGAAGTGAAGTTTCAACTGAGCCTCGCCTTCCCTCTGTGGCGCGGCATCCTGGGGGATAATTCGCTGCTCGGCGCGTCCTATACCCAGAAGTCCTGGTGGCAGCTCTCCAACAGCAAAGAGTCGGCGCCGTTTCGCGAAACCAACTATGAACCTCAGCTGTTCCTTGGCTTTGCCACCGACTATCAGTTTGCCGGCTGGACGTTGCGCGATATCGAAATGGGATATAACCACGACTCGAATGGCCGCTCCGATCCCACCTCGCGCAGCTGGAACCGGCTCTATGCCCGCCTGATGGCGCAAAATGGCAACTGGTTGGTGGAAGTGAAACCCTGGTATGTGGTGGGCAGCACCGATGATAACCCGGACATCACCAAATATATGGGCTATTACCGCCTGAAGGTGGGTTACCAGCTGGGCGAGGCGATCCTCAGCGCGCAGGGGCAATATAACTGGAACACTGGCTACGGCGGGGCGGAGTTGGGGGTGAGCTATCCCATCACCAAACATGTTCGCGCTTACACCCAGATCTACAGCGGCTACGGCGAATCGCTTATCGACTACAACTTTAATCAAACGCGCGTCGGCGTCGGGCTAATGCTCAACGATCTGTTTTAATCGTTGCACTCTGGCTCGCAGGCGCTGAAAATAGCGCCTGTTTTCTTTTCAGGCAAATGGGGTCAACGTGGCACAGGCGGAAGTATTAAATCAGGAATCGCTGGCTAAGCAGGTTTTACAAGAGACCTTCGGCTACCAGCAGTTCCGCCCTGGCCAGGAGACGATTATCGAGACGGTGCTCGAGGGCCGTGACTGCCTGGTGGTCATGCCGACCGGTGGCGGCAAGTCACTGTGTTATCAGGTACCGGCGCTGGTTATGGGCGGCCTGACGGTAGTGGTCTCGCCGCTGATCTCGCTGATGAAAGATCAGGTCGATCAGCTGCTGGCCAACGGCGTGGCGGCGGCCTGTCTGAACTCGACCCAGAGCCGCGAACAGCAGCAGGACGTGATGGCCGGCTGCCGCAGCGGGCAGGTTCGTCTGCTGTATATCGCCCCGGAACGGTTGATGCTCGACAACTTCCTTGAGCATCTGGCGAACTGGAATCTGGCGATGCTGGCGGTGGACGAAGCGCACTGCATCTCCCAGTGGGGCCATGACTTCCGCCCGGAATATGCCGCGCTGGGCCAGCTTCGTCAGCGGATGCCGCAGATCCCGTTTATGGCGTTGACCGCCACCGCCGATGACACCACCCGCCGCGATATCGTCCGTCTGCTGGGACTTAACGATCCGCTCATACAGGTCAGCAGCTTCGACCGGCCGAACATCCGCTATATGCTGATGGAGAAATTCAAGCCGCTCGACCAGCTGATGCGCTACGTCCAGGATCAGCGCGGCAAATCGGGCATTATCTACTGCAACAGCCGTTCGAAAGTGGAAGATACCGCCGCGCGTCTGCAGAGCCGCGGCATCAGCGCGGCGGCTTACCATGCCGGCCTGGAAAACGACGTGCGCGCCGACGTGCAGGAGAAATTCCAGCGCGACGATCTGCAGATTGTGGTGGCGACAGTGGCCTTTGGGATGGGCATCAACAAGCCGAACGTCCGCTTTGTGGTGCATTTTGATATCCCGCGCAATATTGAATCCTACTATCAGGAGACCGGCCGCGCCGGGCGTGACGGCCTGCCGGCGGAAGCGATGCTGTTTTACGATCCGGCGGACATGGCGTGGCTGCGCCGCTGTCTGGAAGAGAAGCCCGCCGGGCCGCTGCAGGATATCGAACGGCATAAGCTGAACGCGATGGGGGCGTTTGCTGAAGCCCAGACCTGTCGTCGTCTGGTGCTGCTGAACTACTTTGGCGAAGGACGCCAGGAGCCGTGCGGCAACTGCGATATCTGTCTTGATCCGCCGAAGCAGTACGATGGCTTAATGGACGCCCGTAAGGCGCTCTCCACTATTTATCGGGTCAACCAGCGCTTCGGGATGGGTTACGTGGTGGAAGTCCTGCGTGGCGCCAACAATCAGCGCATCCGTGAGATGGGCCACGATAAGCTCCCGGTATACGGCATCGGCCGGGAACAGAGTCACGAGCACTGGGTGAGCGTGATCCGCCAACTGATTCACCTTGGGCTGGTGACGCAGAATATCGCCCAGCACTCCGCGCTGCAGCTGACCGAAGCCGCACGCCCGGTGCTGCGCGGCGACGTCCCGCTGCAGCTTGCCGTACCGCGTATCGTGGCGCTGAAGCCGAAGGCGATGCAGAAATCCTTCGGCGGTAATTACGATCGTAAGCTGTTTGCCAAGCTGCGCAAATTACGTAAAGCGATTGCCGATGAAGAAAACATTCCCCCGTACGTGGTCTTCAACGACGCGACGCTTATTGAGATGGCGGAGCAGTCGCCGCTAACTGCCGGCGAAATGCTCAGCGTCAACGGCGTGGGGACACGTAAACTCGAGCGTTTCGGCAAGCCGTTTATGGCGCTGATCCGGTCGCATGTCGATGGCGACGACGAGTAGTCAGCTGGCTATAAAAGTGCCAGAATAGTTATTCTCTTCATTATTTTATTTTCCTGCGAGTTAACTATGCTGATGCTTTTCCTTACCGTGGCGCTGGTGCATATCATTGCGCTGATGAGTCCGGGGCCGGATTTTTTCTTTGTCTCACAAACGGCCATCAGCCGCTCGCGCAGAGAGGCGATGATGGGAGTGCTGGGGATCACCTGCGGCGTAATGATCTGGGCGGGGGTAGCGCTGCTCGGCCTGAACCTGATCCTCGCCAGAATGGCGTGGCTGCATAACATCATTATGGTCGGCGGGGGCTTGTACCTGTGCTGGATGGGCTACCAGATGCTGCGCGGCGCGTTGAAAAAAGAGGCGGTGTCCCCGCCAGAGCCGCAGGTTGAGCTGGCTCGCAGCGGACGCAGCTTCTTGAAGGGATTGCTGACCAATCTGGCGAACCCGAAAGCGATTATCTATTTCGGCTCGGTGTTCTCGCTGTTCGTCGGTGACAGCGTTGGCGCCGGCGCGCGCTGGGGTATTTTTCTGCTGATTATCATGGAGACGCTGGCCTGGTTTATGGTGGTTGCCAGCCTGTTCGCCCTGCCGGGGATGCGCCGCGGCTATCAGCGGATGGCAAAGTGGATCGACGGTATCGCCGGCACGCTGTTTGCGGGCTTCGGCATCCACCTGATTATCTCGCGTTAACCTGGCGTGATGCTCCACCCGGCTATATCCGGGTGGAGAAAGTGTCAGTGGCGAAGCCGCTGCAGCTCGTCTTCAGACAGACCGGTCATTTCCATAATCGCTTCGTCATCAATACCGCGTTTGCGCATCGCTTCGGCAACCTGCAGCAGGGCCTGATGTTTGCCTTCCTTTATACCTTGCTGTACGCCTTTCCTGATGCCTTTTTCCATACCTTCTGCGAGCCATGTTTCCGCCAGCGTCATCAGTAATCCTCCATGCTGCGGCACGCGCTGTGCCAGCCCGTATAAGAGTGTCCGAGTATCCTCGGCATCCCCTGCCTGAGCCATATAGTTTACCAATACGGTGATTTGTTGTCCGCTCATCTGCTCCAGCATTAAGAGTTGGGTCAACTTATCCAGCAATTGCGCCATATCGCGCTGACGGATGTGTTTTTGCACCAGCGTCAGGGCCGCCATGCTGCGGTGCTGCATAATGTCGTCGTCGGGGATCACCGTGATATCGACCAGCGGAAACGCTCCGCTATAGAGCTGGCGGGCGGTCTCGGGATCGGCGAAATTATCCAGCCAGCTCATAGACCAGGGATAGGGGCTGCGTCGTCCCTGATAGAAGAGGACCGGGATAACCAGAGGCAGCGTTTTATGGCCGTTCTCCAGATGGCGCTGCATGGCGGCGACGGCATAGCGCATTAAGCGAAAGGCCATCAGTTTATCAGGGGCGCTCTGGTGCTCGATCAGAACATGGACATACCCCTTACCGCGGGTGGTTTCCAGCGAGTAGAGAATATCGCTGTAGTAGGGCCTGAGGTCGTCTTCAAGAAAGCTGCCGGATTCCAGACGTAGGGTATCCAGTTTGCAGATCGCTGTTAACGCCGGAGGCAGGTGGATCTCGATGAAATCGCGCGCCGTCTCTATCCGTGAGAGAAAAGTTTTAAATACCGCATCATGAGGGGTCGCCGTTTCTGCCATCGCCGTTCATCCGTGAATCACCTATCTGGCGGCATCCTGGCACGGTGGGCTCAGCGTCGACAGCGGGCAAAAAAATTAATTTCCCGCTTTGCGCGCCGGCTCGCGCAGAGAGATTGCTTCGCCCGCCAGGCGAACCTCTCTTTGCGAGCGAGATTTCATCATTCAGGCGTGACGGGCGGAGGCGAGGAGCGCCCCAACCAGCATAAACAGTGAACCAAAGACTTTATTCAGCGCCTTCATCTGCTTTGGCCCTTTAATCCAGGCTGAAATGCGCTGCGCCAGGGTCGCATAGCCAATCATCACAATGATATCGACGACGATGGTGGTGACGCCCAGAACGAGATACTGCATCACCTGGGGCTGGTGGGGCAGGATAAACTGCGGAAACAGGGCGGCCAGAAAAACAATGCTTTTGGGATTGGTGAGATTCACGAACACCGCACGCTGGAACAGTTTGCCGCGCGTCTGCGCCTTCGCCAGCGTATTCAGGTCGATGGCCCCTGCCGCGCGCCATTGCTGGATACCCAGCCAGATAAGATAGGCTGCGCCGGCCCATTTCAGCACCTCAAAGGCCAGCACCGAGCGGGAGAACAGGGTGCCGAGACCGACGCCGACCAGCACGATATGAATGGCCAGCCCGGTCTGCAAACCGGCAATTGACGCCGCCGCGCCGCGGTATCCGTGGTTAATGGAGGTGGTCATGGTATTAATCGCTCCGGAACCCGGGGACAGGCTGAGAATGATTGATGTCAGCAGGTAGGCGAACCACCACTCAATGGTCATGAGAAACTCCCTGATTGTCTGTTTTTATGCCACAATACGCTATTGTGTCAGCATTGTGTGATACACGGCAAAAAAACGATTTTCAGCGGTTAACAGGGGTGTAAACCCGATGTTTGGGCAGAAAAAGGACTGGGAAACACGAGAAAACGCGTTTGCGGCCTTTAGCATGGGGCCGCTGACGGATTTCTGGCGACAGCGCGAAGAGGCTGAATTTAAAGGCGTCGATGATGTACCGGTACGCTTTGTTCGCTTTTGCGCGCAAAATCACGATCGACTGGTGCTGATTTGCCCTGGGCGCATTGAAAGCTACGTGAAGTATGCTGAAGTGGCCTACGATCTCTTTCACAGCGGCTTTGACGTGATGATCATCGACCATCGCGGTCAGGGTCGCTCGGGTCGTCTGCTCTCTGATACTCACCGCGGGCACGTGGTGAACTTCAGCGATTATGTTGATGACCTGGCTGCGCTCTGGCAGCAGCAGGTGGTCCCCGGCCACTGGCGAAAACGGTTTATCCTCGCTCACTCTATGGGCGGGGCGATTGCCACGCTCTTTCTGCAACGCTACCAGGCGCATTGCGATGCGATTGCGCTCTGCGCGCCGATGTTCGGGATTATCATTCGGCTGCCGGACTGGATGGTGCGCCATATTCTCGACTGGGCTGAGGGCCATCAGCGCATTCGCGAAGAGTATGCCATCGGCACCGGACGCTGGCGGGCGCTGCCTTTTGCCGTTAACGTGCTGACGCACAGTCGACAACGCTATCGTCGTAACCTGCGCTTCTATGCCGACGAGCCGCGACTGCAGGTCGGCGGCCCGACCTGGCACTGGGTGCGCGAAGGCATGCTGGCCGGTGACGAAGTGCTGGCGAATGTGGAAAAAGATACCGCCCCGACGCTGCTGCTGCAGGCGGAGGAGGAGCGGGTGGTCGATAATCTGATGCACGACCGCTATTGTGAATTACGGGCCGCCGCCGGCCATCCCTGTGAGGGCGGAAAGCCGCTCGTCATTGAAGGGGCATACCATGAGATCCTTTTTGAAAAGGACGCTATGCGCTCAGTCGCGCTCAATGCCATCGTCGAGTTTTTCAATCGACATACTTAATCCGACGATAACGCTCGTCGCCCTGCTTAGAGGTTAACTTTTTTATGTACCAGGTTGTTGCGTCTGATTTAGACGGCACGCTGCTTTCCCCCGATCATTTCCTGACCCCCTATGCCAAAGAGACGCTGAAGCTGCTTACCGCCCGTGGGATCAATTTCGTCTTCGCCACCGGCCGACACTACATCGACGTCGGGCAGATCCGCGATAACCTCGGCATCCGGTCGTACATGATCACCTCTAACGGCGCCCGCGTTCACGATAGCGATGGTCAGCAAATCTTCGCCCATAACCTCGACCGTGATATTGCCGCCGACCTGTTTGAGATCGTGCGTAACGACCCGAAAATCGTCACTAACGTCTATCGGGAAGATGAGTGGTATATGAACCGCCATCGCCCGGAAGAGATGCGCTTTTTCAAAGAGGCGGTGTTTAACTACAAGCTGTATGAGCCGGGCGAACTGGATCCGCAGGGGATCAGCAAGGTGTTCTTTACCTGTGAGGATCACGAACATTTGCTGCCGCTTGAGCAGGCGATGAACGCCCGCTGGGGCGATCGCGTGAACGTCAGCTTCTCCACCTTAACCTGCCTGGAGGTGATGGCGGGCGGGGTATCGAAGGGGCATGCGCTGGAGGCAGTGGCGAAAATGCTCGGCTACAGTCTGTCAGATTGCATCGCTTTCGGCGACGGCATGAACGACGCCGAGATGCTGTCGATGGCCGGCAAAGGCTGCATTATGGCCAACGCCCACCAGCGGCTGAAGGATCTGCATCCGGAACTGGAAGTGATCGGTAGCAACGCCGACGATGCGGTCCCGCACTACCTGCGTAAGCTGTACCTCGACTGACAAAGATTGACGACTGGCGAATAATCACCCAGTCGTCAACCTGACTCTTCGCTACAATGCCTGTTCTTTATCCAACGAGACGACCATTGTGGCGCTGTTAATTATCACCACTATCCTGTGGGCCTTTTCTTTTAGCCTGATTGGCGAGTACCTGGCCGGTAGCGTCGACAGCTATTTTTCGGTACTGATGCGCGTGGGCCTGGCGGCGCTGGTGTTCCTGCCTTTCCTGCGCACGCGAGGCCAGTCTCCGCGCACGATCGTGCTCTATATGCTGGTGGGCGCGATGCAGCTTGGCATCATGTACCTGCTGGCCTTCCGCGCCTATCTCTATCTGACGGTCTCGGAATTCCTGCTGTTTACCGTGTTTACCCCGTTGTATATCACGCTGATCTACGATCTGCTCAGCGGACGGAAACTGCGCTGGGGCTATCTGCTGAGCGCCGCGCTGGCGGTGCTGGGGGCGGCGATTATCCGTTACGACAAAGTCAGCGATCATTTCTGGACCGGGCTGTTACTGGTGCAGTTGTCAAACCTCTGCTTCGCCATCGGGATGGTGGGTTATAAGCGCCTGATGGAGGTGCGACCGATGCCGCAGCACAATGCCTTTGCCTGGTTCTATGTCGGGGCCTTTATCGTGGCGGTGGCGGCATGGTTTATGCTGGGCAACCCACAGAAGCTGCCGACCACCACGCTGCAGTGGAGCGTGCTGGTGTGGCTGGGCGTGGTGGCTTCCGGGCTGGGCTACTTTATGTGGAACTATGGCGCCACTCAGGTGGATGCCGGCACGCTGGGGATCATGAATAACGTCCATGTCCCCGCCGGGCTGCTGGTTAACCTTGCCATCTGGCAGGAGCAGCCGCACTGGCCGAGCTTTATTAGCGGAGCGTTGGTGATCCTGGCCTCGCTGTGGGTCCATCGACGCTGGGTCGCTCCGCACTCCGGACAAACGGCAGATGATCGCAGGCGTGGTTCCGCGCAGAGCGAATAAACGCTTCGGTGACCGGTTGACGCTGCTCGCCATCGCGAACGGCCGCGTACAGCCGGCTCCATAATCCCTCTCCCAGGGTTTTGGTCACCACCAGACCCTGGCGTTCAAAACTTTCCACCACCCAGTGCGGCAGCGCGGCGATGCCCATCCGGGCTGCCACCATCTGGATCAGCAACAGCGTGTTATCGACGCTTTTTAGCTGGGGGCTGATACCGGCCGGCTGCAGGAAATGGCGCCAGATGTCGAGGCGTCCGCGCTGTACGGGATAAATCAGCAGCGTTTCCGCGGCCAGATCCTCCGGCGTAATCAGCGTCTTCATGGCTAACGGGTGCTCAGGCGCCAGCACCAGGCGCACCTCATAATCAAACATTGGCGAGTAATGCAGACCGCTGCGCGGCAGGATATCGGAGGTCATCACCAGATCCAGTTCGCCCTGCTGCAGCGCAGGCTGCGGGTCGAAGGTGACGCCGGAATGGAAGTCGACTTCCACGTGTGGCCAGCGGGCGCGGAAATTCTCCAGCGCCGGCGTCAGCCACTGAATACAGCTGTGGCATTCGATAGCCAGCCGCAGCCGGGTCTGCTGCGGTTCGTTACAGTCCTGCAGGGCGCGGGCGATCTGCGGCAGCACCTGGTTGGCCAGCTGTAAGAGGATCTCCCCCTGAGGGGTAAAACGCAGCGGCTGGCTCTTACGCACAAAGAGACGAAAGCCAAGACGCTGTTCCAGATCGCTGAACTGGTGAGACAAGGCGGACTGGGTCTGGTGCAGGGCAGCCGCTGCGCCCGCCAGTGAACCGCTATTCCGCAACGCTTGCAGCGTTTTCAGATGTTTAATTTCGATCATGAAAGTCCTTCACTTCGCCATGAGCAATTTGCGCTTGAGGAATATACAGTAACTGCCAATTATGGATGTGTAAACATCTGGACGTCTAAAACTCGTCATATTTCGACTTGCAGATGCGTTGGCTGCCTCGCTTACCCCAGTCACTTACTTCAGTAAGCTCCTGGGGATGCGCATCGTTGCCGCCTTCCTGCAAGCCGAACTATTTAGAGTTTTTCTTCAGATTCAATGAAATAAGAGAGGAACAAAAATGACAATTATTAACCACACCCTCGGTTTTCCTCGCGTTGGCCTGCGTCGCGAGCTGAAAAAAGCGCAAGAGAGCTACTGGGCGGGCAATGTCACTCGCGAGGAGCTGCTGGCGGTAGGCCGGGAACTGCGCGCCCGTCACTGGGAGCAGCAGAAGCAGGCCGGTATTGACCTGCTGCCGGTGGGCGATTTCGCCTGGTACGACCATGTTCTGACCACCAGCCTGCTGCTTGGCAACGTGCCGGCTCGTCATCAGAACAAAGACGGCTCTGTCGATATCGATACCCTGTTCCGCATTGGCCGCGGCCGCGCGCCCACCGGCGAGCCAGCGGCCGCCGCGGAAATGACCAAGTGGTTCAACACCAACTATCACTACATGGTGCCGGAGTTCGTGCAGGGCCAGCAGTTCAAACTGACCTGGACCCAACTGCTGGATGAAGTGGACGAAGCGTTGGCGCTGGGCCACAAGATCAAGCCCGTGCTGCTGGGGCCGGTGACTTATCTGTGGCTGGGCAAAGTGAAAGGCGAACCGTTTGACCGTCTGAGCCTGCTGAATGCCATCCTGCCGGTTTATCAGCAGGTGCTGGCCGAACTGGCGAAGCGCGGCATTGCGTGGGTGCAGATTGATGAACCGGCGCTGGTGCTGGAGCTGCCGCCAGCGTGGCTGGAGGCCTTTAAACCGGCTTATGACGCCCTGCAGGGCCAGGTCAAACTGCTGCTGACCACCTATTTTGAAGGCGTTAGCGACAATCTCGAGACCATTGCTGCGCTACCGGTCCAGGGGCTGCACGTCGATCTGGTCCACGGTAAAGATGATGTCGCCGAACTGCATAAACGTCTGCCGGCCAACTGGCTGCTGTCCGCCGGCCTGATCAACGGGCGTAACGTCTGGCGCGCCGATCTCGCCGAAAAGTATGCGCAAATTAAAGACCTCGTCGGTAAGCGCGAGCTGTGGGTCGCTTCATCCTGCTCTCTGCTGCACAGCCCGATCGACCTGAGCGTGGAGACGCGCCTTGATGCGGAAGTGAAGAGCTGGTTTGCCTTCGCTCTGCAAAAATGCGGTGAGCTGGCGCTGCTGCGCGATGCGCTGAACAGCGGCGATACGGCGGCGATTACCGAGTGGAGCGCGCCAGTCCATGCTCGTCGCCATTCGTCTCGGGTACACAACCCGGCGGTGGAAAAACGGCTGGCGGCGATCACTCCTCAGGACAGCCAGCGCGCCAGCCCCTATGAGGTTCGCGCTCAGGCACAGCGTCAACGCTTTAACCTGCCGGCCTGGCCGACCACCACCATCGGGTCATTCCCGCAGACGACCGAGATCCGCGGCCTGCGCCTGGACTTCAAAAAGGGAAATCTTGACGCCAGTCATTATCGTACCGGCATTGCGGAACATATTAAGCAGGCGATCGTCGAGCAGGAGCGGTTAGGATTAGACGTACTGGTGCACGGGGAAGCCGAGCGGAACGATATGGTGGAATACTTCGGTGAACATCTGGACGGTTTCATCTTCACGCAAAACGGCTGGGTGCAGAGCTATGGCTCCCGCTGCGTGAAGCCACCGGTGGTGATCGGCGACGTCAGCCGTCCGCAGGCGATCACCGTCGAATGGGCGAAGTACGCGCAGTCGCTGACCGACAAGCCGGTGAAAGGGATGCTCACTGGACCGGTGACGATTCTGTGCTGGTCCTTCCCGCGGGAAGACGTCAGCCGTGAAACCATCGCGAAACAGATTGCGCTGGCCCTGCGTGATGAAGTGGCGGATCTGGAGGCGGCCGGTATCGGCATCATCCAGATTGATGAGCCGGCCTTGCGCGAAGGTTTACCGCTGAAGCGCAGCGACTGGGATGCCTATCTGCAGTGGGGTGTGGAAGCCTTCCGCCTTAACGCCGCGGTGGCCAAAGACGATACTCAGATCCATACCCACATGTGCTATTGCGAGTTCAATGACATCATGGACTCCATCGCCGCGCTGGACGCCGATGTGATCACCATTGAAACCTCGCGTTCCGACATGGAACTGCTGGAGTCGTTCGAAGTGTTCGAGTATCCCAATGAAATCGGGCCGGGGGTATATGATATTCACTCGCCGAACGTACCGAGCGTGGAGTGGATCGAAGCGCTGCTGGCAAAAGCCGCGCAGCGTATCCCGGCGGAGCGGCTGTGGGTTAACCCGGACTGCGGCCTGAAAACCCGCGGCTGGCCGGAGACTCGCGCCGCGCTGGCGAATATGGTGCAAGCGGCGCGGAACCTGCGCCAGTCCGCCTGATCGTCACCGGAAAAATCAAAAAGGAGGCATTTGCCTCCTTTTTTCATGCTTTGGGCGATTACCCTTTTTTACCGCCATACTGCGCAAACCAGGCCAGCATTCGCTGCCAGCCGTCTTTGGCTGACTCTTCGTGATAGCTGGCGCGATAGTCGGCGTTAAAGGCGTGATCGGCTTCGGGATAGACCACGATTTCCGCTGTGGCGTTGGCCGCCCGCAGCGCCTGACGCATGGTCTCGACGGTGTCCTGTGGAATACTGGCGTCTTTAGCGCCGTACAGACCAAGCACCGGGGCGTTGAGATCGACGGCGATATCCACCGGATGTTTTGGCGAATTCAGCGATTTTTCTCCCACCAGCTTGCCGTACCAGGCCACTGCCGCTTTAAGCTGCGGGTTATGTGCGGCATACAGCCAGGTAATGCGTCCGCCCCAGCAGAAGCCGGTGATTAGCAGACGATGGGCATCGCCGCCGTGGCGCGCCGCCCAGCTGGCGACGTGGTCGAGATCCGCCAGCACCTGCGCGTCCGGCACCTTGGTAACCAGCTCTTTAAACAGGGTCGGGATATCGTGATATTCATTCGGATCGCCCTGACGGAAGTACAATTCAGGCGCAATAGCCAGATAGCCTTCCTGCGCCAGGCGGCGACAAAGATCGCGAATATGCTCATGCACGCCGAAAATTTCCTGTACCACGATGACGATCGGCAGTGGGCCATCGACGTTTTTCGGACGGGCATGGTAAGCCGGCATGTTTTCACCCTGAGAGGGAATAGAGGTCTCTCCGGCGACAATATGCTCTTCCGGCGTATGAACGGCGGTGGCGGCGTGTGGTGAAGCTGCAGGTGCGAATCCAGGTTGCTTGGTGGTGGTCATGGTATTCTCCGTACCCTTATTTATTAGCGCATCAGTAACTATAGACCCTTTACCTTTAGTTCGGGCGGTAATAAAGCACAGTGCCTGAAAGCGGCTATCTTTTGTTCTGTGACGATGAATATAACTTGTTAATGTGATGCGTATCACTATTTACTGAAAAACAACTGCAATCATTATTGTTCTTGGTGACTATCATCACAAAATGTTGCCTGGGGCTTCTGTACAGTACCGTTTTGCTTCTGCTGATAATTCGACCCACAGAGGAGTTTTTTATGTCCAAGTCTGATGTTTTTCATCTCGGCCTCACCAAGAACGATTTACAAGGGGCTACGCTGGCTATCGTCCCTGGCGATCCGGAGCGTGTGGAAAAGATCGCCGCGCTGATGGATAAGCCGGTTAAGCTGGCATCCCACCGCGAATTTACCTCCTGGCGCGCGGAGCTGGACGGCAAACCGGTGATCGTCTGCTCCACTGGCATCGGCGGCCCGTCTACGTCTATCGCTGTGGAAGAGCTGGCGCAGCTTGGCGTACGTACCTTCCTGCGCATTGGCACCACCGGCGCCATTCAGCCGCACATCAACGTTGGCGATGTGCTGGTGACTACCGCTTCCGTTCGCCTGGACGGCGCCAGCCTGCACTTCGCGCCGATGGAATTCCCGGCCGTCGCAGATTTCGCCTGCACCACCGCGCTGGTGGAAGCGGCGAAATCCATTGGCGCCACCACCCATATCGGCGTGACCGCCTCTTCGGATACCTTCTACCCGGGCCAGGAGCGTTACGACACCTTCTCCGGTCGCGTGGTGAGCCGCTTCAAAGGCTCTATGGAAGAGTGGCAGGCGATGGGCGTGATGAACTATGAAATGGAATCCGCTACGCTGCTGACCATGTGCGCCAGCCAGGGCCTGCGCGCCGGGATGGTGGCTGGGGTTATCGTTAACCGTACCCAGCAAGAGATCCCTAACGCCGAAACCATGAAGCAAACCGAAAGCCACGCGGTGAAAATCGTCGTCGAAGCGGCGCGCCGTCTGCTGTAATTAAACCGCTTTCCCTTCAGGCCGGATCCTCCGGCCTTTTTTTTGCGTCGCCTCTCGCAGGAAATTCCTTTTAAACTGGACGTTTGTACAGCACAATTCTATTTTGTGTCATCAGGTTATCGCAGGGGGCGTCGTGGATCTCTCCATTATTATCAGCGCGGTTATCGCACTGGCTGCCGGGTTAATCGTCGGCTGGCTGGCGACCAAAGCGCGCGCCGATCAAATTCGGGCCGATCTTATCGAGGAGCGGCGAGAGCTGGATATTGAGCTGAGCGCTGCCCGTCAGCAACTGGTCCAGGAAGCCCACTGGCGTGAAGAGTGCGAGCTGCTGAACAACGAGCTGCGCAGCCTGCGGGATATCAATACCTCGCTGGAGGCCGATCTGCGTGAGGTTACCACCCGGCTCGAATCCACCCAGCTGCATGCGGAAGATAAGATCCGCCAGATGGTGAACAGCGAGCAGCGCCTGAGCGAGCAGTTTGAAAACCTCGCCAACCGCATTTTCGAACACAGCAACCGACGCGTCGATGAGCAAAATCGCCAGAGCCTGCATGGCCTGCTGACACCGCTGCGCGAACAACTGGACGGGTTCCGCCGGCAGGTGCAGGAGAGCTTCGGTCAGGAGGCGCGAGAAAGGCACACCCTGGCGCATGAGATCCGTAACCTGCAGCAGCTGAACGCGCAGATGGCGCAGGAGGCGCTGAACCTGACCAAAGCGCTGAAGGGCGATAACAAAACCCAGGGCAATTGGGGGGAAGTGGTTCTCACCCGCGTGCTGGAGGCCTCCGGCCTGCGGGAAGGCTATGAGTACCAAACCCAGGTCAGCATCGAGACCGACAACCGCTCGCGGATGCAGCCGGACGTCATCGTGCGCCTGCCGCAGGGTAAAGACGTGGTTATCGACGCCAAAATGACCCTTGTCGCCTATGAGCGTTATTTCAACGCCGAGGACGACTACACCCGCGAAGTCGCGCTGCAGGAGCACCTTGCTTCGGTGCGAAATCATATTCGCCTGCTGGGGCGCAAGGATTATCAGCAACTGCCAGGCCTGCGCTCCCTCGACTATGTGCTGATGTTTATTCCCGTCGAGCCGGCATTCCTGCTGGCCATCGACCGTCAGCCCGAGCTTATCAGCGAGGCGCTGCAAAATAATATTATGCTGGTTAGCCCGACGACGTTGCTGGTGGCCCTGCGCACCATCGCCAATCTGTGGCGTTATGAGCACCAAAGCCGCAACGCGCAGAAGATCGCCGAGCGGGCGGGGCGCCTTTACGACAAAATGCGCCTGTTTGTGGACGATATGTCCGCTATCGGCCAGAGTCTGGATAAAGCGCAAGAGAACTATCGCCAGGCGATGAAAAAGCTCGCTTCCGGGCGCGGTAATCTTCTGGCCCAGGCGGAGGCTTTTCGCGGGTTGGGCGTGGAGGTCAAGCGCGGGATTAATCCTGATTTAGTTGAACAAGCCATTGCTCAGGACGATCAATATCGTCTTGAAGCGGAGGATAACCTGCCGGAAAATGAGGCATTTTCACCCGACTCTGCCGAGCCGGTGCGTAGCCGGGAGGCGGCTCCGCCACGCTGAAACGTATGGGAAATGCGCTGAGTCTGATACACTCAGTGAACATTTTCTTGAAAAGCAAGCAGGCATAAAGATGGTTGAGGATTCACAAGAAACGACGCACTTTGGCTTTCAGACGGTCGCTAAAGAGCAGAAAGCAGACATGGTGGCGCATGTATTCCATTCTGTCGCCGCAAAGTATGATGTGATGAATGACTTGATGTCGTTTGGTATCCATCGTTTGTGGAAGCGTTTCACCATCGACTGCAGCGGCGTACGTCGCGGGCAGACCGTGCTGGATCTGGCGGGGGGGACCGGTGATTTGACGGCTAAGTTTTCCCGTCTGGTAGGGGAAACCGGCCGCGTTATGCTTGCTGATATCAATGATTCAATGCTCAAAATGGGCCGCGAAAAGCTGCGCAATATCGGCATCGTGGGTAACGTTGAGTATGTTCAGGCCAACGCGGAAGCCCTACCGTTTGCTGATAATACCTTTGACTGCATCACCATCTCTTTCGGTCTGCGTAACGTGACCGACAAAGAGAAAGCGCTGCGCTCGATGTACCGCGTGCTGAAGCCGGGTGGACGTCTGCTGGTGCTGGAGTTTTCTAAACCCATTATCGAACCGCTGAGCAAAGCCTACGACGCTTACTCCTTCCATATCCTGCCGAAAGTGGGCGAGCTGGTGGCAAAAGATGGCGACAGCTATCGCTACCTGGCGGAATCTATTCGTATGCATCCGGACCAGGAAACCCTGAAAGGGATGATGCAGGATGCAGGCTTCGAAAGCGTGGACTACTACAACCTGACGGCGGGTATCGTTGCTTTGCATCGCGGTTACAAGTTCTGACAGGAGGGACGCTATGCCTTTCACACCCCTGGTGACCGCTGGCATTGAAACGGCGCTAAATACTTTCCTCTGGCGCGACAAAGCGCTAAAACCCGCCCGCCAGCGCCTGCTGGGCAAGGTATTGCGGGTACAGCTGCAGGATTTCGCTACGCCCGTGGTGCTGGTGTTCAGTGAACGCCAGGTTGATGTTCTGAGCGCCTGGGACGGAGAGGCTGACTGCACCGTGATTACCCGGCTCAGCGTGCTGCCAAAACTACGCAACCGTCAACAACTGACGGCGCTTATCCGTAGCGGCGAGCTGGAAGTGCAGGGCGATCTGCAGGTGGTGCAGAACATGGTCACCCTGTGCGATCTGGCAGAGTTCGATCCCGCTGAGCTGCTGGCGCCTTATACCGGTGACATCGTGGCCGAAGGCGTCGGTAAAGTCCTCCGCGGCGGCGCTCAGTTTTTACTGAAGGGCGCGCAGCGCCAGCAGCGTTATGTCGCTGAAGCGATCACTGAAGAGTGGCGCCTGGCACCGGGGCCGCTGGAGCTGGCCTGGTTTGCTGAAGAGACGACGGCTATTGAACGCGCGCTGGCCGCACTGGAAAAACGGCTGGAAACGCTGGAGGGCAAATGACGCCAGGAGAATTACGGCGCCTGTATTTCATCATCCACACCTTTTTGAGCTACGGGCTCGATGAGCTTATCCCCAAAATGCGGATCACGCTGCCGCTGCGTATCTGGCGGCGGATGCTCTTCTGGATGCCAAACCGCCATCAGGATCAACCTCTTGGCGCCCGTCTGCGGCTGGCGCTCCAGGAGCTGGGGCCGGTGTGGATTAAATTCGGCCAGATGCTTTCCACGCGGCGGGATCTCTTTCCGCCGCATATTGCCGATCAACTGGCGCTGTTGCAGGACCGCGTGGCGCCCTTTGAAGGGAAGCTTGCGCAGCAGCAGATAGAAAAAGCGATGGGTGGCCTGCCGGTGGAGGCCTGGTTTGATGATTTCTCCGTTGAGCCGTTAGCCTCGGCGTCTATCGCCCAGGTGCATACCGCGCGTCTGAAAGAGAACGGCAAAGAGGTGGTGATCAAGGTTATCCGTCCGGATATCTTGCCGATCATTAAAGCGGACATGAAGCTCATCTACCGCCTGGCGCGCTGGGTGCCGCGACTGCTGCCTGACGGCCGACGTCTGCGCCCGCAGGAGGTGGTTCGTGAGTATGAAAAAACGCTGCTGGACGAGCTGAACCTGCTGCGGGAATCCGCCAACGCCATTCAGTTGCGGCGTAATTTCGAAGACAGCCCGATGCTGTATGTGCCGGAAGTGTACCCCGATTACTGCAGCGAAAGCATGATGGTGATGGAGCGCATCTACGGCATTCCGGTGTCCGACGTGGAGGCGCTCGAGGCTCAGGGAACCAATATGCAACTGCTGGCGGAGCGGGGTGTGCAGGTCTTCTTCACCCAGGTGTTCCGCGACAGCTTTTTCCATGCCGATATGCACCCTGGCAACATCTTCGTCAGCTACGAGCACCCGGAAGATCCGCAGTATATTGGCATCGACTGCGGCATTGTCGGCTCGCTGAACAAAGAAGATAAGCGCTATCTGGCGGAAAACTTTATCGCCTTTTTCAACCGCGATTATCGTAAGGTTGCCGAGCTGCACGTCGACTCCGGTTGGGTTCCGCCGGACACCAATGTTGAAGAGTTTGAGTTCGCGATCCGCACGGTCTGCGAGCCCATCTTTGAGAAGCCGCTGGCGGAGATCTCCTTCGGCCACGTGCTGCTAAATCTGTTCAACACCGCGCGGCGCTTCAATATGGAAGTCCAGCCGCAGCTTGTTTTGCTACAGAAGACATTACTTTACGTAGAAGGGGTAGGCCGGCAGCTCTATCCTCAGTTAGACTTGTGGAAAACGGCGAAGCCTTTCCTTGAGTCGTGGATCAAAGATCAGGTCGGTATTCCGGCGCTGGTGCGCGCGTTTAAAGACAAAGCGCCGTTCTGGATCGAAAGAATGCCTGAAATACCTGAGCTGGTGTATCAGAGCCTGCAGCAGAGCAAACAGCTGCAGACCAGCGTCGATACTATCGTGCGGGATATGCATGTGCGCCATGTGCGCCAGGGCCAATCCCGTTATCTGTTTGGTATAGGCGCGGTTTTATTGCTCAGTGGTACGCTGCTCTTTATCCATCGCCCTGAGTGGGGAATGATGCCCGGCTGGCTGATGGCCGGCGGTATCGTGACCTGGCTGATTGGCTGGCGAAAAACCCGCTGATCGGTTCGCCTCTTCATGACGCAGGCTTATTTGCGCAAAATCATGCCGGTGGCCTGACGGCGAGGCGGCTGGCAGGATGGCGTGTATAATGCGTCCACATAATTCATCATCTGTCATAGGGGAACGTGTATGGGTGGTATCAGTATTTGGCAGTTATTAATTGTTGTCGTCATCGTAGTTCTGCTTTTCGGGACGAAGAAGCTGAGCTCACTGGGGTCAGACTTAGGGGCATCCATCAAAGGCTTTAAAAAAGCCATGAGTGATGATGATAAACCTGAAAAGTCGGCGCCAGACGCAGATTTCACGGCGAAAACTATCGCCGATAAACAGGATGATGCAAAAAAAGACGAGACAAAACGCCACGACAAAGAGCAGGTGTAACTCGTGTTCGATATTGGTTTTAGTGAACTACTGCTGGTGTTTGTGATTGGCCTCATCGTTCTGGGGCCACAGCGGCTTCCCGTCGCGGTTAAAACGGTGGTTGGCTGGATCCGTACGCTACGGTCGCTGGCGACCACGGTACAGAATGAGCTGGCTCAGGAGCTAAAACTGCAGGAGTTCCAGGAGAGCCTCAAGAAGGTGGAAAAGGCCAGCCTGAATAACCTGACGCCGGAGCTGAAAGCCTCCATGGATGAGCTGCGCGAGGCCGCGGAGTCGATGAAGCGCTCCTATAGCGCCCACGACCCGGAAAAGGCCAGTGACGAAGCGAATACCATCCATAATCCGGTGGTGAAAGGCAGCGAAGCGCAGCGGCAGGACGTCACGCCGGCGACGGCAGAACATCACGCCAGCGCTCCGGTTCATGCGCCGGATCCCGTGGCCGACGAGCAACCCGCTTCACCGGCAGAGAAAACAACCGCTACGGCGGCTGCCCCCCATTCTTCCCCCGCATCGAGTGATAAACCGTAAACATGGGCGTAGACGATACACAACCGCTAATTTCGCATCTGATTGAGCTGCGCAAGCGTCTGCTCAACAGCATCATTGCTATCCTGGTGATCTTCCTGGCGCTGGTCTATTTCGCCAATGATATCTATCAGCTGGTCTCGGCCCCGCTTATCAGCAAGATGCCGGTAGGCGCGACGATGATCGCCACCGATGTCGCTTCACCTTTCTTTACGCCGATAAAGCTGACCTTCATGGTGTCGGTGATCCTGTCGGTGCCGATTATTCTGTATCAGGTATGGGCCTTCGTCGCGCCGGCGCTGTATAAGCATGAGCGCCGGCTGGTGGTGCCCTTACTGGTCTCCAGCACGCTGCTGTTCTATATCGGCATGGCTTTCGCGTATTTTGTCGTGTTTCCGCTGGCGTTCGGCTTCCTGACCCATGCTGCCCCGGAGGGGGTGCTGGTCTCGACCGATATCCGCAGTTATCTCGACTTCGTGATGGCGCTGTTTATGGCGTTCGGGGTCTCTTTTGAGGTGCCGGTCGCTATTGTGCTGCTCTGCTGGATGGGCGTCACCACGCCGGAAGAGCTGCGCAAAAAACGGCCGTATGTGCTGGTGGGCGCCTTCGTGGTGGGGATGCTGCTGACGCCGCCGGACGTGTTCTCGCAGACGCTGCTGGCTATTCCGATGTACTGCCTGTTTGAAGTCGGGGTGTTCTTCGCCCGCTTCTACACCGGGAAGCGCCTGACGCGTGATGACGATGCCGCGGCCGAAGCTGAAGCCGCTGAGCACAGAGAAGAGTAATACCGCCAACCGCCCGTCAGGGCGGTTGTCATATGGAGCGATCATGTTTGATATCGGCGTTAATCTGACCAGTTCACAGTTTGCCCGCGACCATGATGAGGTGGTGGCGCGCGCCCGGGCGGCAGGGGTTCACGGCATGCTGCTGACCGGCACAAATTTACCGGAGAGCCAGCAGGCGCAGAGAATGGCGAGTCATTACGCCGGCTGCTGGTCCACGGCGGGGGTTCATCCCCATGACGGCAGCAGCTGGACGCCAGCGGTCGCCGAGGCGATTTATGCCCTCGCCCGCGAGCCGCAGGTGGTGGCGATAGGGGAGTGCGGTCTGGATTTTAATCGTAATTTTTCCACGCCCCAGGAGCAGGAGGAGGCGTTTAGTGCCCAGCTGGCGCTGGCCGCCGAGCTGTCGATGCCGGTGTTTTTACACTGCCGCGACGCCCACGACCGGTTTCTGGCGCTGCTTAAACCCTGGCTCGGGAAGATCCCGGGCGCGGTGCTGCACTGCTTTACCGGCAGCCGCAGCGAGGTGCAGGAATGTCTGGATCTGGGGCTGTTTATCGGTATTACCGGTTGGGTATGCGATGAGCGGCGAGGGCTCGAGCTGCGAGCGCTATTGCCGGCGATCCCGGCGGAACGTCTGCTGCTGGAAACTGACGCGCCCTATCTGCTGCCGCGCGACCTCAAGCCGAAACCCGCCTCGCGTCGTAACGAGCCCGCGTATTTGCCGCATATCCTGGCCAGCGTCGCGGCCTGGCGCGGCGAGGAAGCGCAGTGGCTGGAGGCGCAAACGGACGCCAACGTCAGGGCGCTGTTTGGCGTCGACGTTAACGGCGCTTAGATTTTCTGGAAATCGGTGTTTTTAACGCTCTGCAGGACTTGCTTATTCAGCAGGTTTAACAGCAACATAGAGCGTGCTTCACCGTCCGGCTCGGTAAAGATAGCCTGTAAGCCTTCGAACGCGCCGTCGGTGATCAGTACGCTATCGCCCTCATGCGGCGTTTCCGGGTCGGTAATGCCTTCCGGTTTGTAGATAGAGAGCTGGTGGATGACCGCCGAGGGGACGATAGCGGGTAGGGCGCCAAAGCGCACGAAGTTGTTAACCCCGCGGGTGGCGCTGATGGTGGTGGTATGAATCACCTCTGGATCGAACTCAATAAACAGGTAGTTCGGGAACAGCGGTTCGCTGACCATGGTGCGTTTACCGCGAATGATTTTTTCCAGCGCAATCGTCGGCATCAGGCAGTTAACTGACTGACGTTCCAGATGTTCCTGGGCTCGTTGTAGCTGCCCACGTTTGCAATACAGTAAGTACCAGGCTTGCATAATGACTCATTCCACTTCTAATAACGGCAAGCATAACAAATGGCTGGTGTAATCGCGAAAGCCATTATAATTGAAATCCAAATTTCAGCGTTCTTTCACGCTAATTTAACAAAATTACAGCATCTCGCCGTTGAACACCGTATAATTAGCCGCCTGTAGAGAGGTCAATAACACTTTCATGAAATATCACGATCTTCGCGACTTTCTGACACTCCTGGAACAACAGGGCGAACTAAAACGTATCACTCTGCCGGTCGATCCTCACCTGGAAATCACCGAAATTGCCGACCGCACCCTGCGCGCTGGCGGTCCTGCGCTGCTGTTTGAGAATCCGAAAGGCTATACCATGCCGGTGCTGTGCAACCTGTTCGGCACGCCGCGGCGCGTGGCGCTGGGGATGGGTCAGGAGGACGTCAGTTCGCTGCGCGAGGTGGGTAAGCTGTTAGCCTTTCTGAAAGAGCCTGAGCCGCCCAAAGGTTTCCGCGATCTGTTTGATAAGCTGCCGCAGTTTAAGCAAGTGCTGAATATGCCCACCAAACGTCTGCGCGGCGCCCCCTGTCAGCAAAAAATCATCCAGGGCGATGACGTCGACCTGAGGAAAATCCCGATTATGACCTGCTGGCCGGAAGATGCCGCGCCGCTGATCACCTGGGGGCTGACGGTGACCCGTGGGCCGCACAAAGAGCGGCAAAACCTGGGGATTTATCGCCAGCAGCTGATTGGCAAAAACAAACTGATTATGCGCTGGCTGTCTCATCGCGGCGGCGCGCTGGATTTCCAGGAGTGGTGCGCGGCGCGTCCGGGGGAACGCTTCCCGGTTTCTGTGGCACTCGGCGCCGACCCGGCGACCATTCTTGGTGCAGTGACCCCGGTGCCGGATACGCTGTCGGAATATGCCTTTGCCGGGCTGCTGCGCGGCACCAAAACCGAAGTGGTGAAATGCGTCTCGAACGATCTTGAGGTGCCTGCCAGCGCAGAGATTGTGCTGGAAGGTTATATCGAGGCCGGGGAGATGGCGCCGGAAGGTCCGTATGGCGACCATACCGGCTACTACAATGAAGTAGACCAGTTCCCGGTGTTTACGGTCACCCATATTACCCAGCGTGAAGACGCGATTTATCATTCGACCTATACCGGCCGTCCGCCGGATGAGCCTGCGGTGCTGGGCGTGGCGCTGAATGAAGTCTTCGTCCCGATCCTGCAGAAACAGTTTCCGGAAATTGTCGATTTCTATCTGCCGCCGGAAGGGTGCTCCTACCGCCTGGCGGTGGTGACGATGAAAAAACAGTACGCAGGCCATGCCAAGCGCGTGATGATGGGCGTCTGGTCGTTCCTGCGCCAGTTTATGTACACCAAATTCGTGATTGTCTGCGATGACGATGTTAACGCCCGCGACTGGAACGATGTGATTTGGGCGATCACTACCCGTATGGACCCGGCTCGTGATACGGTACTGGTAGAGAATACGCCAATTGATTATCTGGATTTTGCCTCGCCGGTTTCCGGCCTGGGTTCAAAAATGGGGCTGGATGCCACCAATAAATGGCCTGGCGAAACCCAGCGTGAATGGGGTCGCCCAATCAAAAAAGATCCTGCCGTCACGGCGCGCATTGACGCCATCTGGGATGATCTGGCCATCTTTAAACAACAGTAAGCGGGGCTAACGCCGCTGTTTTGCTCTTTAGACCCGACAGAGGGGACGCATGACAACCTTAAGCTGTAAAGTGACCTCGGTGGAGGCGATTACCGATACCGTGTATCGTGTTCGATTAGTACCGGAAGCGGCATTCTCTTTCCGCGCTGGCCAGTATCTGATGGTGGTAATGGATGAGCGCGACAAACGCCCATTCTCCATGGCCTCCACGCCGGCGGAACAGGAGTTTATCGAACTGCATATCGGCGCCTCGGAGCTCAATCTGTACGCGATGGCGGTCATGGATCGCATCCTGAAAGAGCGTGAAATTGAGGTTGATATTCCGCATGGCGAAGCCTGGCTGCGTGAAGATGAAGACCGCCCGCTGATTTTGATTGCCGGCGGTACCGGCTTCTCTTATGTGCGTTCTATTCTGCTCACCGCGCTGTCACGCAATCCTCAGCGCGATATCGCGATTTACTGGGGCGGTCGCGAGACCAAACATCTGTACGATCTGGCCGAGCTGGAAGCCTTGAGCGTCAAGCATCCAAATCTGCGCATCGAGCCGGTGGTTGAGCAGCCGGAAGAGGGCTGGCGTGGGCGTTCCGGCACCGTGCTGACCGCGGTGCTGCAGGATTACGGTACCCTGGCCGATCACGATATCTATATTGCCGGGCGTTTCGAGATGGCTAAGATTGCTCGCGACCTGTTCTGCAACGAACGCGGCGCGCGCGAAGATCGCCTGTTTGGCGACGCGTTTGCCTTTATCTGATATCTGCAAATAAAAAACCCGCCCCTGACAGGCGGGAAGAACGGCAACTAAACTGTCTCTCTTCGCCAATGACGTCATCACTGCGTTGGCTGCGCTTGCTCACCCGAATCACTTACTTCAGTAAGCTCATCGGGATTCGCTCGCTTGCCGCCTTGTTCTGATGCCATTGGCTGTGAGATACCCTTTTGTAAATTTACACCCGCTCAAACACGGTGGCGATCCCTTGTCCCAGGCCGATGCACATGGTGGCGAGGCCGAACTGGGCATCTTTACGCTCCATCTGATTGATCAGCGTGGTGCTAATACGCGCCCCGGAACAACCCAGCGGATGACCGAGCGCGATCGCCCCGCCGTTGAGGTTGATCTTCTCATCGATCTGCTCCATCAGGCCCAGATCTTTAATGCACGGCAGGATCTGCGCGGCAAAGGCCTCATTCATTTCAAAGACGTCGATATCGCTGGTGGATAAGCCCGCTTTTTTCAGCGCCAGCTTCGAAGCGGGAACCGGGCCATAGCCCATAATAGACGGGTCGCAGCCGACCACCGCCATCGAACGGACGCGGGCGCGTGGCTTCAGACCCAGTTCGCGGGCGCGGCTTTCGCTCATCAGCAGCATCGCCGCCGCGCCATCGGAAAGGGCGGAAGAGGTGCCCGCCGTTACCGTACCGGTCACCGGGTCAAACGCCGGCCTTAGGGTAGACAGCGTCTCGACGGTGGTTTCCGGGCGGATCACTTCGTCATAGTTAAAGGACTTCAGTACGCCATCGGCATCGTGGCCGCCGGTGGGGATAATCTCGGCTTTGAATGCGCCGGACTGGGTCGCAGCCCAGGCGCGGGCGTGGGAGCGCGCGGCGAACTGATCCTGCATTTCCCGGCTAATGCCGTGCAAACGCGCCAGCATTTCAGCGGTCAGCCCCATCATCCCTGCCGCCTTTGCCACGTTACGGCTCAGGCCCGGGTGGAAATCGACGCCGTGGCTCATTGGCACATGGCCCATGTGCTCCACGCCGCCAATCAGGCAGACGCTGGCATCGCCGGTCATGATCATGCGTGCGGCATCGTGCAGCGCCTGCATGGAAGAACCGCACAGACGGTTAACCGTGTTTGCCGGTACCGAATGCGGGATCTCCGCCAGCAGCGCCGCGTTACGGGCGATGTTAAAACCCTGCTCGAGGGTTTGCTGTACGCAGCCCCAGTAGATATCGTCTATCGCGCTTGCCTCAAGCGACGGGTTGCGCGACAGCAGGCTGCGCATCAGGTGCGCGGAGAGGTCCTCCGCGCGCACGTGGCGAAATGCGCCGCCCTTTGAACGGCCCATCGGGGTGCGAATAGCATCGACAATGACAACCTGTTCCATTGTGACTCCTTAAGCCGTTTTCAGAGCGCCAACCGGACGGGCTGGCTCTACCTGGGGATAATACGCTTCGTTATGGCGCGCTTTGTCTCGCAGACCGGCAGGGACTTCATACAGCGGCCCAAGGTGCTGGTACTGCTGCGCCATATCGAGATACTTCGCGCTGCCGATGGTATCCAGCCAGCGGAAGGCGCCGCCGTGGAACGGAGGGAAGCCGAGGCCGTATACCAGCGCCATATCCGCTTCCGCCGGGCTGGCGATAATGCCTTCTTCCAGGCAGCGGACGACTTCGTTAACCATCGGGATCATCATGCGGGAGATAATCTCTTCATCGCTGAAATCGCGCTTCGGCTGGCTGACGTCGGCCAGCAGGCTGTCGACGGCAGCATCTTCTTCTTTCTTCGGCTTACCTTTGCTGTCTTCTTTATAGCGCCAGAAGCCGAGGCCGTTCTTCTGCCCGAAACGGTTGGCGTCAAACAGGGCGTCGATAGCGTCGCGATAATCTTTCTGCATCCGCTGCGGGAAGCCCGCCGCCATAACCGCCTGAGCATGGTGCGCGGTATCGATGCCGACCACGTCCAGCAGATAAGCTGGGCCCATCGGCCAGCCAAACTGTTTCTCCATCACTTTGTCGACTTTGCGGAAATCCGCCCCGTCGCGCAGCAGCTGGCTAAATCCGGCGAAGTAGGGGAACAGCACGCGGTTGACGAAGAAACCGGGACAATCATTGACCACAATTGGCGTCTTGCCCATTTTGCTGGCCCAGGCCACCACTTTGGCAATGGTCTTATCCGAGGTTTTTTCGCCGCGAATCACTTCAACCAGCGGCATGCGATGCACCGGGTTAAAGAAGTGCATGCCGCAGAAGTTCTCCGGGCGCTGCAGAACGCTGGCCAGCTCGCTGATGGGGATCGTTGAGGTGTTGGATGCCAGTACGGTATCCGGGCGCACTTTCTCTTCGGTTTCCGCCAGCACCGCTTTCTTCACTTTCGGGTTTTCCACCACCGCTTCAACGACCACGTCCACGCGATCAAAACCGCTATACTCCAGCGTCGGCTGAATGGTGCTTATGACTCCGGCCAGCTTCAGACCGTCAATTTTGCCGCGTTCCAGCTGTTTATTCAGCAGCTTCGCCGCTTCGGTCATCCCAAGGGTCAGCGATTTGTCGCTAATGTCTTTCATCACCACCGGCACGCCCTTCCAGGCCGACTGGTATGCGATACCGCCGCCCATAATGCCAGCGCCCAGTACGGCAGCATGCTTCGGTGTTTCGACATCTTTGGTCAGTTTTTTCGCTTTCGCTTTGACGTACTGGTCGTTCAGGAAGATACCGACCAGTGCGCGGGCCTCGTTGGTATGAGCCAGCGGGACAAAGCTTTTATTTTCCAGCACCAGAGCTTCTTCACGACCAAGACGCGCAGCGGCTTCGATGGTTTTCACCGCGGTGATCGGCGCCGGATAATGCTTCCCGGCGGTTTGCGCGACCATGCCTTTGGCGATGGTGAAACTCATCGTCGCTTCAATTTTGCTGAGTTTCAGCGGCTCCAGCTTCGGTTGACGTTTCGCTTTCCAGTCCAGGTCGCCCTGAATCGCCTGGCGCAGGATCGCCAGCGCGCCGTCGCGCAGTTTTTCCGCAGCGACCACGCCATCCACCAGGCCGATTTTCAGCGCTTGCTCGGCGCCGACATCTTTCCCGGCAGCAATGATCTCCAGCGCGCTGTCGGCGCCGAGCAGACGCGGCAAACGAACTGAGCCGCCGAAGCCTGGCATAATGCCGAGTTTGGTTTCCGGCAGACCAATGCGCAGATCCGGCGTCGCCAGGCGGTAATCGGTCGCCAGGACACATTCACAACCGCCGCCCAGCGCGTAACCATTGACGGCAGAGATAGTGGGGACGGGAAGATCTTCCAGACGGTTGAAGACGCTGTTAGCAAAATGCAGCCATTGGCTTAACTGCTCCTCAGGGACCAGGAACAGTGAGAGGAATTCAGTGATATCCGCGCCGACGATAAACGCCGCTTTTTCAGAGCGCAGCAGCAGGCCTTTGAGATCGTTTTGTTTTTCCAGTACATCCAGCGCGTGACCGAGGCTGGCTACGGTTGCGGTATCAAGCTTGTTGACCGAACCTGGGGCATCGAACACCAGTTCGGCGATGCCATCTTCCAGCCAGTCGAGGTACAGGGTGTCGCCTTTGTAGAGCATGTCAGTCTCCTGAATCCAGCAATATGATCTGGTCATACCAGATGAAACGGAGTGTGGAATTTATGTTAAAGAATTGCAAATTACTCTTTAAATAATTGCTGGTCGGATCACATCCGGCGGAAATCACCCGCACGCAGGTCGATGTGCTAAGATGCGGAGTATCACGATCCCATAAAAGCAAAGGACAAAAGATGGAATCCCTGGCCGCGCTCTATAAAAATCATATTGTTACCCTACAAGAACGTACCCGCGACGTCCTGGCCCGTTTTCAGATGGATGCTCTGCTGATTCACTCCGGCGAGCTGGTTAACGTCTTCCTTGATGACCATCCATACCCGTTCAAGGTCAATCCGCAGTTCAAAGCCTGGGTGCCGGTGACTCAGGTGCCTAACTGCTGGTTGCTGGTGGACGGTGTGAATAAACCGAAGCTGTGGTTCTATCTGCCGGTTGATTACTGGCATAACGTTGAGCCGCTGCCGACCTCGTTCTGGACCGAAGAGGTCGATGTGGTCGCGCTGCCGAAGGCCGATGGCATCGGCAGCCAACTGCCTGCCGCTCGCGGTAATATTGGCTATATCGGGCCGGTGCCGGAGCGCGCGCTGGGCCTGGGAATCGCCGCGGATAAGATCAACCCGAAAGGGGTTATCGATTATCTGCATTACTACCGGGCTTACAAAACCGATTACGAGCTGGCCTGTATGCGTGAAGCGCAGAAGTCGGCGGTGAATGGTCATCGTGCGGCCTATGAGGCTTTTCAGTCCGGGATGAGCGAATTCGATATCAACCAGGCCTATCTTACCGCCACTGGTCACCGCGATACCGATGTGCCTTACAGCAACATCGTGGCGCTGAACGAGCATGCTTCCGTCCTGCACTACACCAAACTGGACCATCGCGCTCCGGCGGAGATGCGCAGCTTCCTGCTCGACGCCGGCGCGGAATATAACGGCTATGCCGCGGATCTGACGCGGACCTGGGCGGCACACGGCGATAACGATTTCGCCCATCTGATTAAAGACGTTAACGACGAGCAGCTGGCGCTGATTAGCACCATGAAAGCCGGGACGCGCTACGTTGATTACCATATCCAGTTCCATCAGCGTATTGCGAAGCTGCTGCGTAAACACCAGTTAGTCACTGACATGAGCGAAGAGGCGATGGTGGAGAACGATCTGACCGGGCCATTTATGCCGCACGGGATTGGTCATCCGCTGGGTCTGCAGGTGCATGATGTTGCTGGCTTTATGCAAGACGACTCCGGTACGCATCTGGCGGCGCCAGCGAAATACCCGTATCTGCGCTGCACCCGTATTATCGAGCCGCGGATGGTGTTGACCATTGAACCCGGCATCTACTTTATCGAGTCGTTACTGGCGCCGTGGCGTGAAGGCCCGTTCAGCAAGCACTTCAACTGGCAAAAAATTGACGCCATGAAGCCATTCGGCGGGATCCGTATCGAAGATAACGTGGTGGTTCACGAAAACAGTATCGAAAACATGACGCGCGATCTGAAGCTGGCCTGATGGAGAGCTGGTTAATCCCGGCGGCGCCAGTTTCCGTCGTTGAGGAGATCAAAAAGAGCCGTTTTATCACGCTGTTGGCGCATACCGACGGCGTGGCGGCGGCGAAAGCCTTTGTCGAGTCGGTCAGAGCGGATCACCCCGATGCTCGCCACCACTGCGTGGCGTGGGTCGCCGGACCGCCTGATGATTCGCAACAGCTTGGGTTCTCAGACGATGGCGAACCGGCGGGAACGGCGGGTAAACCGATGCTGGCGCAGCTGATGGGTAGCGGCGTCGGTGAGATAACCGCTGTCGTCGTGCGTTATTACGGTGGTATCCTGCTGGGCACCGGCGGCCTGGTGAAAGCCTATGGCGGCGGTGTCCATCAGGCGCTGGCGCAGTTGACGACGCTGCGCAAGACGCCGTTAACGGCATATACTTTGCAATGTGAATATGGGCAACTGGCCGGCGTTGAAGCGTTGCTCGCCCAATTTTCCGGGAATGTCGTTGAAAGCGAATATCTGGCGTCGGTTCGGCTGCGCGTGGCGCTTCCCCAGGCCGAAGTGGCGGCTTTTTCAGCAAAACTGGCTGATTTTAGTCGCGGTTCATTGCAATTGCTGAAGATTAACGAATAATCCCCTCTGTTTTTTTGCCTATCAAAGGAAGCGCCAGAGATGCATTTTCGCGCCATAACCCGAATCGTTGGACTGCTGGTCATCTTATTCTCGGGGACAATGATCGTCCCGGGATTAGTGGCCCTGATATATCGCGATGGCGCGGGACGGGCCTTCACTCAAACTTTTTTTGTCGCTCTGGCGATCGGCTCCATGCTGTGGTGGCCGAACCGTAAGCAAAAGGGCGAACTGAAATCTCGTGAAGGGTTTCTGATCGTGGTGCTGTTCTGGACCGTGCTGGGTAGCGTAGGGGCCTTGCCCTTTATATTCGCCGAACAGCCGAACCTGACGGTGACGGATGCCTTCTTCGAATCATTTTCCGGCCTGACGACGACCGGGGCGACCACCCTGGTGGGGCTGGACTCGCTTCCGCACGCTATCCTTTTTTACCGGCAGATGCTGCAGTGGTTCGGCGGCATGGGGATCATTGTGCTGGCGGTGGCCATTCTGCCTATCCTCGGCGTCGGGGGAATGCAGCTCTACCGCGCGGAAATGCCCGGCCCGCTGAAAGATAACAAGATGCGCCCGCGCATCGCCGAGACGGCAAAGACATTGTGGCTTATCTATGTGTTACTAACGGTCGCCTGCGCATTGGCGCTCTGGTTTGCCGGTATGCCGGCCTTCGATGCGATAGGGCACAGCTTCGCCACCATCGCTATCGGCGGTTTCTCGACTCACGATGCCAGCGTCGGCTATTTCAACAGCCCGATGATCAACTCCATCATTGCCATCTTCCTGCTGATCTCCGGCTGTAACTACGGTCTGCATTTTTCGTTGTTGAGCGGACGCAGCCTGAAGGTGTACTGGCGCGACCCTGAGTTTCGAATGTTCATTGGCGTCCAGTTGACGCTGGTCATCGTCTGTACGCTGGTGCTATGGCTTCATAACGTGTACGGCTCGGTGCTGACGACGCTGAATCAGGCGTTTTTCCAGGTGGTGTCGATGGCGACCACCGCAGGATTCACCACCGATAGCATTGCGCGCTGGCCGCTGTTCCTGCCGGTGCTGCTGCTGTGCTCCGCATTTATCGGCGGCTGCGCTGGCTCCACGGGCGGTGGCTTAAAGGTGATCCGTATCCTGTTGCTGTTCAAGCAGGGCAACCGTGAGCTTAAGCGTCTGGTTCACCCGAATGCGGTGTATAGCATTAAATTAGGTAACCGCGCGCTGCCGGAACGTATTCTGGAAGCGGTGTGGGGATTCTTCTCCGCCTATGCGCTGGTCTTTATCATTAGTATGCTGGCTATTATCGCCACCGGGGTGGATGACTTCTCTGCTTTCGCCTCCGTGGTGGCGACATTGAACAACCTCGGGCCTGGGCTCGGCGTCGTCGCGGACAACTTTGCCACCATGAACCCGGTCGCGAAATGGATCCTGATTGCTAATATGCTGTTTGGTCGTCTGGAAGTGTTCACCTTACTGGTGCTCTTTACTCCCACTTTCTGGCGCGAATAACAGGAGTGCTCGTGAAAACTTTAATTCTCTTTTCCACCCGCGACGGGCAGACCCGTGAAATCGCTTCGTTTCTCGCCTCTGAGCTGAAAGAGCTGGGTATCGATGCGGATACCCTGAATCTGAACCGTACCGATAACGTGGAATGGCATCATTATGATCGCGTGGTGATTGGCGCATCGATTCGCTACGGACACTTTCATCCGGCGGTGGACCGCTTTGTGAAAAAGCACCTGGCAGCATTGCAGGCGCTGCCGGGGGCATTCTTTTCGGTGAACCTGGTTGCGCGCAAACCCGAAAAGCGCACGCCGCAGACCAATAGCTATACGCGCAAGTTTCTGCTCAACTCGCCTTGGCAGCCGCAGAGCTGCGCGGTGTTTGCCGGGGCGCTACGTTACCCGCGTTACCGCTGGTACGATCGGTTTATGATCCGCCTGATTATGAAAATGACCGGGGGCGAAACGGATACCCGTAAAGAAGTGGTCTATACCGACTGGCAACAGGTCTCCCGATTTGCCCGAGAAATCGCGCAAATGATCAGCAAACCGGGCGTTTAAACAGCGTCTTGATGGAAAAGCGAGCGAACGAAAAGTTTTTTTGCATTTCCCCTTGTCACCTCGGAATTACTCCCTATAATGCGC
>NZ_JBEAFX010000016.1:0-88042 GCF_040062325.1 Klebsiella sp. GG_Kp175 | reverse complement strand
CCCCCCACCCATCCCAAAATCCCATTTCCACAACATTCCCCCCACCCCCACCCACCACCATTCCCATATATTCCAGAAAGTTTTAGCCAATGCCTTTTTGTTATTCACTCGCTCCGCAGTCAAATATTGATTTCATCAATATTTTTATAACTTTACATTAATGAAAAGTTTTCTTTTTGCCGTTTATTCCAGGATTTTCCTCAGGCGTGAAGAGTTCCGGTAAACACTATTTTTACTAGTCGCTGTACGAGTCTTGATGGACATATTCACTCGATGAATTAACTCAGGAGAAAACTTGTGACGACGTTAAAACCTTTGCTGGCCCGCAACCGCAGCTGGGCGCTGCAGAAGTGTCAGCATGACCCGGACTATTTCGAAAAATGGGTCGACGGGCAGCGGCCCCACTCGCTGTGGATCGGCTGCTCCGACAGCCGCGTTCCCGCCGAGGTGCTCACCGGCAGCCAGCCCGGCGAGCTCTTTGTCCACCGCAATATCGCCAATATGCTCGACCCCGCCGACGACAACGTCATGAGCGTCCTGCAGTATGCCCTCCACTACCTTGAGGTGGAGCGGGTGGTGCTTTGCGGCCACTACGGCTGCGGCGGTGTGCAGGCGGCGCTCTCCCTGCCCACCCTGCCGCTGGCGCAGGAGTCCTCGGCGCTGGCTCGCCGCATCGGCCAGTTGCGCCGCACCCTGCATCAAGAAATGGCGCAGATTGCCGATGGGTGTGGTGTTGAGGCTTCCCCCGGCGCCGGCGCCAGCACCGACGCGGAGCACTCTCGCCATGCGCTGGACGCCCTGGTGGAAGCCAACGTTCGCGCCCAGTTCGCCCGTCTGCTGGAGAGTGAGCCGGTGCAGACGGTGCTCGCCAGCGGGCGGCCGCTCAGCCTGCACGGCTGCGTCTACGATCTGGCTTCCGGCCATTTAACCACCCTCGTCGAACACCTCTCACCGCAGGAGCACGCCCCATGAACACGCTTCGTCAGGACTCTCTCGCCGGCATCGTCGTCTTCCTTGTCGCCCTGCCGCTGTGCCTCGGCATCGCCCAGGCCAGCGGCTTACCGCCCTTCGTCGGCCTGCTGACCGGCATCATCGGCGGCCTGGTCGTCACCGCCCTCAGCCCCTCCCGCTTCGCCGTCAGCGGCCCCGCCGCCGGACTGGTCACCATCGTCGTCGCCGCCATTGAATCTCTGGGTTCCTTCTCCCTCTTCCTGATGGCGCTGGTGCTGGCCGGCGTGCTGCAGCTGCTGTTCGGCATTCTGCGGGCCGGGCGCTTTATCTCGCTGGTTCCCGCCAGCGTCATCAAAGGCATGCTGGCGGCGATCGGCATCCTGCTGATTATGCAGCAGATCCCCGTCGCGCTCGGCACGGCGGAAGAGACCGGGCTTGCCGATGTGGTTCAGGGCAATGCCGCTTTCTCCGTCACTGCGATTGCCGTCGCCGCGGGCGGCCTTCTGGTGCTTTGGCTGTGGGGCTCGCCGCTTATCCGCCGGGTGAAGAGCCTGCGCTGGATCCCCGGGCCGCTGATCGCCGTCCTGCTCGGCTGCGTGACCACCCTGCTGCTGACCCATTTTGCGCCGCAGCAGCTGGCCGCCCTGCCGCGGATTACCCTGCCGGCGTTCGGCAGCCTCGGCGACCTGCTGGGCGAGCTGGAGTCTCCCGCATGGAGCGCGTGGCGCAATCCGTCGGTGTGGGTGGTGGCGGTGACCCTGGCGCTGGTCGCCAGCCTCGAAACCCTGCTCAGCCAGGAGGCGCTGAAAAAGCTGCGCCCGCAAAATCCGCCGCCTTCGCCGAACCGTGAAATGGTCGCCCAGGGCGTGGGCAATCTGCTCTCCGGCGTTCTGGGGGCGATGCCGATCACCGCGGTGATCGTCCGCAGCTCGGTGAACGTCAGCAACGGCGCGCAGAGCAAACTGTCGATCTTTATCCATGGCGTGCTGCTGTTGATCTGCGGCCTGTGGTTCAGCGGCCTGCTGACCTTAATCCCGCTCGCCAGCCTCGCCGCCGTGCTGCTGTATACCGGCTATAAGCTGGCGACGCCGCGGCTGTTCATCGAGCAGTTCCGCCAGGGGGCGGCGCAGTACGTCCCGTTCCTCGCCACCATCGGCGGGATTATCGCCTTCGGCATGCTGGCGGGGATCGGGATTGGTCTTGCCACCCAGATGGCGTTCAGCCTCTGGCGCAGCCATCGCCACTCGCTGCAGCTGGCGCGCTACGATGACCACTACGTGCTGCGCATCCAGCAAAATCTGACCTTTATGCACAATCCGCATCTGCTGGCCCTGCTGGCGAAAATTCCGGAAAAGAGTGTGGTGATCGTCGAGCACGACAGCGTCGGCTATCTGGACCCGGACGTGCGGGCGGTGCTGGATGATTTTGCCGAGAACGCCCCACAGCGCGGCATCCGCCTTAATCAGTGGCCGCTCGCCAGCCGCTGACCTTAACGGGCGGCTGGTCCGCCCGCTTCGCTACCCCTCCGATTGCCAAGCGCCGTGGAATGCCATGCTCTACACTTTCTGGGTTATCACGCCAACCCCAAGGAAATGAACATGAGCATCATTAAAAGCTACGCCGCCAAAGAAGCGGGCGCCGATCTGTCGCTGTGGGAATACGATGCCGGCGAGCTGCAGCCGGAAGATGTTGAAGTTGAGGTGGAATACTGCGGGATCTGCCATTCGGACCTGTCGATGATCGACAACGAATGGGGGATGTCGAGCTACCCGCTGGTAGCCGGTCACGAGGTGATTGGCCGGGTGGCGGCGCTGGGCAGCGCGGCGCAGGATAAAGGGCTGAAGATTGGCCAGAAGGTCGGCATCGGCTGGACGGCGCGCAGCTGCGGCCATTGCGACGCCTGCATCAGCGGCAACCAGATCAACTGTCTGGAAGGCTCGGTGCCGACCATTCTCAACCGCGGCGGCTTCGCCAATAAGCTGCGCGCCGACTGGCAGTGGGTGATCCCCCTGCCGGAGAGCATCGATCTGGCGTCCGCCGGCCCGATGCTGTGCGGCGGCATCACCGTCTTTAAACCGCTGCTGACCCACCACGTCACCGCCACCAGCCGCGTCGGGGTGATCGGCATCGGCGGCCTCGGCCATATCGCCATTAAGCTGCTGCGGGCGATGGGCGCGGAAGTGACCGCCTTCAGCTCCAACCCGGCCAAAGAGCAGGAAGTGCTGGCGATGGGCGCCGATCGCGTGGTCAACAGCCGCGATCCAGAAGCCTTAAAAGCGCTGGCCGGTCAGTTCGACCTGATTATCAACACCGTGGCGGTGGATCTCGACTGGCAGCCGTACTTCGAAGCCCTGGCTTACGGCGGCAACTTCCATACCGTCGGCGCGGTGATGAAGCCGTTCCCGGTGCCGGCCTTTACCCTTATCGGCGGCGACCGCAGCATCTCCGGCTCGGCGACCGGCAACCCGTCCGAACTGCGCACGCTGATGAAGTTCGCCGGGCGCAGCAAAGTGGCCCCGACCACCGAGCTGTTCCCGATGTCGCAGATTAACGAAGCGCTGAAGCACGTTCGCGAAGGCAAAGCCCGCTACCGCGCGGTGCTGAAAGCCGACTTCTGATGGTTCTCTCCCGCCGGGCGGCTCGCTCGCCCGGCGTGTTCCCCGTCGCTTCATCAAACCGTCATCTCCCCGCCATGCCTCTGTAGTCATTGCTTCCCACAATCCGGGCTTCGATAAATGGCTGAACGAGATGCGCGTCACCATGAGAAAGACCTGGCTTCCCTGGCTGATCCTGTCGCCTTCCCTGCTGTTTTTACTGCTGTTTACCTGGTTCCCGCTGGGGCGTTCGGTGTATGACAGCCTGTTTGATACCCGCATGGCCAGCGACGGCGCACAGTACGTCGGGCTGGATAACTTCGCCCGCCTGTTTGCCGATAACGTCTTCTGGCATTCGCTGGGCAATAACATGCTCTATATCCTGCTGACGGTGGTGCCCGGGGTGACCCTCGCCCTGCTGCTGGCGGTGGCGCTGAGCGAGAACCATCGCGTCAACCGCTGGCTGCGCACCGCCTTTTTCTTCCCGATGATTATCCCGATGGTCAGCGCCGCCGCGCTGTGGCTGTTTATCTTTATGCCCGGTCTCGGCCTGCTCGATCACTATCTGGCGAAGCTGTTCGGGCCGATGAATAACAACTGGCTGGGGCGCAGCAACAGCGCGCTGCTGGCCCTGGCGCTGATCGGCGTGTGGAAGTTCGCCGGCTATTACATGCTGTTTTTCCTCGCCGGGCTGCAGAGCATTCCGGCCTCGACGCGGGAAGCGGCGCTGATGGAAGGGGCTACCCGCACGCAGGTCTTTTTTAAGGTCACGCTGCCGCTGCTGCGCCCGACGCTGAGCTTTGTGATCACCACCGCGCTGATCTACTCCATCACCCAGATCGACCACGTGGCGGTCATGACCCGCGGCGGGCCGGACAACGCCACCACCGTGCTGCTCTATTACATCCAGAATCTCGCCTGGGATACCCACGACCTTGGTAAAGCCTCTGCGGCCACCTTCCTGACCCTGGCCGGGCTGTTCGCCTTCTCGCTGATTAACCTGAAACTGCTGGAGAAAGGAGCCCACTATGAGCGCTGACATTTCGCCGCTGCTGGTCCGCACACCCGCCGCTGCGCGTCCGCTGTGGCTGCGCCTGCGCCGCTCGTCGCCCTTTACGCTTACAGTATTAATGTGCTGCCTGGCGCTGCTGTGGATCAGCCCGTTTATCTGGATGCTGGCCACCTCGTTCAGCGCCACCACCTTCGGGGAAGATATGGCCTCGCTGCTGCCGCGCCTGCCGCTGACCCTCGATAACTTCCGCGACGCCTGGAACAGCGCCGACTGGCTGAGCCTGTACGCCAACACCCTTATCTTCACCTTCGGCACCTTCTGCGTGCAGCTGTTGACCATCACCACCGCCGGGTACGTCTTCGCCTGCCACGAGTTTCGCGGCAAGCAGACGCTGTTTCTTCTGTTCCTGGTGCAGCTGATGATCATGCCGGTAGTGATGATGGTGCCGAACATGCTGACCCTGAAAACCTTCGGCCTGCTTAACACCCTCACCGGGGTGATGATGCCCTACTTCACCTCGGCGTTCGGCGTGTTCCTGATGCGTCAGGCGTTCCTCGCCATCCCGAAAGAGCTGGAGGAGGCGGCGCTGATGGAGGGCTGCCGCTGGTGGCAGGTGTTGTTCCGCGTGCTGCTGCCGATGTCCTGGCCGTCGGTGCTGGCCTTCGCCACCGTCAGCATTACCTACCACTGGAACGAGTACCTGTGGCCGCTGATGATGCTCAACGATCCCGATAAGCAGGTGCTGACCGTCGGGCTGGTCTCCTTCGCCATGGGCGCCGAATCCGGCGGCCAGTGGGGCACCATCGGCGCCGGGACGCTGATGGTCTGCCTGCCGCTGATGCTGGCGTTCATTCTTTTTCAGAAACAGTTCCTGCGGAGCTTCGGCTTCTCCGGGATCAAATAAGGAGTGATTCATGCTGTTAGCACACATTTCCGATACCCATTTCCGCAGCCGCGGCGAGAAGCTGTACGGCTTTATCGACGTCAACGCCGCCAACGCCGACGTGGTCTCGCAGCTTAACGCGCTGCGCGAGCGCCCGGACGCGGTGGTGGTGAGCGGGGATATCGTCAACTGTGGCCGCCCGGAGGAGTATCAGATGGCCCGCCAGATCCTCGGCAGCCTGAACTATCCGCTGTATCTGATCCCCGGCAACCACGACGACAAAGCCCATTTTCTGGAGCATCTTCACCCGCTGTGCCCGCAGCTGGGCAACGATCCGCAAAATATGCGCTATGCGGTGGATGACTTCGCCACCCGCCTGCTGTTTATTGACTCCAGCCGCGCCGGCACCTCGAAGGGCTGGCTGACCGACGAGACCATCGGCTGGCTGGAAGCCCAGCTGTTCGAGGGCGGCGACAAACCGGCGACCATCTTTATGCACCACCCGCCTCTGCCGCTGGGCAATGCGCAGATGGACCCGATCGCCTGCGAAAACGGCCACCGTCTGCTGGCGCTGGTGGAGCGTTTCCCGTCGCTGACGCGCATCTTCTGCGGCCATAACCACAGCCTGACCATGACCCAGTATCGCCAGGCGCTGATCTCCACTATCCCCGGCACCGTCCATCAGGTGCCGTACTGCCACGAAGACACCCGGCCCTATTACGACCTCTCCCCGGCTTCGTGCCTGATGCACAGCCAGGTCGGCGAGCAGTGGGTGAGCTACCAGCACTCGCTGGCCCACTACGCCGGGCCGTGGCTGTACGACGAAAACATCAGTTGCCCAACGGAAGAGCGCTAACCGCCATGCTCAGTCTGCAAAACATCAGTAAACGTTTCGACGGCAAACCGGCACTCAGCGCCCTGTCGCTGGATATCCACGAAGGCGAATTCGTGGTGCTGGTCGGCCCGTCGGGCTGCGGGAAAAGCACCCTGCTGCGCCTGCTTGCCGGCCTGGAGCCGGTCAGCGAAGGCCAAATCTGGCTGCATGATGAGAACATCACCGCCGCCACGCCACGCGAGCGCAACTTCGCGATGATCTTCCAGAACTATGCCCTGTTTCCGCATCTGTCGGTGCGCGACAACATCACCTTCGGCATGCAGGTGCGCAAGGAAGAGAAAAGCAGCTGGCAGCCGCGGGTGGACAAAGTGGCGCAGATGCTGCAGCTGGAGGCGCTGCTCGACCGCAAACCGGCGAAGCTCTCCGGCGGCCAGCGCCAGCGGGTGGCGATGGCCCGGGCGATTGTGCGTAATCCTCGGCTGTTCCTGATGGACGAGCCGCTCTCCAACCTCGACGCCCGCCTGCGCAGCGAAGTGCGCGACAGCATTATGGCCCTCCACCAGCAGCTGAAAACCAGCACCATCTATGTGACCCACGATCAGACCGAGGCGATGTCGATGGCCGACCGCATCGTGGTGATGAACGGCGGCCACGTGCAGCAGGTCGGGCGCCCGGAGTATCTCTACGCCAACCCGGCCAACCTGTTCGTCGCCGGATTTATCGGTTCGCCGGCGATGAACCTGCTGTCGCTGCCCTGCGCCAACGGTGAAGTACTGTTGGGAGAACAGCGCCATCCGCTGCCGCCGCGCCACCGGGATCAGACTCGCGTCTGGCTGGGCGTTCGCCCGGAACATATTACCGACCGCGTGGAGGAGGGCCATCTGCGCCTGCCGGCCACCGTTCTGCAACGAGAACTGATGGGAGCCGACTACCTGCTCCACGTCAGCACCCCGATCGGCACCCTGCGCTTTAGCCGCCGCCACCGCGGCACGGTGCCGGAGAAAGGCGAGTCGCTACCGATCGGCTTCTCGCCTGCCGATGTACATCTTTTTCATGCTGAGACCCAGCATAATTTATTGATGGAGTGTAATCATGTTTAAACCTTTTACGGTAGTCGCGGTTGGCCTCAGTCTTGCCCTGAGCGGCGCGGCGCTGGCAAAAGAGAAAATAGACTTCATGTTCCCGGCGCCGGTGGACGGCAAGCTGACCATGGAGATGACCCGCGTCATTAAGCAATTCAACGACTCGCAGCAGGATGTCGAAGTACGCGGCATCTTCACCGGCAACTACGACACCACCAAGATCAAAGCCGAATCGGCGCAGAAGGCCGGCCAGCCGCCGGCGCTGGTGATCATGTCCGCTAACTTCACCACCGATCTGGCGCTGAAGGATGAGATCCTGCCGATGGACGAGCTGTTTAAATATGGCGATCAAAAGGCCGGCGATTTTCTGCACAAGGAATTCTGGCCCGCGATGCATAAGAACGCCCAGGTGATGGGCACCACCTATGCGATCCCGTTCCATAACTCGACGCCGATCCTCTACTACAACAAGACGATGTTCGATCGGGCCGGGATCAAACAGCCGCCGCAGACCTGGGCCGAGCTGCTGGCCGATGCCAAAAAGCTGACCGACGAGAGCACAGGCCAGTGGGGGATCATGCTGCCGTCGACCAACGACGACTACGGCGGCTGGATCTTCTCGGCGCTGGTGCGCACCAACGGCGGGAAATACTTTAACGAAGACTATCCGGGCGAGGTCTATTACAACTCGCCGACCGCCATCGGCGCCCTGCGCTTCTGGCAGGATCTGATCTACAAGGACAAGGTGATGCCGTCCGGGGTGCTGAACTCGAAGCAGATCAGCGCTGCTTTCTTCTCCGGCAAGCTCGGGATGGCGATGCTCAGCACCGGCGCGCTGGGCTTTATGCGCGAAAATAGCAAAGATTTTGAGCTTGGGGTGGCGATGCTGCCGGCCAAAGAGCAGCGCGCGGTGCCGATCGGCGGCGCCAGCCTGGTGAGCTTTAAAGGCATCAGCGATGCGCAGAAGAAAGCGGCGTATCAGTTCCTGACCTATCTGGTGAGCCCCGACGTGAACGGCGCATGGAGCCGCTTTACCGGCTACTTCTCGCCGCGCAAGGCGTCATACGATACGCCGGAGATGAAGGCCTATCTGCAGCAGGATCCGCGGGCGGCGATCGCCCTTGAGCAGCTGAAGTACGCCCATCCGTGGTACTCCACCTGGGAGACCGTAGCGGTGCGTAAGGCGATGGAGAACCAGCTGGCGGCGGTGGTTAACGATGCCAAAGTGACGCCGGAAGCGGCGGTTCAGGCGGCGCAGAAGGAAGCCGACGCGCTGATGAAACCTTATGTGGATAAGACCGCGCTGGCGGAAGTGAAGTGACGCTTTACCCGTCATCGTCACCCTCACCCTGGCCCTCTCCCTGAGGGAGAGGGGACGGTACGGCGCTGTGGTTAAGCCCTGGGCCCGGGAGAGGGAACTGTCCGGCGCCGTGGTTGAGCCCTGGGTCCGGTTGAGGAAGGAAAAAAAGCAGGCCATACCCGGTATGGCCTGAAAATGTCACAACGATTAGATCCCTGCCGTTTCGCGGATATATTTGCGCGCTTTGACGGCGTATTCGAAAGGATTGGCCAGAGCAGGATCCTGCTCTGCTTCCACCACCATCCAGCCTTTATAGCCAAAGTCGTCCAGCAGCTTGAACACCGGACGGAAATCGATCACCCCGTCGCCCGGGACGGTGAAGGTGCCTTTTTTCACGCCGTCGAGGAACGACAGGCCGTCGCGGCGCACCTGGTCGATCACCAGCGGACGGACGTCTTTCAGGTGAACGTGGTTGATGCGCGGCAGATACTTTTTGAGGATCGCCAGCATCGGCGCTTCGCCGCCTTCGGAATACCAGGCGTGGCCGGTGTCGAACAGCAGGAAGACGCGCTCGTCCACCAGCGACATAAACTTGTCGATTTCCGCAGTGGTCTGGATGCCGGTGCCCATGTGGTGGTGCAGACAGACCTGCATCCCCTTCTCCGCCGCCAGGCGACCGAGGGTGTTGTAGCCTTCCGCCACCCGCTGCCACTCCTCTTCGCTGAAGCACGGCTTCGCATCGCCGAGGATCGGTTTATCCAGCCCCTGGATGCTGCCGCTCTGCTCGGAGCAGCCAATCACTTTCGCGCCCATCGCATGCAGGAAGTTCATGTGATTGACGAATTCATCAATGGTTTTTTCCCGCTGGCCGTTGGCGAAAAAGGTGCTGAACCAGGCGTTGCAGATCTGAATGCCGCGGATGTCCAGCATCGGCTTGAGGACCGCCGGGTCGCGCGGATATTTGCTGCCGACTTCGCTGCCGGTAAAGCCGGCCAGCGCCATTTCGCTGACGATCTGCTGGAAGGTGTTTTCGCTGCCGAGCTCCGGCATATCATCGTTAGTCCAGCCGATCGGGGCGATAGCCAGTTTGACGTTATCTTTGTTCATAGTAGGGCTCCTGCCGCTGCGCCTTAGCGGCGCAGCAATTCACGTTCAATGAGTTCACGGGTTTCCACTGCCTGGTATTTCATTTTTTCCGGGTAGCCAAACAGCGAGGTGGCGACAATCGGCTCCCCGCCGACCTTGAAGGTCTGCTCGGCGAATTTCATTTCGCGCAAGGTGCGGAACAGCGCGTCGAAATCCACATCCCCTTCCCCGACGCCTACGTGCTGGTGCACCACGGCATCCACGCCCGGCGGGTTAACGATATAGCGGCAATGTTTCGTATGATTGCGGGTATCCGCAATCAGGACATGGGAGAGATCGCTCCCGGCATAGCGCAGCATGCTCGCCACGTCGCCGACGCCTTTGTCGTAGAAAAAGGTGTGCGGCACGCTGTAGACGTACTTCACGTTATCGCTGCGGAACGACTTCACAATATCGACGGTTTCATTGTTCTCTTCGCAGAAATCCCAGGGATGCGCCTGGATCTCCACGCGGATGCCTTCCCGCTCAAAAATCGGCAACAGCTCTTCCATCGAGCGATAGAACATTTCATCGCAGATTTCGGGCTGATTCGGATCGCCGGAGAACTCGGTGTTGATCACCTGAACGCCCATCTCCACCGCAATTTCCACCAGCCGTTTCCAGTTTTTCACCGCTGCCTGACGGCGCAGTTCGTCCGGGCCAGACCAGCGGTAGACGCAGATAAACGACGACAGCTCAAGGCCGGTATCGCGCAGCGCCTGCTTGTACTCCGCCATGATCTCCCGGCTGGCGCGCGGGTGCTTGTAGAACGGGTTAATCTGCGGGTGCGGCGACTGTTCAATGTACTTGTAGCCCCACTCCGCTACCTGATGGACCATGCGGGTGATCCCGAGGTCCTTAATCACATCCACATCAAAGGCAATTTTCATCGTCGTTACCTGTGCAAAGAAGTTCCGTCAGCAAAACGCGCTTAACGTTTATAGAATGCCGGGCACTCGGGCAGCGTCACTTCAACCGGCTCGCTGGTTCCCTGCGCTTTAATGCAGGCGTCCGCCGCCACCGACGCCGCGTAGCCGTCCCAGGCCGACGGGCCGTGCAGCTGGCCGGCTTTGACGTCGTTGATAAAGGCCTGCAGCTCGACGTCGTAGGCTTTGATAAAGCGGTCTTTCCAGTCGGTCAGAATGGCGGTCGACAGGCTGGCGGACTTGCGCATCTGGACGGCAGACGGCTCCGGCAGACGGGCAATCCCGGTCTCGCCGACCACTTCGCACTGGATGTCATACCCGTACTGGCAGTTCACGAACACCTCGACGTCGATCAGGGTGCCTTTTTTGGTTTCAAAGGAGACGATCTGCGGATCTTTCAGACGCGCGTGGGTGTGCGAGGTGGAGCGCGGGAAGCGCACCTGCACGGAACGGTAGTCATCGTTCAGCAGCCAGCGCAGCACGTCCAGCTCGTGGATCAGGGTGTTGGTGATCGCCATATCGGTGGTGTAGTTCTCGCCGACCGACTGGTTGCGGTGGGCGCAGCGCAGCATCAGCGGCGCGCCGATATCGCCATCGTCGATCACTTTTTTCAGCGCCAGATAGCCTTCGTCGTATGGGCGCATAAAACCTACCTGCACCAGGCGACGGCCGGCCTTCATTTCGGCATCGACGATGCGGCGGCAGCCTTCCGCAGACATCGCCAGCGGTTTTTCGCAGAACACTGGCTTACCGGCGGCGATGGCGGCCAGGGTGTACTCTTCGTGGGTCGGGTCCCAGGAGGTGACCAGGATGGCATCGACATCGCTGGCGTTAATCACGTCGTGGCCGTCGGCGTAGACTTCCGCCTGCAGGCCCGGCAGCGCGACCGCCGCGCGGGCGTTGTCGGCATTGATATCAGACACCGCCACAACGGTGGCGCCCTGCAGAACCTGGGTGCAGCGACGGATGTGTTCTTTACCGATAGCGCCAGCGCCGATGACACCTAATTTGAGCGACATAATGGTTTTCTCCGTAAGTCTGTAGGATTCAGGGTGGATGTTCGTTTTAGTAATCACGCGCCTGGGCGCGTTTTTCATTAATCATTTGCGCAACTTTGCGGATCCGCTCAGAGAGCGCCGTCTGGGCGACCCCAACGTTCCACCAGCTGCCGTATTTGTGCACCATGGTCTTCGGCAGCACTTTAATATCAATCAGGGTGCTGACCGTTTCGCGACGGGCGGCGTCCAGCGCGTGGCGCAGTTCGTCCAGGGTGGTGACGCGCCAGGTTTTGCAACCGTAGCCGGCGGCGATGGTGGCGAAGTCCACCGGCACCAGGCCGCCCTGCAGCTGGCCGGTTTCCGGCTGGCGGTAACGGAACTCGGTGCCGAAGCTGTCCATCCCGTGCTCCATCTGCAGGTTGTTGATGCAGCCGTTGGCCATGTTGTCGAACAGCACGACGTTGATCTTCGCCCGCTCCTGCAGAGAGGTGACCAGTTCAGAGTGGAGCATCATGAACGAGCCATCGCCGACCAGGGAGTAGACTTCGCTCTGCGGCTGCGCCAGCTTCACGCCCAGCGCGGCGTTGACCTCATATCCCATGCAGGAGTAGCCGTACTCCACGTGGTAGGTGTTTTCCGCGCGGTTGCGCCAGACGCGCTGCAGATCGCCAGGCAGGCTGCCCGCCGCCGCGACGATCACCGCCTCGGCCGGCAGCGTTTCATTCAGTACCCCAAGGACGCTGCTCTGGGTCAGGGTGGAGTCGGTGATCTGGCGGAATTCGCGATACACTGATTCGCGATCGAGATGATCGTCGATCTCCGGGACAAAGGATTTCTCCTGCCACACCGCCTGGTAGACGCGCTGGGTCTCTTTTAACTGACGGCTCTGCACGCTCTCGATCTGCGCGCCCCAGCCGGCCTGCCAGCCGCTGTCCGCCAGCGCCGCGTCGAGGGCGGTCATCGCTTCCCGGGCGTCCGCCAGCATGGCAATGCCGTCCAGCTTCCAGGCGTCGAAGTTGCTGACGTTAATATTCAGGAAACGCACCTCCGGGTGCTGGAAAATCCATTTCGAGGCGGTGGTAAAATCGCTGAAGCGGGTGCCGACGCCGATCACCAGGTCGGCCTCTTTCGCCAGCAGGTTCGCCGCCAGACAGCCCGTCTCGCCGACGCCGCCGACGTTCAGGGGGTGAGAAGAGACCACCGTCCCCTTCCCGGCCTGGGTTTCGGCGAAGGGCACCCCGTAGCGCTCGGCGAAACGGGACAGCGCTTCGCCCGCGCCGGAGTATTTCACCCCACCGCCGCAGACGATCAGCGGTTTACGGCTGGCTTTGATGGCCGCCACGGCGTCCGCCAGCTGCGCGGCGCTGGCCGGGCGGCGGTCAAGACGGTGCACCCGGCGCGCAAAGAAGGATTCCGGGTAGTCCCAGGCTTCGCCCTGCACGTCCTGCGGCAGGCACAGCGTCACCGCGCCGGTTTCCGCCGGGTCGGTCAGGACGCGCATGGCGTTGATGCAGGCGCTCATCAGCTGTTCCGGGCGGGTAATGCGGTCCCAGTATTTGCTGACTGCGCGGAAAGCGTCATTGGTGCTGATGCTGAGATCGTAGCTCTGTTCAATCTGCTGGAGCACCGGGTCCGGCTGGCGGGTGGCGAAGACATCGCCCGGCAGCAGCAGCAGCGGAATGCGGTTGGCGCTGGCGGTGCCGGCGGCGGTGATCATGTTGGCCGCCCCCGGACCGATGGAGGAGGTGCAGGCGATAATCTGCCGGCGCAAGGCCTGGCGGGCAAAACCGGTGGCCGCGTGGGCCATCCCCTGCTCGTTGCGCCCCTGATAGACGCGCATGTCGCCGCTGTCCTGCTCCAGCGCCTGCCCCAGCCCCAGGACGTTGCCATGGCCGAATATCGCGAAAATGCCTTTCACGAACTTCAGCTCTACGCCATCCACTTCCAGGTACTGGTTATCGAGGAACTTCACCAGCGCCTGCGCCGTTGTCAGTCTCAGTTTGCCCATGATGCACAATCCTTATTGTTCAGTATTTGTGTGTGGCGTCGCGCCGATGCCGCCGGGGCCGTCGTTCACGTCACTGGAATACCTGTGGATTATAGGCAAACATTTTTTTCATTAAATACAAATACAGAAGAAATATTTCATTTTGCGAGAAGGATCAAACTCTCTACCCATTTCATACGTTTCACTTACATTCCTGACACGTTTTCGGGCCCTTTTTTGCCGCAGCACACGGCAATATACCCTTAAAAATCATAGGCAAATGGATGTCGTGTGGCGTTTCATTTCCTCCCGGGTCAACAGTGGGGACGATCCGCGCTCACGCGAGGCTCAGTGCGGCAGAGTGGTAGATCCCTCACACTTTTGGTTTTTTAATTTCGAACGAGTTTGCAAATGAAATATTTATTTCTCAAACTAAGGGTAACCAATAACCCTCAGGCTGTTCACGGAGTCGACGTCGGGATCCCGACCCTTCCAGGCAGCAGACACCAAAAAGGAAATCCTAGCTATGAATGCAGCAGTAAAGCGGCTCGACGTCATCTGTATAGGTCGGGTGGCCGTCGACCTCTATGCCCAGCAGATCGGTTCGCGGCTAGAAGACGTTGCCAGTTTCGCGAAATATCTGGGCGGCTCCTCCGGCAACGTGGCCTTTGGCACCGCGATTCAGGGGCTGAAATCGGCCATGCTGGCGCGCGTTGGCGATGAACACAACGGCCGTTTCCTGCGTGAAACGCTCAACCGCGCCGGGGTGGATACTGAGTATCTGATTACCGACAAATCCCGCCTGACCGCGCTGGTGATGCTGGGGATCAAGGATCAGGAGACTTTCCCTCTGATTTTCTACCGCGATAACTGCGCCGATATGGCCTTAACGCCTGACGACATCAGCGAGGAGTATATTGCCTCCTCCCGGGCGCTGGCGGTGACCGGCACCCATCTGTCGCATGCCAACACCCGCGCCGCGGTGCTGAAGGCGCTGGAGTACGCCCGCCGTCACGGCCTGCGTACCGCGCTGGATATCGATTACCGTCCGGTGCTGTGGGGACTCACCTCGCTCGGCGATGGCGAAACCCGTTTCATTGAGTCCGGGCCGGTCACCAGCCAGCTGCAGGAAGTGCTGCATCTGTTCGATTTGGTGGTCGGAACCGAAGAAGAGTTTCATATTGCCGGGGGCAGCACCGATACCCTAACCGCGCTCAAAAATGTGCGCCATGCCACCAAAGCCACCCTCGTCTGCAAGCGCGGGCCGATGGGCTGCGTGGTGCTGGAAGGCGACATCCCGGACAGCTGGGACCAGGTGCCGCTGCAGCAGGGCGTGCGCGTGGAGGTGCTCAACGTGCTGGGCGCCGGGGATGCATTTATGTCGGGCCTGCTGCGCGGCTGGCTTAACGATGAGGGCTGGGAGCAGGCTTGCCGTTATGCCAACGCCTGCGGGGCACTGGTGGTCTCCCGCCACGGCTGTGCGCCGGCGATGCCGACCAAAGTCGAACTCGATGACTACCTGCAGCGCGCCGAATCGGTGCCGCGCCCGGACGTCGACGAGCGCCTCAACCACCTGCATCGGGTGACCAGCCGCCGCCAGCAGTGGCCGGAGCTGTGCATTTTCGCCTTCGACCATCGCAAACAGCTGGCCGATCTGGCGCGGGAGGCCGGGCGCGATGAAGCCTGCATTCCGCAGCTCAAGCTGCTGTTGTTGGCCGCGGCCGAAGCGGCGGCGCAGGAGGCGGGCCTTGACCAGCGCAGCGGTATTCTGGCCGACGGCACCTACGGCCAGCGCGCGCTGAACGCCATTACCGGCAAGGGCTGGTGGATCGGGCGACCTATCGAACTGCCCAGCTCGCGACCGCTGCGTCTGGAGCATGGCAACATCGGTTCGCAGCTGATCGACTGGCCGCTGGAGCATGTCGTCAAATGTCTGGTCTTCTATCACCCGGACGACCCGGCGGCGCTGCGTGCAGAGCAGGACGCCCTGCTGCTCGAGGTGTGGCAGGCCTGTAACAAGTCAGGCCATGAATTGCTGCTGGAGGTGATCCTGCCGGAAAATGGCCCGGACAAAGACGAGTGCCATTACCACACCATGCTTGAACACTTCTATCAGCTGGGGATCAAGCCGGACTGGTGGAAGCTGCCGCCGCTCTCCAGCGCCAGCTGGCAGCAGATCACCGCCCTTATCGAGCGCGAAGATCCATGGAGCCGCGGGATCCTGATCCTCGGCCTCGACGCGCCTTCCGACAAACTGCGCGCCGGTTTCGCCGAGGCGGCCGCACACCCGATGATCAAAGGTTTCGCCGTCGGGCGCACCATCTTTGGCCAGCCGTCGCGGCGCTGGATGCAGGGTGAGCTCAGCGATGAGGCGCTGATAGAGGAAGTGAAACGCAACTACCTGACGCTTATTGGCTACTGGCGCGAAGCCCGCCGCTGATCCCCCGACGCCCGTCTCCGTCACCTTGCGGAGCGGGCGTTTTTCTGTTTCTTCGTGAAATGAATCGCGTATTTCGTCGCAATAAATGAAAAATTCGCTTCATTTGGTACACTGGAAGCCATATTCCTTCCATTTTCTCAGAGCGCACTCTATGGCCAATAACCCAACACAGCTGACCATCCTGCAGGATGAAATCAGGCGTCGCTACGATACGTTAAGCAAACGCCTGAAACAGGTCGCCCGCTATATCCTTGATAACAGCAATAGCGTGGCTTTCGATACCGTGGCCTCCATTGCGCAACAGGCGGACGTTCCCCCTTCCACGTTGATTCGTTTTGCCAACGCCTTCGGCTTCAGCGGCTTTAACGAAATGAAACAGATGTTCAAGCAACATTTGATGGAAGAGACCGCCAACTATACCGAGCGCGCCCGTCTGTTCCGCCAGACCACCAGCGATGAGTCCAGCCCGCCGGAAACGCCGACGGAAATCCTCAATATGTTCACGATGGTGAACAACCAGGCGCTGCAGCAGCTGGCGATGCAGACCTCCAGCGATGAGCTGGAGCGCGCGGTGGCCCTGCTGGGCGAGGCGGAAAATATTTATGTCATTGGCCTGCGCCGGTCGTTCAGCGTCGCCTCCTATCTGACCTATGCGCTGCGCCACCTCGATCGCAAAGCCTTTCTGATCGACGGCCTCGGCGGCATGTTCACCGAGCAGCTGAGTCTGGTCGGCCCGAAAGACGTGGTGGTGGCGGTGAGCTTCTCGCCGTACGCCCGGGAAGTGGTCGAGCTGGTGGAGCTGGGCGCGCAGCGCAAAGCGCGGCAGATCGCCATTACCGACAGCCAGGTCAGCCCGCTGGCGGCCTTCAGCGATGTCTGCTTTGTGGTGCGGGAAGCGCAGGTGGATGGCTTCCGCTCGCAGGTTGCTTCGCTGTGCCTGGCCCAGACGCTGGCGGTTTCGCTGGCGCTGAACAGCAGTCAGGAGTCTGAGGCCAAGCAGAAGGCATGAGACAGGCCGCCTGGCGTCGGTTGCCCGGCGGAGTGGCATAAGCCTGCGGGAGGCGCCGGTAGGCCGGATAAGGCATTTATGCCGCCATCCGGCACAAAGGCGGGTATGGTGCCGGAGGTGTCCTGCCCGGCGGCGCTGCGCTTGCCAGGCCTGGGATATGTGCGCCTGCGGGGTGCCGTAGAGACTGTTATCGGTTTGCAACTTTCCCGGCCAGACAATGCGTTTATTACGTGTAACTTCAGCGAAATTTGCGCTCCCGGTTAATCGTCTGCGTTATGCCTGGCATGGCACAGGGAGCGCACAGGGGGCGGCCAGTCGCCGCCGCCCCCTGTACCCCCGGGCTCCGGCCAGCAAAATCGCCGCTGCGCGGTCCCTTCGACTTATCCCTGCAGGCTTCGGGTCGGGCCGAGGCAGCGTCCGTGCAAAACACGGCCCTCAGTCCGCATCCATGCGGGCTGCCCCGGCCTTCCGGGAACGTCTCAGCGATTTTGAGGCCGTCAGCACCGGCAGTTTCAGTCGCGCAAGTGGGTAAATCAAGGACAGGTCGCACGAACCCTGTAGGCCGGGTCAGGCGCAGCCGCCACCCGACAACATCCCAGGTATCGAGTCTGATATCTTGTCCGGCGGCGCTGCGCTTGCCGGGCGTGGGTTATATGGGCTCAGGAGAGGATCCTGTAGGCCGGATAAGCGTAGCGCCATCCGGCATAAGACGGGTATGGCGCCTGAGGTGTCCTCCCCGGCAGCGCTGTGCTTGCCGGGCCTGAGAGAGAGATTCTGCGGAGCGTTACGCTACAAATGTACCCGCTGCTCTCAAACAAAAAGGCCGGTTAGCATTGCTAACCGGCCTTTTTTATCGGCGTCTGCACCGGGCATCAGTCGTGACGCGGATACTCCGGCGTGTTGATCCAGGCGTGGTCATCTTCCCAGGTGAACAGCCATTTCCGGTCCGGCCCGGCCATGACGTTCAGATAGTAGCTGTCGTAACCGGCAATCGCCGCCACCGGATGGTAACCGCGCGGCACCATCACCACGTCGTGGTTATAGGGCGCCATGCAGGCGTCCAGGCTGCGGTCGTCGGTGTAGACCCGCTGGAAGGCAAAGCCCTGCGGCGGATCGAAGCGGTGATAGTAGGTCTCTTCCAGCTGCGTCTCTTTGCCCGGCTGGGCGGTATCGTGCTTATGCGACGGCCACGAGCTGGTGGCCCCTTCGTCGGTGTAGACTTCCACCACCAGCAGGCAATCCGCCTCGGCGCTGTCCGGCAGAATATTATGCACCCGACGCTGGTTGCGCCCTTTCCCACGATGCTCGACGCCGACGTCTTCCGGCCGAATAAGGCGTGCCGGGAAGTTGCCTTTGCCCGGCGCGCTACACACCGCCAGCTCCAGATCGGAATCGGCTGTCACCTCGACCCGATCCTGCGGTGGCACGTACACCGACCACGGCGGGGTGCGTTCAAACGGCGACATCCGTTTACCGAGATTCGGGAAATCGGCCTGCTGCGTTTTCACCGACGCCAGGCCGGCGACCAGCACCAGGCACAGCTCGCGGTCGCCGCTCTCCAGCGTCACGGTCTGCCCTTTTTTCAACATCCAGACATCAAAGCCGATATAGCGCCAACCGGCGCTTTGCGGCGTAATATGCTGGATCTGTCCCTCTTTTCGCGATTTAGCCAGTAACGACATGGCGCTCTCCTTCGCCGATTAACCTAACGTCGGCATGCTGAATTCAGATACGGTCTGCTGCCCTGCCGGCCAGCGTACGGTGGCGGTCTTCATGCGCGTGTAGAAGCGCACGCCGTCCGGCCCGTGAACGTTCAGCGCCCCGAACACTGAGCGCTTCCAGCCGCCGAAGCTGTGGAACGCCATCGGCACCGGGACCGGCACGTTCACCCCGACCATCCCCGCCTGCACGTCGTGGACGAATTCACGCGCGGTGTGGCCGTTGCTGGTGAAGACGGCGCTGCCGTTGCCAAACTCGTGGCTGTTGACCAGTTCGAGGGCGCTGTCATAGTCCGCCGCGCGCACAATCCCCAGCACCGGGCCAAAGATCTCTTCGCGCCAGATGGTCATCTCCGGGGTGACGTGATCGAACAGGGTGCCGCCGACATAATAGCCCGCGTCGTAACCCGGCACGCGCAGTTTGCGGCCATCGACCACCAGTTTTGCCCCTTCGCTTTCGCCTTTATCAATATAGCCGAGGACTTTTTTCTGGTGAGTATCAGAAACCACCGGCCCCATCTCGTTCTCTTCCTGGCCGCGCATACAGCCCGGGCCCACTTTCAGCGCCTCCACCAACGGCTTCAGGCGGGCGATCAGTTTGTCGGCGGTTTCATCTCCCACCGCGACCACCACCGGCAGCGCCATGCAGCGCTCGCCTGCGGAACCGAAGGCGCCGCCCATAATGGCGTTAACGGTGGCGTCGAGATCGGCATCCGGCATCACAATCGCGTGGTTTTTGGCGGCGCCAAAGGCCTGCACGCGCTTGCCGTGGGCGCTGGCGGTCTTATAGATATACTCCGCCACGCCGGAGGAGCCAACGAAGCTCACTGCCGCAATGCGCGGGTCAGTGTACAGCTGCTCGGCATCTTCATTGCTGCAGTGCACGACGTTAAACACGCCGTCCGGCAGACCAGCCTCTTTCAGCAGCTCTGCCAGACGCACGGCGGCCGTCGGCGCCAGCGCCGGCGGCTTGAGGACGAAGCTGTTGCCGCAGGCCAGCGCCAGCGGGAACATCCACATCGGCACCATCGCCGGGAAGTTGAACGGGGTGATCCCGGCCACCACGCCCAGCGGCTGCATCAGCGAATAGCTGTCGACGCCGGTGCCGACGTCAGAAGAGTATTCACCTTTAATCAGGTGCGGGATCCCGCAGGCGAATTCGACCACTTCCATGCCGCGGGTCAGCTCGCCCAGCGCATCCGACCACACTTTGCCGTGCTCGCTGACGATGATCCCCGCCAGCTCTTCCACGTGCTGCTCCAGCAGCATTTTGAAGTTGAACAGCACGCGGGCGCGGCGCAGCGGCGTGGTACGGGACCAGCTGTCAAACGCATCGCGAGCAACCTGAATCGCCTCAGAGACTTCCTGCGCGGTCGATACCGTGACTTCGCGCACCGCTTTGCCCGTCGCCGGATCGTACACCGGCATCGTTTCGTTGCTGCTGCTGATAACGGTTTTCCCGCCAATAAAGTTTCCTGTGATCGTCATGTTCTCGCCTCATAGTGAAGAGGGCCAGCGCACACCGGCCCGTCGCTGATTCTGCTGTGCTATAACCGTAGTAAAATGAAATTTATATTTCAACATTGTTGTGAAATGAAATTTCATTTTGGTGATAACAGTCGCATTTTGCGCTCACGCATCGCTTACACGCTTCCCCCATCGAGCCGCGCCGCCTCGTGATGCCAGGCTCCCCGTCCCGGTCGCTCCCGCCGCGGCGGCCGGGAATATTTTGCGAGGCAGCTCAAACAATCATCATTTTCATTCTTGCTTATTTTGGAATAAACGTTTTGACTGTTAGCCAATTGAACGAACCTAACCCTCTTCCGTCAGGAGTGTCCTATGGCCATCGCAATGCAACGTTTTTGTATTAACCGCAAAATCGCGCCAGCGCTCAGCATTGAAGCGTTTTTCCGTCTGGTGAACCGTCTGGGCCTGAATAAAGTCGAGCTGCGCAACGATTTACCCAGCGGGAAGGTGACCGACGATTTAAGCCATCAGCAGGTGCGCGAGCTGGCGGCGCGTTATCACATCGAGATCCTGACGATTAACGCGGTCTATCCCTTTAACCGCCGTAGCGAAGAGGTGCGGCAGCTGACCGAGTCGCTGCTGAAAGAGGCTCAGGCCATCGGCGCCAAATCGCTGGTGCTCTGCCCGCTCAACGACGGCAGCGAGGTGCCGGCCAGCGACACCCTGGGCGCCCTGCGCGATCTGGCCCCGCTGTTCGCCTTCTACGGCATCCACGGCCTGGTGGAGCCGCTGGGCTTCCCGCAAAGCTCGCTGCGATCGGCGCACCAGGCGCAGACGCTGATCCATGACGCGCGCGTGCCGTTTAAGCTGCTGAGCGACACCTTCCATCACCATCTCTACCCGCAGGCGGCGGACGAGTTCAGTCAGGTGGAGGTAGCGGACATCGGGCTGGTCCACCTTTCCGGAGTGGACGATACCCGTCCGCGCGAGCAGCTCACCGATGCCGAGCGCATCATGCTGACGCCGCAGGATCGTCTCGGCACCTGCGAGCAGGTTAAGGCCCTGGAAGCCCGCGGCTATCAGGGGATATACGCTTTTGAACCCTTCGCTCCCGAGCTGGCGCAGTGGAGCGAAGCGGATATCGAGCGCGAAATTGAGCAGAGCATCGCACTTATCCAACGCCACTGCGCCTGAGGCCTCTCGCGACAGCGTGCGCGGCGCGTGACGATTTCCCCAACGCCGGACGACGAGGTTGCCTATAATCGTCGCAGGATAAATGGAGGAATCGATCATGAGCTCACCCCTGTTGATTGCGCGCACGCTGGATAACGCGCTCTATTTGCTGCCCGCCATGGCCAACCGCCATGGGCTGATCACCGGTGCGACCGGCACCGGTAAAACCGTCACCCTGCAAAAGCTGGCTGAGTCGTTTTCGGAGATTGGCGTGCCGGTATTTATGGCGGACGTCAAGGGCGACCTGACCGGCATTGCCGCCGCGGGCCAGAGCTCAGAGAAACTGCAGGCGCGGCTGGAGAAGATCGGCGTCAGCGACTGGGAGCCGCACGCCAACCCGGTGGTGCTCTGGGATATCTTTGGCGAAAAGGGCCACCCGGTGCGGGCGACGGTCTCCGATCTTGGCCCCCTGCTGCTGGCGCGCCTGCTCAATCTCAATGAGGTGCAGAGCGGCGTGCTGAACATTATTTTCCGCATCGCGGACGACCGCGGCCTGCTGCTGCTCGACTTCAAAGACCTCCGCGCCATCACCCAGTTTATCGGCGACAACGCCAAATCTTTCCAGAATCAGTACGGCAATATCAGCAGCGCCTCGGTCGGCGCCATCCAGCGCGGGCTGTTGACCCTGGAGCAACAGGGCGCCGGGCACTTCTTCGGCGAGCCGATGCTGGATATTGCCGACTGGATGCGCGTCGATGCCAGTGGCAAAGGGGTGATCAATATCCTCAGCGCTGAAAAGCTCTACCAGATGCCGAAGCTCTACGCCGCCAGCCTGCTGTGGATGCTCTCCGAGCTGTACGAGCGCCTACCGGAGGCGGGCGATCTCGACAAGCCCAAACTGGTGTTCTTCTTCGATGAGGCGCATCTGCTGTTCAACGATGCGCCGCAGGTGCTGCTGGATAAAATCGAACAGGTGATCCGTCTTATCCGCTCCAAGGGCGTCGGCGTCTATTTTGTCTCGCAGAACCCGGCGGATATTCCCGACGCTGTGCTCGGCCAGTTGGGCAACCGTGTGCAGCACGCGCTGCGCGCCTTTACGCCGAAGGATCAGAAAGCGGTGAAAACCGCCGCCCAGACCATGCGCGCCAACCCGGCCTTCAGTACCGAACAGGCGATCCAGGAGCTGGGCACCGGCGAGGCGCTGATCTCCTTCCTCGATGAGAAAGGCAGTCCGTCGGTGGTCGAGCGGGCGATGGTTATCGCTCCCTGCTCGCGGATGGGGCCAGTCAGCGATGACGAGCGCAATGGCCTGCTGAATCACTCGCCGCTGTACGGCAAGTATGAAGAGGAGGTGGACCGCGAGTCGGCCTTCGAGATGCTGCAGCAAGGGGTGCAGGTCACTACCGAGCAGCAGTCGGCTCCGCCGGCGAAGGGTCAGCAGAGCGGAGAAGACGACGGGCTGCTCGGCGGCCTGAAAGATATCCTGTTCGGCAGCACCGGCCCGCGCGGCGGCAAACGCGACGGTATCGTGCAGACCGCGGCGAAAAGCGCAGTTCGCCAGGTCACCAATCAGATCGTCCGCGGCATGCTGGGCAGCCTGCTGGGCGGACGCAAGCGCTAAAAAAAAGCCCCCTCATCAATGAGGGGGCTTAGGTTTCAGGCTTACCCGCTAGGCCTTACGCATCATCAGCCAGAGGCTTATCAGGAAGAAGCTGGCGCTTGGCAACAGCGCGCCGATGATCGGCGGTATGCCGTACACCAGGGTCAGCGGGCCGAAAATCTGATCCAGCACGTAGAAGATAAAGCCGAAGCTAATCCCCGTCACTACCCGGACGCCCATCGGCACGCTACGCAGCGGGCCAAAGATAAACGACAGCGCCATCAGCATCATCACCGCCACCGACAGCGGCTGGAAGATTTTGCTCCACATATTGAGCTGGTAGCGTCCCGGATCCTGACCGCTGGATTTCAGGTATTTCACATAGTTGTGCAGCCCGCTGATCGACAGCGCATCCGGATCCAGGGCAACCACGCCGAGCTTGTCCGGCGTCAGGTTGGTTTTCCAGGTACCGCTCACCATCTGCGACCCGGTCACCTGCTTCGGATCGGTCAGATCGGATTCATCCACCTGCGACAGGCGCCACACTTTATTCTCGCTATCGAATTTTGCCGAGGCGGCATAGCGCACCGACTGTAAACGACGCTCCGGGTTGAAGGCATAAATGCTGACGCCCCCCAGCTCATCGTTACCTTTCACCCGTTCGATATAGACAAAGTTATGGCCATCTTTCGCCCACAGCCCCTGCTGGGTGGAAAGTAGCGAACCGCCGTACATCTGCTGGGCGCGGTAGTTGCGCGCCATCTGTTCGCCCTGCGGCGCCACCCACTCGCCGATCGCCATGGTCAGCAGCACCAGCGGGATAGCGGTTTTCATCACCGCCAGCGCCACCTGCAGCCGGGTGAAACCGGACGCCTGCATCACCACCAGCTCGCTGCGCTGGGCCAGCATCCCCAGCCCCAGCAGCGCGCCAAGCAGCGCCGCCATTGGGAAGAAGATCTGGATGTCTTTCGGCACGCTGAGGATGGTATAGAGGCCGGCGCCCAGCGCGTCGTAACTGCCCTGCCCGGACTTTTTCAGCTGATCGACAAACTTGATAATGCCGGAGAGCGACACCAGCATGAACAGCGTCATCATGATGGTGTTGAAAATCGTCTTACCGATATAACGGTCAAGTACGCCAAACGCCTGCATCAGGCCGCTCCTTTATTAAAACGGGCGCGGAAGCGGCGCATCGGCACCGTGTCCCACAGGTTTAACAGCACCGCCAGCGCAAAATAGAGCAGGTTGATCGCCCACATCCAGATAGCCGGGTCCATTTTGCCTTTGCCGCCGTTCGACTTGATTGAGGTCTGCAGCAGGAAGAACACCAGGTAGAGCAGCATCGCCGGCAGCATCGACAGCACGCGGCCCTGGCGCGGGTTCACCACGCTGAGGGGCACCACCATCAGCGCCATAATGAAGACCGTCGCCACCAGCGTGAAGCGCCAGTGCAGTTCGGCGCGCGCGCGGTCGGTGTGGGTCTGCCACAGAGTGCGCATATCCATCTGTTCGGTGTCGTCCGGATCGGAGGTCACCGCCTGGTGGCCGATAATGGCCTGATAGTTATTGAAGTCAGTAATGCGGAAATCGCGCAGCATCGCGGTGCCTTCAAAGCGGGTGCCCTTGTTGAGGGTCACCACCTGCGAACCGTCTTTCTGCTGCGACAGCTCGCCGGAATCCGCCACCACCACGGAGGGGCGCGCGTTGCCTTTCGGACGCAGCTGGGCAAGGAAGACGTCATGGAAGCGGTTGCCGTTCACGCTCTCGATAAACATCACCGCGTTACCATCGCTGGCCTGCTGGAACTGGCCCTGGGCCAGAGCGGCCATGCCGGGGTTGGCTTTGGCTTCCGCCAGCACTTCATCCTGATGGCGCGACGACCACGGCCCCGCCCACATCACGTTGACCGCTGCCACCGCGCCGGTGAACAGCGCGAGGATCATCGCCGCCTTGATCAGCACGGCTTTACTCAAGCCGCAGGCGTGCATCACCGTAATTTCGCTTTCGGTGTACAGCTTGCCGAGGGTCATCAGCAGGCCAAGGAACAGACTTAACGGCAGGATAAGCTGCGCCATCTCCGGGATGCCGAGCCCCAACAGCGAGAGCACCAGATTGGTTGGGATATCGCCATCCACCGCAGCGCCGAGGATCCTGACTAATTTCTGACAAAAGAAAATCAGTAACAGGATGAATAGGATCGCCAACTGGCTTTTCAGCGTCTCACGAACCAGATATCTTATGATTATCACTATAAATACGCCCGTAAAAACCCGTTTTAGTGCAGGAAAATTGCTTGTTTCATGGCTTAAACGTCATTTATTCTCTTTGGTCGTCGAAAACGTCGCTAAGATTAAATGACTCATCGGTTCTGCATGTCAGGATCTTTTCTGACGAACCCAGGCCTTAATAACGTTAAGATTAACACGAAGTCACCGCAACAGCGGATATGAGTTACGAAAGCTTGCAATTATATACTCAATGGATTTCGAGTTGTAAGAAGGCAGCAGGGCTGTGGCCCCTGGCGCGCACAATGTGCCACGTCAGGGTAAGCAGGCGCAGCCGGCGCATCTGCAACTTGAAAGGCGACGAGTATAGCCGTAGCCACCACTGTTGTCTTTAAGATTCAGGAGCATAGTGCATGGAGTTCAGTGTAAAAAGCGGTAGCCCGGAGAAGCAGCGGAGCGCCTGTATCGTGGTCGGCGTCTTTGAACCACGTCGCCTCTCCCCCATCGCCGAACAACTCGATAAAATCAGCGACGGCTACATCAGCGCCCTGCTGCGTCGCGGCGAGCTGGAAGGCAAACCTGGCCAGACGTTATTGCTGCACCATGTGCCAAACATTCTGTCTGAGCGCATTCTGCTGATTGGCTGCGGCAAAGAGCGCGAACTGGATGAGCGTCAGTACAAGCAGGTCATCCAGAAAACCATCAATACCCTGAATGATACCGGTTCAATGGAGGCGGTCTGCTTCCTGACCGAGCTGCACGTCAAGGGCCGTAACAACTACTGGAAAGTTCGCCAGGCCGTTGAAACCGCCAAAGAGACGCTGTACAGCTTCGACCAGCTGAAGACCAACAAAAGCGAGCCGCGTCGCCCGCTGCGTAAAATGGTCTTTAACGTGCCGACCCGTCGCGAGCTGACCAGCGGCGAACGCGCCATTCAGCACGGGCTGGCGATCGCCGCCGGCATCAAAGCGGCGAAAGATCTCGGCAACATGCCGCCGAACATCTGTAACGCCGCCTATCTGGCCTCCCAGGCACGCCAGCTGGCCGATACCTATAGCAAAAACGTTATCACCCGGGTGATCGGCGAACAGCAGATGCGCGAGCTGGGAATGAACGCCTACCTCGCCGTCGGCAACGGTTCGCAGAACGAGTCGCTGATGTCGGTCATCGAGTATAAAGGCAACCCGTCGGAAGACGCGCGCCCTATCGTGCTGGTCGGTAAAGGCCTGACCTTCGACTCCGGCGGCATCTCCATCAAGCCGGCTGAAGGCATGGACGAGATGAAGTACGACATGTGCGGCGCCGCGGCGGTGTACGGGGTGATGCGGATGGTTGCTGAGCTGCAGCTGCCGCTGAACGTGATCGGCGTGCTGGCGGGCTGTGAAAACATGCCTGGCGGTCGTGCTTATCGCCCGGGCGATGTTCTGACCACCATGTCCGGCCAGACGGTGGAAGTGCTCAACACCGACGCCGAAGGCCGCCTGGTGCTGTGCGACGTGCTGACCTACGTTGAGCGCTTCGAGCCGGAAGCGGTTATCGATGTCGCGACGCTGACCGGCGCCTGCGTGATTGCCCTCGGCCATCACATCACCGGCCTGATGTCGAACCATAACCCGCTGGCCCATGAGCTGATCGGCGCCTCCGAACTGGCCGGCGACCGCGCATGGCGTCTGCCGCTGGCCGATGAGTTCCAGGACCAGCTGGAATCCAACTTTGCCGATATGGCGAATATCGGCGGCCGTCCTGGCGGCGCGATCACCGCCGGCTGCTTCCTGTCGCGCTTCACCCGCAAGTACAACTGGGCGCACCTCGACATCGCCGGCACCGCCTGGCGTTCCGGCAAAGCCAAAGGCGCCACCGGTCGTCCGGTCGCTCTGCTGTCGCAGTTCCTGCTCAATCGCGCGGGTTTTAACGGCGAAGAGTGATTGCCGTCTGATGCCCGGTGGCGCTACGCTTACCGGGCCTACGGAAAGATGCCGTTTGTAGGCCGGGTAAGCGTAGCGCCACCCGGCTTTGCATTTAAATCCACGACAAGAAGCCCCATATATGAAGAATGCAACGTTCTACCTTCTGGACAACGAAGACACCGTCGACGGCCTGAGCGCCGTCGAGCAGCTGGTGTGTGACATTGCCGCAGAACGTTGGCGCAACGGCAAGCGCGTCCTGATCGCCTGTGAAGATGAGCAGCAGGCGATTCGTCTCGATGAGGCGCTGTGGTCGCGGCCGCCGGAGAGCTTTGTGCCGCACAATCTGGCGGGCGAAGGCCCGCGAGGCGGCGCGCCGGTGGAGATTGCCTGGCCGCAAAAGCGCAACAGCAGCCCGCGGGATATTCTGATCAGCCTGCGGCTTAACTTTGCAGATTTTGCCACCGCTTTCACAGAAGTGATAGACTTTGTCCCTTACGAAGAAAATCTGAAACAACTGGCGCGCGAACGCTATAAGGCGTACCGCATGGCTGGTTTCAACCTGAACACGGCAACCTGGAAATAATGGAAAAGACATACAACCCACAAGATATCGAACAGCCGCTTTACGAGCACTGGGAAAAGCAGGGCTATTTCAAACCGAATGGTGATGAAAGCCAGGAGAGCTTCTGCATCATGATCCCGCCGCCGAACGTCACCGGCAGTTTGCATATGGGTCATGCCTTCCAGCAAACCATCATGGATACCATGATTCGCTACCAGCGCATGCAGGGCAAAAACACCCTGTGGCAGGCGGGGACCGACCACGCGGGTATCGCTACCCAGATGGTGGTTGAGCGTAAGATTGCCGCTGAAGAAGGGAAAACCCGCCACGACTACGGCCGCGACGCCTTCATCGACAAAATCTGGCAGTGGAAAGCGGAATCCGGCGGCACCATTACCCGTCAGATGCGCCGTCTCGGCAACTCCGTGGACTGGGAGCGCGAGCGCTTCACCATGGACGAGGGGCTTTCCAATGCCGTGAAAGAAGTCTTTGTTCGCCTGTACAAAGAAGATCTGATCTACCGCGGTAAACGCCTGGTTAACTGGGACCCGAAACTGCGCACCGCCATTTCCGACCTCGAAGTGGAAAACCGCGAATCGAAAGGTTCGATGTGGCACATCCGCTACCCGCTGGCCGATGGCGCGAAAACCGCTGACGGTAAAGACTACCTGGTGGTCGCCACTACCCGTCCGGAAACCCTGCTGGGCGATACCGGCGTGGCCGTTAACCCGGAAGATCCGCGCTACAAAGATCTGATTGGCAAATTCGTGATGCTGCCGCTGGTAAACCGCCGCATCCCGATCGTGGGCGACGAACACGCCGACATGGAGAAAGGCACCGGCTGCGTGAAAATCACCCCGGCGCACGACTTTAACGACTACGAAGTGGGTCGTCGTCACCAGCTGCCGATGATCAACATCCTGACCTTTGACGGCGACATCCGCGAAAGCGCGGAAGTGTACGACACCAAAGGCAATGAATCTGACGTCTACTCCAGCGAGATCCCGGCGGAGTTCCAGAAACTGGAACGCTTCGCGGCGCGTAAAGCCGTCGTTGCGGCGGTTGACGCCCTCGGCCTGCTGGAAGAGATCAAACCGCACGACCTGACCGTCCCTTACGGCGACCGCGGCGGCGTGGTTATCGAACCGATGCTGACCGACCAGTGGTACGTGCGCGCGGACGTGCTGGCCAAGCCGGCGGTGGAAGCCGTTGAAAACGGCGACATCCAGTTCGTGCCGAAGCAGTACGAAAACATGTACTTCTCCTGGATGCGCGATATTCAGGACTGGTGTATCTCCCGTCAGCTGTGGTGGGGTCACCGCATTCCGGCATGGTATGACAACGACGGCAACGTCTACGTGGGCCGTAGCGAAGACGAAGTGCGTCAGGAAAACAACCTGAGCGCCGACGTTGCGCTGCGTCAGGACGAAGACGTTCTCGATACCTGGTTCTCCTCCGCGCTGTGGACCTTCTCCACCCTCGGCTGGCCGGAAAATACCGACGCCCTGCGTCAGTTCCACCCAACCAGCGTGATGGTGTCCGGCTTCGACATCATCTTCTTCTGGATCGCCCGCATGATCATGATGACCATGCACTTCATCAAAGATGAAAACGGTAAACCGCAGGTTCCGTTTAAGACCGTCTACATGACTGGTCTGATCCGCGATGACGAAGGCCAGAAGATGTCCAAATCCAAGGGTAACGTTATCGACCCGCTGGATATGGTTGACGGCATCACCCTGCCGGAGCTGCTGGAGAAACGTACCGGCAACATGATGCAGCCGCAGCTGGCGGAGAAAATCCGTAAGCGCACCGAGAAACAGTTCCCGAACGGCATCGAGCCGCACGGCACCGACGCCCTGCGCTTTACCCTGGCGGCGCTGGCCTCTACCGGCCGCGACATCAACTGGGATATGAAGCGTCTGGAAGGTTATCGTAACTTCTGTAACAAGCTGTGGAACGCCAGCCGCTTTGTGCTGATGAACACCGAAGATCAGGATTGCGGCTTCAACGGCGGCGAGATGGTGCTCTCCCTGGCCGACCGCTGGATCCTTGCGGAATTCAACCACACCGTCAAAGCGTATCGCGAAGCGCTGGATAACTTCCGCTTCGATATCGCCGCCGGCATCCTGTATGAGTTCACCTGGAACCAGTTCTGCGACTGGTACCTGGAACTGACCAAGCCGGTCATGAACGGCGGCAGCGAAGCGGAGCTGCGCGGCACTCGCCATACGCTGGTGACTGTGCTGGAAGGTCTGCTGCGCCTGGCGCATCCGATCATTCCGTTCATCACCGAGACCATCTGGCAGCGCGTGAAGGTCATCTGCGGGATCACCGCCGACACCATCATGCTGCAGCCGTTCCCGCAGTACGATGCCTCTCAGGTGGACGACGCGGCGCTGGCCGACACCGAATGGCTGAAGCAGGCGATCGTCGCCGTGCGTAACATCCGTGCGGAAATGAACATCGCTCCGGGCAAACCGCTGGAACTGCTGCTGCGCGGCTGCAGCAAAGAGGCCGAGCGTCGCGTGAACGACAACCGCAGCTTCCTGCTGAATCTGGCGCGTCTGGAAAGCATTACCGTGCTGCCTGCCGAGGATAAAGGTCCGGTCTCGGTGACCAAGATCGTCGACGGCGCCGAGCTGCTGATCCCGATGGCGGGCCTCATCAACAAAGAAGATGAGCTGGCGCGTCTGGCGAAAGAAGTGGCGAAAATCGAAGGCGAGATTGGCCGCATCGAAAGCAAGCTGGCCAACGAAGGCTTTGTGGCCCGCGCGCCGGAAGCGGTGATCGCCAAAGAGCGCGAGAAGCTGGAAGGCTACGCGGAAGCGAAAGCGAAGCTGATTGAACAGCAGGCGGTGATCGCCGCGCTGTAACCCTCCCGCCCCTTGCCACCCGGCAAGGGGCGTTTTTATGAAACATCCTCGCTTGCGCTCTCCCCTGCCGCGATGTTATTAACATCATCATTCGTCTTTTTTGGGTAATGAGTCATTGTATGAATACGAGCGTCCCCGCGGCGACGTTGCTGCGTCGCATTACGGCGGCAGACAATCCCGCCATCGCCAGGGTCATCCGTCAGGTCTCCGCTGAATACGGCCTGACCGCCGATAAAGGCTATACGGTCGCCGACCCGAATCTCGATGAGCTGTATGAGCTTTACAGCCAGCCGGGCTCCGCCTACTGGGTGGTGGAGAAAGAGGGAGAAGTGGTTGGCGGCGGCGGCGTCGCGCCGCTCGCCTGCAGCGAGCCGGATATCTGCGAGCTGCAGAAAATGTATTTTATGACCAGCGCCCGCGGCCAGGGGCTGGCGAAGAAGCTGGCGCTGTTGGCGCTGGACTACGCCCGCGAGCAGGGCTTTAAACGCTGCTATCTGGAAACCACCGCCTTCCTGACGGAGGCGATCGGCTTATATGAGCATCTTGGCTTCGAACATATTGACGGTCCGCTGGGCTGCACCGGCCACGTGGACTGCGAAGTGCGGATGTTGAAAACGCTGTAGCGCCTCGATATCGCAGGCGTCCCCGGTAGCGCTACGCTTACCGGGGCGACAGTTCGGTAGCCCGGCTAAGCGCAGCGCGAGCCGGGGTATGTCCCGGATGGCACTGCTGGCACCTTACCCGTGCTCGCGGTGCCGTTTTTTTGTCAGGTGGCGGCTAACGCCTTACCCAACCTACGGCCCGTACTATTGCGAGCTGAAGCTCTCAACGCTATCTCTCTCCCCATGGCTAATGAAACTGCCGGTGTTAGTGGCTACCGGGGCTACAGGGGCCGAATAGCGTGGGCTACGCCGCCGCCGGCACGCCGCTGTGAAAGCGGAACTCGGCCTCCGGACGGAGGATCAGCGCCGCTTCCGCCTCGCCGAGCTGGCGTACCCGCTCGCTGATATCTTCTCCGGCAATCTTCTGCGCCAGATCCAGGTAGTCCTGATAGTGACGCGCTTCCGAGCGCAGCAGCGACAGATAGAACTTCTGCAGATCGTCGTCCAGCCACGGCGCCAGCGCCGCAAAGCGCTCGCAGGAGCGGGCCTCGATATAGGCGCCGCAGATGAGCTTATCGATCAGCATCACCGGCTCATGTGAGCGTACCTCCCGTCGCATGCCGCGGGCATAGTTGCTGGCGGTGATTTTGACATAGGGGATATCGCGCGCCAGCATCATCTCCCGCACTTGCCAGAAGTGATGCAGCTCCTCTTTAATCAGCAAAATCATGCTGTCCAGCAGCTGACGGCCCCATGGGTCGTCGGTCTGCGGCATGGCGCTTTTGTTGATCCGCTTATGCAGAGCGACAAAATCCGGCTCCGGCCCCCGGCGGTAGGTGAAGTCTTCATACGGCTTCAGGCAGTCCAGAAGCTCATCGGCGTCGGCTTTATCCGCGACGTAGCGACGCACCAGCAGCATGGCGTTCTGCGCCGCTTTCAGTTCGCACACCATATGGTCGGTCAGCAGCAGCGGCAGGTTTTCCGGCTTGCGGGCTTCGTCAATCCACGCCTGCGGCGTCGGGCAGTGCAGGAAGTTGATAATCGGGGAGAGTATCTGCGGGTAATCCATGGAAGTTCCTTGCTATACGGCGGCTGGCGCCGCCGTATCCATCTACAACATCTGCGACTTAGTGACGAACGCCATCGTCGTCTTCATCGACAAAATCTTCGTCATCATCGCCGTCTTCTTCGCCGTTCGGGTCCTCATAGTAGGTGCCCCAACCGTCATACTCGACGTCAAATTTTTCTGCCAGCGTCATCAGCTGTTCCACCTGGGCATCGATCAGTTCTGCGTTCAGGGCGCATTCGCTCAGAATATCGCAGCAGATGACCACTTCACCCTCTTCCACTTCCAGCTCTTCGGGCTCGGTTACTTCGTAGCCCAGCTTAAAGGCTTCCACCGCCACTTTCTCCAGGGTTTCGAAATCGTCTGCAGAGAGGTGATGCTCAATCGTGTACAGTGCGTCCGGATCGCTGCCATCCTCCAGCAGCTCTTCGATAATCAGACGCGTCTCTTCACGCTGTTCTTCCAGGTGTTCCGGGTTTGCCATGGCTCGTTCCTCATAATGTGCGGCAGTTATCCCTATTGTCACATACCGCCGTCATTGCCTCCACTTCTCAGTGAAAGATTTCGATCACAGACTTGCAAATGAATATTCATACATATAAATTGAATTTTAATTCAATTAGTGGCCTATGCCAGGTGAGGGAACCATGTCTGCGTTTTACCAGAAGCATTTTTTAAAGTTACTCGATTTTACGCCTGCAGAAATCACCGCCCTGCTCGAGCTGGCGGCAAAGCTGAAAGCCGATAAGAAAAACGGTATCGAAGTCCAGAAACTGGCAGGGAAAAACATCGCGCTCATCTTCGAAAAAGACTCAACCCGTACACGATGCTCTTTCGAAGTTGCCGCATACGATCAGGGCGCCCGCGTGACCTACCTGGGGCCCAGCGGCAGCCAGATTGGCCATAAAGAGTCGATCAAGGACACCTCCCGTGTGCTCGGACGGATGTACGACGGCATTCAGTATCGCGGCCACGGCCAGGAAGTGGTGGAGACCCTGGCGCAATATGCCGGCGTGCCGGTATGGAACGGCCTCACCAACGAGTACCACCCTACCCAGCTGCTGGCGGACCTGCTGACCATGAAAGAGCACCTGCCGGGCAAAGCCTTTAACCAGATGACGCTGGTCTACGCCGGCGACGCGCGCAACAACATGGGCAATTCGATGCTGGAAGCCGCCGCGTTGACCGGTCTGGATCTGCGCCTGGTGGCGCCATCGGCCTGCTGGCCGGAGGCCGCGCTGGTGGAAACCTGTACCGCGTTGGCGAAACAGCAGGGCGGCAACATCACCCTGACGGAAGATATCGCCGCGGGGGTGAAAGGCGCCGATTTTATCTATACCGACGTCTGGGTCTCAATGGGCGAGGCGAAGGAAAAATGGGCCGAACGTATCGCCCTGCTGCGCGACTATCAGGTTAACAGCGCGATGCTGGCGCTGACCGGCAATCCGCAGGTCAAGTTCCTCCACTGCCTGCCGGCGTTCCATGACGACCAGACCACGCTGGGCAAACAGATGGCGGCCGATTACGGCCTGCACGGCGGCATGGAAGTGACTGACGAGGTGTTTGAGTCGGCGGCAAGCGTGGTCTTTGACCAGGCGGAAAACCGGATGCACACCATCAAAGCGGTGATGGTGGCGACGCTGAGCAAATAGTCCTTCGCTCGCCGTCAAATCCCGGATCGCTCGGCGCGTATCCGGGATACCGCCCGTCAGGGCGCTGCGTTACGCCATCAGCATCTTCACCACCGCTTTGCGCACCTTCGCCGGCGCGCCCACGGCGCACAGCGGTTTATGCACTTCCCCGGGATAAAACACCACAAAGTCCCCTTCGTTAAGGATCACCGTTTGCTCCTGCGTCCCCTCCGCCAGGAAAGCGATGTCTTTCTCCGCCAGCCAGTCGGTCTGCGGCTCTCCTGCCGGCAAGGTGCTGAAGGTCATCCCCTCGCTGCCGCGGAGCACAATCTGGATATCGAGATAGCGGGTATGATATTCCGCGCGGCGTGCGGCCTGCGGCTCGGTGGTGTCTTCGGAAATCAGATAAAACAGGTTGTCGCCGTCGATATCGTGTTTACCCAGCGGCGTCGCCTCGCTGACATGGGCGATAACGTGTTCGATAGCCTCGCGCAGCGCGGCCGGCAGCCACGGCTGCAGATGGTGGATATTGCCAATAATCATCGCTTACCTCAAATATAAAACAACATTTCATTTTTGCGTTTTATACCCCCATCGCCGCTGCCATACCAGTACAGTTTCATGGTTCTTTGCGCTGGCGCACTTTTCTGCAGGCAAACGATTACCTGATTGTGAATGAATCGCTTGATCGTCATAACGGTCTGCGTATAATGCCAGTCGTTTTGCCGGGAGGAAGCATGGCCAATTGCGTACGACATTCTGTCTTAGCGCGTCTCAATGCAGACGCTGGCCTGCCGTTTTTCTTTCCGTTGCTCATTGGATTCCCGAAGCCCCTTATTTAAGGGGCTTTTTTTTTGCCCAGGCGTCAGGAGATAAGCATGGCTAACCCGCTATATCAAAAACATATCATTTCCATAAACGATCTCAGCCGCGAAGACCTCGAACTGGTGCTGGCGACGGCGGCAAAGCTGAAAGCCAATCCACAACCCGAGCTGCTGAAGCATAAGGTTATCGCCAGCTGTTTCTTTGAAGCCTCGACCCGCACCCGCCTCTCTTTTGAAACCTCGATGCACCGCCTGGGGGCCAGCGTGGTCGGCTTTTCCGACAGCGCCAACACTTCGCTGGGCAAAAAAGGGGAAACGCTGGCGGATACCATCTCCGTCATCAGCACCTACGTTGATGCCATCGTGATGCGTCATCCGCAGGAGGGCGCGGCCCGTCTGGCGACCGAATTCTCCGGCGGCGTGCCGGTACTGAACGCCGGCGACGGCGCTAACCAGCACCCGACCCAAACCCTGCTCGACCTGTTCACCATTCAGGAGACCCAGGGCCGCCTCGAAAACCTCAACGTGGCGATGGTCGGCGATCTGAAGTATGGCCGTACCGTCCACTCCCTGACCCAGGCGCTGGCCAAGTTCAGCGGCAACCGCTTCTACTTCATCGCCCCGGACGCGCTGGCCATGCCGCAATACATCCTCGATATGCTGGATGAAAAAGGTATCGCCTGGAGCCTGCATAGCGCCATCGACGACGTAATGGCGGAAGTGGATATTCTGTACATGACCCGCGTGCAGAAAGAACGTCTGGATCCGTCGGAATATGCCAACGTCAAAGCGCAGTTCGTCCTGCGCGCCGCCGACCTTGAAGGGGCGCGCGCTAACATGAAGGTGCTGCACCCGCTGCCGCGCATTGACGAAATCACCACCGATGTCGATAAAACGCCGCACGCCTGGTACTTCCAGCAGGCCGGTAACGGCATCTTCGCCCGCCAGGCGTTACTGGCACTGGTACTGAATAGCGAGCTGGCTCTGTAAGGGGGAAATGAGAGATGACACACGACAATAAACTGCAGGTAGAAGCGATCAAACGCGGCACCGTGATCGACCACATCCCGGCGCAGGTCGGCTTTAAGCTGCTCACCCTGTTCAAACTGACCGAAACCGACCAGCGCATCACCATCGGCCTGAACCTGCCCTCCGGCGAGATGGGCCGCAAAGACTTGATTAAAATCGAGAACACCTTCCTGACCGACGAGCAGGTTAACCAGCTGTCGTTATACGCCCCGCAGGCGACGGTAAACCGCATTGATGATTACGAAGTGGTGGGCAAATCCCGCCCGAGCCTGCCGGATCGTATCGACAGCGTGCTGGTCTGCCCGAACAGCAACTGTATCAGCCACGCCGAACCGGTTTCTTCCAGTTTTGCAGTGAAAAAGCGCGCTGATGACATCGCACTCAAATGTAAATACTGCGAAAAAGAGTTTTCTCATTATGTGGTGCTGGCCAACTAAATGCGGTTGGTATTGGTGGTAGGCCTCCCTATAATGGCTACCACCCTACGCTTCGTCCTTCAGGCGGCGTCTGCGCCGGCGATACAGCGCTTATCGCCTGGCGGCAACCTGAATGATTTTGCGTAACATTACTCAGTTCATCTGGAGATAACATGAGCAAAACTATTGCGACGGAAAATGCACCAGCAGCGATTGGCCCATACGTTCAGGGCGTTGACCTCGGCAGCATGATCATCACCTCTGGCCAAATCCCGGTCGACCCGAAAACCGGCAGCGTTCCGGAAGACGTGTCCGCACAGGCGCGCCAGTCGCTGAACAACGTGAAAGCGATCGTTGAAGCCGCTGGCCTCACCGTCGGCGATATCGTCAAGACCACCGTTTTCGTCAAAGACCTCAACGATTTCGCTACCGTTAACGCCACTTACGAAGCGTTCTTCACCGAGCACAACGCCACCTTCCCGGCGCGCTCCTGCGTTGAAGTGGCGCGTCTGCCGAAAGATGTGAAGATCGAGATCGAAGCCATCGCCGTGCGTCGCTGATCGCTAACCTCGGCATGAAAAAAGGCAGCCCGCAGGCTGCCTTTTTTACGTGGGTCATCCGTAAACCTTCCCCTCATTGCCAGCCGTAGCGGCGGCTGTAGAAGCCTTTGACGGTTTGGGTCAGCACCATATAGCCCGCCAGGATCGCCACCAGCCACGGGAAGTAGCTCAGCGGCAGAGCCTGCAGCTGCAGATAGCCCGCCAGCGGCGAGAACGGCAGCGCGATCCCCACCGCCATCACCACCAGGGTCATGGCGAACAGCGGCCAGGCGGCGCGGCTCTGGACGAAGGGAATGCGCCGGGTGCGGATCATGTGCACAATCAGCGTTTGCGACAGCAGCCCCTCGATAAACCAGCCGGACTGGAACAGGGTCTGCATCTCCACGGTATTGGCGTGGAACACCCACCACATCAGGCCGAAGGTGAGGATATCGAAAATCGAGCTGATCGGGCCGAAAAAGACCATAAAGCGCCCGAGATCGGCCGGGTTCCAGCGCTGCGGTTTGCGGATCTGTTCATCATCGACGTTATCGAACGGGATCGCCACCTGGGAGACATCGTACAGCAGGTTTTGAATCAACAGGTGCAGCGGCAGCATCGGCAGAAACGGCAGGAAGGCGCTGGCCACCAGCACGCTGAAGACGTTGCCGAAGTTGGAGCTGGCGGTCATTTTGATGTACTTAAGCATGTTGGCGAAGGTGCGGCGTCCTTCGATCACCCCCTCCTCCAGCACCATCAGGCTCTTCTCCAGCAGAATGATATCCGCCGCCTCGCGGGCAATATCCACCGCGCCGTCGACCGAGATGCCGATGTCCGCCGCGCGCAGCGCCGGGGCGTCGTTGATGCCGTCGCCCATAAAGCCCACCACGTGGCCTTCGCGTTTCAGCAGCGTCACGATACGCTCCTTATGCAGCGGCGCCAGGCGGGCGAAGAGCGTGGTGCGTTTCGCTAGCGCCGCCAGCTCGTCGTCGCTCATCGCTTCAATCTGGCTGCCAATCACCACTTCGCCGGCATCCAGCCCCACTTCATGGCACACCTTGGCCGCCACCAGCTCGCTGTCGCCGGTGAGGATCTTCACCGTGATGCCGCTGGCTTTTAACGCTTTCAGCGCCGGAGCGGTGGTCTCTTTCGGCGGATCGAGGAAGGCGATGTAGCCTTCCAGGATCAGGTCCGACTCATCGGCGCGCTGGTAGTCGCCTTCGCGGGCCGGCAGATATTTGGTCGCCACCGCCACCACCCGCAGCCCCTGCCGGTTGAGGGTGTCGGTCACCCGGCGAATGCGGCGCAGCATGGTGTCGTCCAGCGGCACGATATCGCCGTTGTAGCGCACCTGGGTTGAGACGTTGAGGATCTCCTGCAGCGCCCCTTTGCAGATCAGCTGATGCGCGTCGTCCTGCTCTTTCACCACCACCGACATGCGGCGGCGTTCGAAGTCGAAGGGGATCTCATCTACCTTCTGCCAGCGCGCCGCCAGCCCGCGGGCGGCCTCCAGCTCAACGCCCTCCAGCACCGCGGTGTCGAGCAGGTTTTTCAGGCCGGTCTGGTAGTGGCTGTTGAGCCAGGCGGCATGCAGTACCCGCTCGCTGACCTTGCCGGAGACGTCGGTATGGTTCTCCAGCACGATTTTATCCTGGGTCAGGGTGCCGGTTTTATCGGTGCAGAGGATGTCCATCGCGCCAAAATTCTGAATGGCGTCGAGGTGCTTCACGATAACCTTTTGCTTCGACAGCTTCACCGCCCCGCGCGCCAGCGTCGAGGTGACGATCATCGGCAGCATCTCCGGCGTCAGGCCAACCGCCACCGACAGCGCGAACAGCGCCGCCTCCCACCAGTCGCCTTTGGTGTAGCCATTGATCAGCAGCACCACCGGGGCCATCACCAGCATAAAGCGGATCAGCAGCATGCTGACCCGGCTGATGCCTTTCTGAAAGGCGTTCGGCTCGCTCTCCTGTTCACTGACGCGGCCGGCCAGCTGCCCAAACCAGGTGTGGCCGCCGGTGGCGAAAACGATGGCCTGCGCCGAGCCGCTCACCACGTTGGTGCCCATAAAGCACAGGGTGTCGCACTCCAGCGGGTTCTGCTGCAGCGGATCGCGGCTGCGGGCCACTTTCTCCACCGGCAGCGATTCGCCGGTCAGCGAGGCCTGGGCGACAAACAGATCCCGCGCCTGCAGGATACGCAGGTCGGCCGGGATCATGTCTCCCGCCGACAGCCTGATGATGTCGCCCGGCACCAGCTGGTCGATAGGCAGTTCCAGCCAGCGGCTCTCCCCCTGCTCGTTGACCACCCGCAGCACGGTGGCGGTATTGCTCACCATCGCCTTCAGCGCATCCGCCGCTTTGGTCGAGCGCGCCTCCTGGATGAAGTTGAGCAGCGTCGAGATCCCCACCATCAGGGCGATAACCCCGGCGGCGAACAGATCCTCGGTGGAATAGGAGACGATGCCGAGCACCGTCAACAGCAGATTGAACGGGTTGCGGTAGCAGGTCCACAGATGCACCCACCACGGCGAGGGCTTCTGCGCCGGGATCTGGTTGTCACCGTGTTTGAGGATTTTCGCCGCCACTTCGCCTTCATTGAGCCCTTCAGGGTGGCTGTCAAAGGCGCGCCAGATCTCCTGGTCGTCCATCGCCGCCACGTCCAGGCACTGTTTGCCCAGCGACTCAGGAATGGGGCCGCTCGCCAGATGGCGGGCGTCCGGCAGCGGATCGCGCTGGACTAAACGGCGTGGCAGATGGCGGCTAAGCTGTGCGAACAGCTGCCGGGTATAATTTTTCAGCATAAACAGTCCCTCCGCGCTCGCCAAAGCGAACGCAGCGTTGCCGACGGGCGTAGCAAAACCTACCTGTCAGGCATGTTATTTTTATGGCAGGGACATCAAGGACGTCACTGCTTTACGCTTTCCGGTAAAGCAGTGTTAAACAGGCTTACCGGAAAGAAAGGTTGCTCCATCGAGGATGAGGAGTGGGATCGGGGTCCATAACTATCTCCGGTAAGTGAATATAAACGGCGCGGATTATAGCGCCCTCGTTAAGGATTGTGTGGCAATAATGGCGATGATAAACCCGCGCAACTAAACCGAACGTAAACCAGACTTTGCTCATTGCGGTTTGGTTGAGTAGCATTATGCTCACTTCTACCCCCTGACGAGAATTCCGCATGCAGAACCGGCTGACCATCAAAGATATCGCGCGCTTAAGCGGCGTAGGGAAATCAACGGTATCCCGCGTCCTCAACAACGAGAGCGGGGTCAGCGAACGGACCCGCGAGCGCGTCGAAGCGGTGATGCAGCAGCACGGTTTCTCGCCCTCCCGCTCCGCCCGCGCCATGCGCGGCCAGAGCGATAAAGTGGTGGCGATTATCGTCACCCGTCTCGATTCGCTGTCGGAAAACCTCGCCGTGCAGACCATGCTGCCCGCCTTTTATGAGCAGGGTTACGACCCGATTATGATGGAGAGTCAGTTCTCCCCGGGGCTGGTGGAGGAGCATCTCGGCATGCTCGCCCGGCGTAATATTGACGGCGTGGTACTGTTCGGTTTTACCGGCATCGACGAGGCGATGCTCGCCCCCTGGCGCGACACCCTGGTGCTGATGGCCCGCGACGCCCCCGGCTTCGCCTCGGTGTGCTATGACGACGAGGGGGCCATCACGCTGCTGATGCAGCGGCTCTACGAACGCGGACATCGCCACATCAGCTTCCTTGGCGTACCGCACAGCGACGTCACCACCGGCGAACGCCGCCATCTCGCCTACCTCGCCTTCTGTAAAAAGCATCGTCTGACGCCCACCGCCGCCCTGCCGGGGCTGGGCATGAAGCAGGGGTATGACACCGTCGCCAGCGTGTTGACGGCCGAGACCAGCGCCCTGGTCTGCGCCACCGATACCCTCGCCCTCGGCGCCAGTAAGTACCTCCAGCAGCAGGGCCGCGATGCGCTGCAGCTCGCCAGCGTCGGCAGCACGCCGCTGATGAAGTTTCTCCACCCGGAAATATTGACCGTCGATCCGGGCTATGCCGAGTCCGGACGCCGGGCCGCCCGGCAGTTGATCGAGCAGATCGCCGGCAGCGTCGATCCCCGCCAGATCGTCATTCCCGCCGCCCTGAATTAATCTCGTTCGGGCGATTTATGTGATCGTCGCTGGGTTTCGGGAACGTTCCCATTTTGCAAATTAAGCGGAACGGTTAGGATGCCCTCAAGGTAAAAACGGCATCTCTCCCCTCTGTTTTTGAGGCTTCATCATGAGCAAAGTAAACCAGCAGGACATCGATAAACTGATCGAACTGGTGGGCGGGCGCGGTAACATCGCCACCGTCAGCCACTGTATTACCCGTTTGCGCTTTGTGCTGAACGACCCGGCCATCGCCAGACCAAAAGAGATTGAGCAGCTGCGCATGGTGAAGGGATGCTTCACTAACGCCGGCCAGTTCCAGGTGGTCATCGGCACCGAGGTGGGCGATTACTACAAAGCCCTGCTGGCGACCACCGGCCAGACTTCCGCCGATAAAGAGCAGGTCAAACAGGCCGCGCGGCAAAATATGAAGTGGCATGAACAGCTGATTTCGCACTTCGCCGAGATCTTCTTCCCACTGCTGCCGGCGCTGATCAGCGGCGGTCTGATCCTCGGTTTCCGCAACGTCATCGGCGACTTACCCATGAGCAACGGCCAGACGCTGGCCCAGATGCACCCGTCGCTGAAAACCATCTATGACTTCCTGTGGCTGATTGGCGAGGCGATCTTCTTCTATCTGCCAGTGGGGATCTGCTGGTCGGCGGTGAAGAAGATGGGCGGCACGCCGATCCTCGGGATCTTCCTTGGCGTCACCCTGGTGTCCCCGCAGCTGATGAACGCCTATCTCCTCGGCCAGCAGGTGCCGGAGGTGTGGAACTTCGGCCTGTTTACCATTGCTAAAGTCGGCTACCAGGCGCAGGTGATCCCGGCCCTGCTGGCTGGCCTGACCTTAGGCTTTATCGAGACGCGCCTCAAGCGCATCGTGCCGGACTACCTCTACCTGGTCATTGTCCCGGTCTGCTCGCTGATCCTGGCGGTATTCCTCGCGCACGCCATTATCGGTCCGTTCGGCCGCCTGATCGGCGACGGCGTGGCCTTCGCGGTGCGCCATCTGTTAACCGGCAGCTTCGCGCCGATCGGCGCCGCGCTGTTTGGCTTCCTCTACGCGCCGCTGGTGATAACCGGTGTCCACCAGACCACCCTCGCCATCGATATGCAGATGATCCAGAGCATGGGCGGTACCCCGGTGTGGCCGCTGATTGCGCTGTCCAACATTGCCCAGGCGTCGGCGGTGGTCGGCATCATCATCGCCAGCCGCAAGCAGAATGAACGTGAAATCTCGGTGCCGGCGGCGATCTCCGCCTATCTCGGGGTCACCGAGCCGGCAATGTACGGTATCAACCTGAAGTACCGCTTCCCGATGCTGTGCGCGATGATCGGCTCCGGCCTCGCCGGCCTGCTGTGCGGCCTGAACGGCGTGCTGGCGAACGGCATCGGCGTCGGCGGCCTGCCGGGGATCCTCTCCATCCAGCCTACCTACTGGCAGGTGTACGCCATGGCGATGGCCATCGCGGTGGTGGTGCCGATTATCCTCACCACCGTGGTGTATCAGCGCAAGTACCGTCAGGGCACTTTGCAGATTGTCTAACTTCTTCTTTCGGGGCGCCTTTGGCGCCTCTCGTTGCAGCAGGAAAGTACTATGAATCAACTCCCCCACTGGTGGCAAAACGGCGTTATTTATCAAATCTATCCGAAGAGTTTTCAGGATACCACCGGCAGCGGTACCGGCGACCTGCGCGGCGTCACCTCCCGCCTCGACTATCTGCAAAAGCTTGGGGTAGACGCCATCTGGCTGACGCCGTTCTACGTCTCTCCGCAGGTGGATAACGGCTACGACGTGGCGAACTACACCGCCATCGATCCCTCCTACGGCACGATGGCCGACTTTGACGCCCTGGTGGCGGAGGCGAAGGCCCGCGGGATCCGCATCGTGCTGGATATGGTGCTGAACCATACCTCGACCAAACACGAATGGTTCCGTCAGTCGCTGAATAAGGAAAGCCCCTACCGTCAGTTCTATATCTGGCGCGATGGCGAACCGGACGCCCTGCCGAACAACTGGCGCTCCAAGTTTGGCGGCAACGCCTGGCAGTGGCACGCCGACAGCAGGCAGTATTATCTGCACCTGTTCGCCATTGAGCAGGCGGATCTCAACTGGGAGAATCCGGCGGTGCGCGCCGAGCTGAAAAAGGTCTGCGAATTCTGGGCTGACCGCGGCGTCGACGGTCTGCGCCTCGACGTGGTCAACCTGATCTCAAAAGACCAGACCTTTCCCTGCGATCTGGACGGGGATGGCCGCCGCTTCTATACCGACGGCCCGCGGGTGCATGAGTTCCTGCAGGAGATGAGCCGCGATGTCTTCACCCCGCGTAACCTGATGACCGTCGGCGAGATGTCTTCCACCTCGCTGGAACACTGCCAGCAGTACGCCGCGCTGGACGGCCGCGAGCTGTCGATGACCTTTAACTTCCACCATTTAAAAGTCGATTATCCCGGAGGGGAGAAGTGGACCCTCGCCCGCCCGGACTATGTGGCGCTGAAGGCGCTGTTCCGCCACTGGCAGCAGGGGATGCACAACCGGGCATGGAACGCGCTGTTCTGGTGTAACCACGATCAGCCGCGCATCGTCTCGCGCTTTGGCGACGAAGGCGCGTACCGGGTGCCGGCGGCGAAGATGCTGGCGATGGTGCTGCACGGCATGCAGGGCACGCCCTATATTTATCAGGGCGAAGAGATCGGTATGACCAATCCGCACTTCAACAGCATCAGCGATTATCGCGACGTCGAGAGCCACAATATGTTTATCGAACGTGCGGCGCAGGGGCAAAGCCCGGACGAACTGCTGGCAATCCTTGCCAGCAAATCGCGCGACAACAGCCGCACGCCGATGCCGTGGCATAGTGGCGAGAACGGTGGCTTTAGCGACGGTGAGCCGTGGATCGGCCTTGGCGATAATTACCAGGAGATCAACGTCGAGGCGGCGCTAGCGGATCCCGATTCAGTGTTTTATGCCTATCAGCAGCTGATTACGCTGCGTAAAACCCTGCCGCTGCTGACCTGGGGCGATTACGAGGATCTGCTGCCGGAGCATCCGTCGCTGTGGTGCTATCGCCGTCAGTGGCAGGGGCAAACGCTGGTGGTCGCCGCCAACCTGAGCCGCGAACTGCAGACCTGGCAGCCAGAGGAGGCACCAGGCGACTGGAAGATGATTATCAGCAACTATGCCGAGACCACGCCCCGCCCGACCGGGCTGACGCTGCGGCCGTTCGAAGCGGTATGGTGGCTACAGGCGTAAGGTATCCCCTGCCCTCCCGAGATGAGAATGTCATGCCTGGCGCCGGTGGCGAACGCCAGGCATTTTTGCTTATTTTCCAGCCAGATAAATTTACATTTATCGCCAGCGCCCATCATCCGTACTCTCACCTTTTTACCTTGTTCTGGGTCAATAAAATCGCAAACATCTTTGATGCAAATCACTACATATAGAACTTAAAATGCGTCCCGGCCCTACATGTTGTATTAATCGTCTATTATGTCACCATATCTTGTCGATGTCTGGCGGTGATGAGATGTGGATAAAACGGGCCGGATCTGAAGGCAAACAGCACGAGCCGTAGCGCGCAGCGCCTTCGGGATAACCTCCGCCTCTGTGGATAACCTGTTCTATATATGGAGTGATCATGACACCGCATGTGATGAAACGTGATGGCTGTAAAGTGCCGTTCAAGTCAGAGCGCATTCAGGAAGCAATTCTGCGTGCAGCTAAAGCAGCGGGAGTCGATGACGCAGACTATTGCGCCACCGTCGCAGAAGTCGTTAGCCAACAAATGCAGGGCCGCGCCCAGGTCGACATCAATGAGATCCAGACCGCGGTGGAAAACCAGCTGATGTCCGGCCCCTATAAGCAGCTGGCGCGCGCCTATATTGAGTATCGCCATGACCGCGATAGCCAGCGTGAGAAGCGCGGCCGCCTCAATCAGGAGATCCGCGGCCTCGTCGAGCAGACCAACTCCGCGCTGCTCAACGAAAACGCCAACAAGGACAGTAAAGTCATCCCGACCCAGCGCGACCTGCTGGCCGGTATCGTCGCCAAGCACTACGCCCGTCAGCACCTGCTGCCTCACGATGTGGTGATGGCCCACGAACGCGGCATGATCCACTATCATGACCTCGATTACTCGCCCTTCTTCCCCATGTTTAACTGCATGCTGATCGACCTGAAAGGCATGCTGACCCAGGGCTTTAAGATGGGCAACGCGGAGATCGAGCCGCCGAAGTCTATCTCTACCGCCACCGCGGTGACAGCGCAGATCATCGCCCAGGTCGCCAGCCATATTTACGGCGGCACCACCATTAACCGCATCGATGAAGTGCTGGCGCCGTTCGTCAGCGAAAGCTTTAACAAGCATCGCAAAATCGCCGAAGAGTGGCAGATCCCGGATGCCGAAGGCTATGCCCGCGCCCGTACCGAAAAAGAGTGCTACGACGCCTTCCAGTCGCTGGAGTATGAGGTTAACACGCTGCATACCGCCAACGGTCAGACGCCGTTCGTCACCTTCGGGTTCGGCCTCGGCACCAGCTGGGAATCGCGGTTGATCCAGCAGTCGATTCTGCGTAACCGCATTGCCGGCCTCGGTAAAAACCGTAAGACCGCGGTGTTCCCGAAACTGGTGTTCGCGATCCGTGACGGCCTGAACCATAAGTTCGGCGATCCGAACTACGACATCAAACAGCTGGCGCTGGAGTGCGCCAGCAAGCGCATGTACCCGGATATCCTCAACTACGACCAGGTGGTGAAAGTTACCGGGTCGTTTAAAACGCCGATGGGCTGCCGCAGCTTCCTCGGGGTGTGGGAAAACGAGAACGGCGAGCAGGTGCACGATGGACGCAATAACCTCGGCGTTATCAGCCTCAACCTGCCGCGCATCGCCCTGGAAGCGAAAGGCGACGAAGCCGCCTTCTGGGCGCTGCTGGACGAGCGCCTGCAGCTGGCGCGCAAAGCGCTGATGACCCGTATTGCCCGCCTGGAAGGGGTAAAAGCGCGCGTGGCGCCGATCCTCTATATGGAAGGGGCCTGCGGCGTGCGACTGAAAGCCGACGACGACGTCTCCGAGATTTTCAAAAACGGCCGGGCGTCGATTTCGCTGGGCTATATCGGTATCCATGAAACCATCAATGCACTGTACGGCAATCAGCACATGTACGACAGCGAGGCGCTGCGCGAGAAGGGTGTGGCCATCGTCCAGCGCCTGCGCGACGCCGTCGATTTGTGGAAGGAAGAGACCGGCTACGGCTTTAGCTTGTACAGCACGCCGAGCGAAAACCTGTGCGATCGCTTCTGCCGTCTCGATACCGCCGAGTTTGGCGTGGTGGAAGGGGTGACCGACAAAGGTTACTACACCAACAGCTTCCACCTCGACGTGGAGAAGAAGGTCAACCCGTACGACAAGATCGATTTTGAAGCGCCGTATCCGCCGCTGGCCAACGGGGGCTTCATTTGCTACGGCGAATACCCGAACATCCAGCACAACCTGAAGGCGCTGGAGGACGTGTGGGATTACAGCTATCAGCATGTGCCGTATTACGGAACCAATACGCCGATCGATGAATGCTACGAGTGTGGTTTCACCGGCGAGTTCGAGTGCACCAGCAAGGGTTTTACCTGCCCGAAATGCGGTAACCACGACGCCTCCCGCGTTTCCGTTACCCGCCGGGTGTGCGGCTACCTCGGTAGCCCGGACGCGCGTCCGTTCAACGCCGGCAAGCAGGAAGAAGTGAAGCGCCGCGTGAAGCACCTGGGCAATGGGCAGATCGGTTAAAGAACAATGCGCTTTTCCCGGATAGCGGCGCGCAGCGCCTTATCCGGGCTACCACTGCCTGGTGAGTCGTAGCCCGGCCGAGCGCAGCGACGCCGGGAAATGGCCGCACTCCTCCGTTTTCGCAAAGCAAATAACGTCAGAGCAAGGCGGCAAACGAAGGGATCCCAGACAGCCAGGTGGGTTTCCTCAAATCAGTTGGCGTTGTAGCAAGGCGGCAAACGAGTAAGTCCCGGGGAGCTTACTGGAGTAAGTGACCCGGGCGAGCGAGCGCAGCCAACGCCGCTGCAGCGGCAAATGAGAAGAGGAAACAATGAATTACCATCAGTACTACCCGGTAGATATTGTCAACGGCCCCGGCACCCGCTGCACCCTGTTTGTCTCCGGCTGCGTCCACGAGTGCCCAGGCTGCTACAACAAAAGCACCTGGCGGGTGAATTCCGGCATGCCCTTCACGACCGAGATGGCCGACCGCATCATTGCCGACCTCAACGATACCCGCATCAAGCGCCAGGGGATTTCACTCTCCGGCGGCGATCCGCTGCATCCGCAAAACATCGCGGAGATCTTAAAGCTGGTTCAGCGCGTGCGCGCCGAATGCCCCGGTAAAGATATCTGGGTCTGGACCGGCTATAAGCTGGAAGAGCTGAATGAGGCGCAGATGCAGGTGGTGAACCTGATCAACGTGCTGGTCGACGGTAAGTTTGTGCAAGATTTAAAAGACCCGGCGCTGATCTGGCGCGGCAGCAGCAACCAGGTCGTGCATCATTTGCGATAGCGTTTAGAGCCGTTTATTCGCCTGATGATAAACGGCCGCTTTCTCTCTTTTGCCAATGGCAATAACGTAAACCACCACCACACTATCTCGTACTTGATACACCAGCCGATAACCTGACGCCTTAAGCTTGATTTTGTCGCAATCCGGCAAATCGCTCAGCCTGGCCGACTCAATTCGCGGATTCTGCACAATCTGCTGGAGCTTATTTTTGAACTGTTTTTTGACCGTCTCGCCAAGCTGCCATTCGCGCCAGGCTCGTGGATCAAACTCCAGTTCATAGGTCATCCAGACTCACCTTAACCCCCGGCCGTGGGTTTTCCAGCCGCTCGCGGACGGTGCGTAATAATGCCGCTTCGCTATCGCTGATAGTCATACTTTTCACCGGCATGCGGCCATTTTCCGCAATGTATTGAAACAGCAGGCGTACCGCCTCCGTTGGCGTCATATCGAGTTTCTCCAGCACGGCATAAGCCTCTTTTTTGAGTTTATCATCCAGTCGAACGTTGAGCGTGGCCATTATGCCTCCAGAAAGGGATATTTTGTAATGCATTATAGCATTACATTTGAATTACACTCGAATCTGGAAAACGCCTCTCAAAACCGGCTGACGCATTCCATCGCCACCATTTTAAACTCATCGAAGCTGCGGGTCGTGGCGAGGCGGCTCATGGCGCGCTCGCGCAGGAAAGTCACGAAAATATCGTAGATCGCCATCGCCTCTTCATACTCGCGCTTGCTGATAGCGAGCAGGAAGATGATATGGGCGGTTTCGTCCCCCCAGGCGATGCCCTGCGGGGCAATAACGGTATAGACCACCGTCTTTTTCGCCAGCAGACCCAGGGAGTGCGGCAGCGCAATACCGTCGCCGAGCATGGTGCTGACGATCGCTTCACGCTCCACCACCGAAGCATGAAACTCCGCATCGACGAAGCCTTCCTCCAGCAGCTGCTGACACAGTCCGGCGAACAGCGTTTGCTGATCCATCGGCGTGTCGATCACCCGGAAATGGGCGGCATCGAAGTACTTATTCAGCATCCACGGACGGGTGCGGTCCACCAGCACCAGCTTGCCGATCTGATCCAGTTGATAGTCAGTGGGGAACGGCGCGATGGTCACTACCGGCTTGTCTTTTTCGCTGATCCGCACCGTGGAGATAACAAAATCCGCCTCGATCGCGTCCCGCTGTTCGTACTCGCGCTGGGAAATAGTGGCGGCGATCTCCAGCTGCGGATATTTGCGCTGCAGGATCGCCTCAATCATCCGCACCATCGCATTGCTGGTATCGCACACCAGCAGCACCTGCGGCTGACGCTGGTAACCGATGTTGTAGTGGCGCTCCAGCCCGACGCCGATATGCAGCACCAGAAAACCGATTTCGTTTTCGCTAATGGTATAAGGCGTGTATTTGCCCCAGCTGGAGACCGCGGCGAGGGTCATATCCCAGGCCATCGGGTAGTGCTGTTTGATGTTATCCAGCAGCGGATTGGGGATCATGATCTGGTAGCGTACGCGGGTGATCATGGTCTTTATGTGGGTCAGCAGATCGGCGTGCAGCTGGGCATCGTCCAGCAGATTGTAGTTATACTGGCTGTTGATGTAGCGCAGGATGTAGTTGACCAGCGCTTCGTCATCGTCGGCGCTGATGGTTTCCGGGTCCACGTCCTGTACCTGACGGGCGGCGATATGCACGCACAGCCACTCTTCTTCCGCGGGCGATAAAGGTTTACCGGCCAGCCGCTGCAGTTCGCCCGCCAGATCGCGCGCGGCATCACGGACGTTCTGCGCCACATCTTCAGCACTGAAATCCGCCAGCGGGTAGCCTTCGCTGACGCGGCGCACCACCACCGCCCCGTACAGGCAGATAAAGCGCTCGCCGACGTCGGTGAGGCGAATATGGTGCCGGGTTAGCGTCTCCTGCAGCACGGGCTCCAGCAGCGCAGGCACCTCCGCGGCAAAGGCCTCGGCGCCGATCGGCGGCGCGATACCGCCCTGCTGGGCCAGCTCCCACAGCAGGTCGGTGAGGCAGGCGCGAACCGATACCTCGCTGCCAAACAGCTTCATACCGTGGCGCGGGCGGGTTTCAAGGGTGAGCTGATAGCGCTGGAAGCGCTCGCGCACCTCGACCATATCGTTCTGCAGCGTGGCGCGGCTGACGAACCACTCATCCGCCAGGTCTTCCAGCTTGATGGAGAACGCCGATGTCAGAAAACGCACCAGCAGAAACGTGATGCGATCCTGGGCGGTACGCGGGACATGCTGCGCCTTCGGCGACGTCTCCTCCAGTGTCTGAAAGCTCGCCGGGTTATCAATTTTCAGCTGATAACCACTGCCGCGGTTAAGGATAAACTGCGCGCCATACTGCGCCAGTAGCGCATTCAGGGCGGTAATATCGGCGCGCACGGTACGGGTGGAAACCGACAGGCGTTGCGCCAGCTCATCCTGCGGCAGCGTTTCATTCCGCAGCAGGGTGAAGAGTTGCGCTAAGCGTTGGTTGGGAAATCGCATGTCAGTTCCTTGTGGTTACGGCTCAGGGTTGGGCGGATATCACCATCTGCGATGGGCTGCCGACCGGCGTGTAGTCTGAGACAAAGGTCAATTTGCCATCCTTCGGCGCCACGCTGAAGCGGGTAATATTATCGCTACGCTGGTTCATGACGTACAGCCACTGCCCCTGAGTATCCAGGGTCAGCGTGCGGGGGTAATCTCCGCGCGTCCAGATATCCTCCTGGTGGCTCAGGCGGCCATCGGCCTGCACCGTAAAGTGGGCGATGCTGTTATGCAGACGGTTGGCGACGTACAGCTGTTTGCCGTCGTTGCTCAGCGCCAGACCGGCGGCAAAGCTGGTGCCCTTATACTCTTTCGGCAGCGCGGAGACGGTTTTGCCTTCGCGCAGCAGACCGCTTTGCTGATCCAGATGATAGAAGGTCAGCGTCGACGCTTCTTCGTTAATCAGCCACAGGCCGTCGCCCTTTGGCGTAAAGACGAAGTGGCGCGGGCCGGCGCCCGGCGACGAAGCGGCGATAAATGGCGGTTCGTTCGGCGTCAGCTTGCCGCTGGCGCTATCCAGCCGGTACTGATAGATCCGATCCAGCCCCAGATCGGTAGAGTAAACGTATTTTCCGCTGGGATCGGCGGCGATCATATGGGCGTGCGGGCCATTGTGATCGCTGATGGCGAAACTGCCCTCGACGGCCGCCGCCGGGCGTTCGGCCCCTGCCGGGCCTTCATCCTGATGCCTGTCCACCGCCTCACCCAGGCTACCATCTTCTTTGACCGGTAGCACGGCGATGCTGCCGCTGACGTAGTTGGCTACCAGCAACTGTTTACCGTTTGGCGTCAGGGAGAGATAAACCGGCCCGGCGCCGCCGGAGGCGACCTGATTGAGTGCGGTCAGCTCACCGTTCTTCTCAATGCGCCACGCCTGCACCACGCCTTTCTCCACCTCGCTGGCGGCATACAGCGTTTTGCCATCGCGCGAGACGGTCAGCTGCGCGACGTTCGCCAGCGAGCTCACCAGCGCCTTGTCCCGCAGCGCGCCGGTTTGGCCATCAACGGTAAAGCGGTACAGACCTTCGCCATTGGGATTATAGGTGCCAATCCAGGCGTAGTGGGTTTGCGCGGCGGCGCCGGCGGCAAGCAAAGACAGTGAAGCAACAAGCAGGTGACGAGCGGTTGGCATGGTAACTCCTTGATGGTTCGGTGGGATCAGTTGCCCCTCATCCTTTGATGGGTGAGGGGCAAGGGCACTACTTCACTAACTGTTTGGTCATCTCCAGCAGCTGGCGAACATCGGCCGGGCGGGTGTTGCCGCTGGCCTTATCGATAATCGAGCTGTAGATATGCGGGATGATTTTGCTTACCCCGGCATCAAGGGCGATTTTCAGGATCTCGCTGTAGTTTTCCAGATCGATACCGCCGGTCGGCTCCAGCCAGAAATCGTGCGCGGCGCAGGCTTTGGCCACTGCTTCGAACTCGTCGCGGTGCTTCAGGCCGCCCATCGGGAAGTATTTGATGGAGCTGCCGCCCATATCTTTTAACAGCGCGATGGCGGTTTCCAGCGGCACAATCCCATCCGCCGCGCCGCTGCTCAGCGGGCCGGTGGAGATCTTCACCATCCCCGGGGTGCCGGTGGGCGAGACCAGGCCGTTGACCACCGTCTCGTTCTGCCCGAGCAGCGCGCGGCTGGTGGCCACGCCGGTGAAGACCTGGTTGACGTGCTGCGGCTGCACCTGGCGAGAAATCTCGCTCACCATCGCCGACTGATTCGGATCCCCCGCGCCCAGCCCGACGGAGAGGGCGTTATCAATCAGCTTCGCGTAGTCGCGCATATCGGCCACCGCGCTGGCGACGTCCGGGTAATTTTTGGAGAGCACGCCGACCAGGACATGACCTTCCGCCGCGTCGTAGATTTCCCGAGCGTTGTCTTTGCTGCCCGCCAGGACGTTCAGGCACACGCGGTCACGGTAAAAGTTTGGGGTCAGTTTCATGCTTGTTTCTCCTTGTGCAGAACTTCCGCGATGCGACGGGCGACCACCGCCAGCTGCTGTGCGTTAACGCTGCGGACATCGGCTTCGATAATGCCTTCATTCGCTTTATAGCCGCGGAAGTAGATGGCGTATTCGCCTTGCTTCAGCGCGTTAACCAGATCGCCGGTCTTCACGCCGGTCACCGCTTCGTCGAATTTGATTTCGGCGCGGGCGATATCGCGGCCGGCGCTGTCCCATACCACACGGGCAGTGACGCCGTTGAGGGTGTTGAGCTGTTCGATAAACGGCGTCATCTTCGTCACCATCTCCTCACCGCTCTCTTTGCTCGCCGTCAGGTAGTGTTCAATGGCGCAGGTCAGGCCGAGGATCCCCTCTTTCCCCACTTTCATCGCCCGGCCAATGCCCATCGACTGGCGTTTAACCCACTCAACGTACTGCGTTTTGCCGATCACCAGCCCGCTGGTCGGCCCTTCAATCGCTTTCGCGCCGCTGTAGATAACCAGGTCGGCGCCCATGCGGTAGTAGCACTGCAGATCTTCCTCCGCCGCCGCGTCGACGATCAGCGGTAAATGATGCTGACGCGCTACTTCCGCGGCCTGCGCGACGTTGAGCATGCTTTTCTGCACGCAGTGGTGGGATTTGATGTAGAGGATCGCCGCGGTGCGCGGGGTGATCGCCGCCGCCAGCTGTTCGGCAGAGCATTCGTTGGCGTAGCCCGCTTCCACCAGCTTACCTCCGCCCAGCGCCACCATGGTGCCGACCGGCGCGCCGAAGTTGACGTTGTGGCCCTTCGGCAGGACGATTTCGTTATTCTCTATCGGCGTAACGTGCAGGTTCTCCAGCAGCCAGTCGCTGTCTTTCACCAGCACCGCCGCCACCGACTGGGCAATCCCTGCCGACGCGCAGGAGACCACGGTCGCCCCTTCCACGTCCAGCAGCCTGGCGATGTACTCGCCGGTCTTATTCACCAGGTCTTTCATTTCAAAGTACTGGTTCATACCGGCCATCGCGGCTTCCACCACTTCCGGGCGCGGCGTGGAGACGCCCAGCGCCGTCATCCGGCCGGAAGTGTTAATAACTTGTTTTAAATGGTATTTTTCAAAAATCGAAGGCATGTTCCGCGCTCCCTTGTTCGGTCAGATAGCCTTTGCCCGCGCGGATCGCGGCCAGCGGCACCAGAATGTTGTCTGCCTGGAGGCTCTCTTTTTCGGCATCCACCAGCAGCGTAGGCTGGCGCTCCAGGCGAAATAGCGTTAGATCGGCGTCGAAACCCACTTCCAGCCGCCCTTTACGCGACAGGCGCAGCCCCTCGGCGGCGCTGACGGTCACGCAGTCAATCACCTGCGGCAGGGTCATGCCGATAGCGAGGAATTTCGACATCACCAGCGCCAGCGAACGTACCGGGCCGTCGATGCGGTTGCGGCAGTAAATATCCGAGCTGATGGTGTGCGGCAGAATGCCCAGCGCAATCGCCCGGCGCGCCACTTCAAAGCTGAAGCTGGCGGTACCGTGGCCGACGTCAAGGCGCATGCCGCGGTGCAGGGCGCGGGTAATCGAACTGCGCAGTTCGCCGGCAGGATTCAGAATGCGGTTCGGCTTGCCGTTATAGCAGTGGGTAACGATGTCGCCGCGACTCAACAGCTCGGCAATTTCATCGAGGTTCGGCGGATTATTGCCGATGTGTACCATCAGCGGCAGATCGCCGTTTTCCTGCTGCATAGTCTTGGCGCGCGCCAGCGGCGTAATGCCGTTTTCCCCCACCACGCTGCTGCTCATCCGCGCTTTCAGGCCGACGATAAAGTCGGGATGGCGCTGCACCGCCTGCTTCACCGCCTCGGCGTCGATATTGGCCATATTGGCCAGTTCGTTCTGGGCAATCAGCCCGACGCGGGAGATATTGAGCAGGGCATAGACTTCCGTCACCGCTTTGCGGGTTAACTGGTAGAAGTCGTCCACATCGTCGGCGCCGGTGCTGCCAGCATCAATCACGGTGGTGACGCCGGTGGCGATGCCAACGCTGTCCGGCTCATCGTGATATATCGGCGAATTTGGGTAGCAGTGAACGTGGGAGTCAATCCAGCCGGCGCTGACGTAGCTGTTGCCCTGCAGATCGATGGTTTTACGGGAGGGCGCGCTAATCTCGCCCAGCGCCGCGATTTTCCCGTCCTGAATGGCGATATCAGTCAGGGTATCGTCGACGAGGCGCGCGCGGCGCAGGAGTAAATCAAACATAGCTATCTCCTGATGAAAGAGTGAATCTGTTGCCGGATGGCGGCGTACCGCCTTATCCGGCCTACACATCGCGCTGACCTGTAGGCCCGATAAGCGCAGCGCCATCGGGCGATTAGCTAATCGCCACCGGGAAGATCGAGCCAAGGATCATCGCGCCGAGGATGGCGCCACCGGTGATCGGTTTCTGCCAGATGTAGAACAGCAGTGCGCCAACCAGCGAGCCGATCCCGATAGGAATCGAGGCGGTCATTGCGCTGAGGATAATCAACGGCCCCAGGAAGCGGCCGGAGGCGTTACCTGCGCCCATCATCACGTCGGCGCCGTAGGTGGAGTCACTCTGGTTGATGGTGAACTTACGCGCCAGAATGATGATGTAGCCCACCGCCAGGCCGAGGATCAGGCCGGTTGCCAGCGAGGCGGCGAAGTTCGCCACCGGGAAGACAAAGCCCGCGCCGAGCAGCAGCGCCGGGACGCCAAGACCGATCCCGGTCTGAATAGCGCCGCCGATATCGAGGATCCCCACCAGCGACCCTTCGATGATGCGGGCGAACAGGAAGCTGGCGCCAAACGCCGCCACCGCGCCGTAAACGCCGGTATCAATCCCCGACTTCAGCATCGCCACGAAGGCGACTTCGTTAAAGGCGCCGATGCCGTACAGGTAGTACATGTGGGTCCCGGCGAAGACGCCGGAGGAGAGCAGGCCAACGAAGATCGGGAACGACCAGTCGGCATACCAAAAACCTTTATTCTGTTCCATTACCAGGCTCCCGTTATTTGCCGCTGAGTGAGTTGTGGATCATGTCCAGCCAGTTCGGCACGGTCAGATGGAAGGATTCGATCATCTTCATGTCGAAGCCGCGGAAGAAGCCGCTGAGGACGAACAGGGCGACAATGGCCACCATCATCACTTTGGTGACCCGGTTCCAGCCGCTCTCTTCAACGCCTTTGCCGATCAGAATACCCAGCACCAGCCCCGGTACGGCGTTGCCCATAATCAGCTGCGCTGCGCCGCCGAAGATGGTCGCCCAGAAGCCTGATTTTTTACCGGCGTCGATCGCCGCCAGCCAGAAGATCACCGGCATCACGGTGTTCACCAGCAGGTTTGCCGCCGGTACCAGTACCTTAACCGCGGTCACCTGCAGCGCTTCCGGTACGGACGAGGCGGTAAGGTTGAGGAAGGCGACGACAATCATGCCGATGATGCCGCAGGAGATGGCCATTTTTTTCGGATCGTGCAGCGTTTCGCCGACGTTACGATTTTTCAGCATCAGCGCCGCCGCGCCCCAGTTGGGGATAATGCGGTGGTCAACATCCTGGGTGAAGGAGCCTGCTGCAACGGAAGAGGCCCAGGCGTTAAAGAAGAAACCGAGGCCAAAGGAGAAGTGGGAAGCCGGATCGCCCTCACAGGAGTTCAGCTCGCCCAGGGTTCGAAACGCCCCCATCCCCTGGGTGGTAGGGGCATGAAACATGCGTGCCGCTCCGGCGCCCACGCCGACGCCGACCAGGCCGCCGATGATAAGCGATTTTATTAAAATTATCAGGAACATAGTCAGACCCTTTGCTAACAATCAGGTTTGCGTGACGAAATCCACTTTATCGAGATCGATGGCGGTCACGTTGACGGTGACGTCCAGCTCCACGCTGTAGGTCCGTCGTTCACGGCGCAAAAAGAAAAACAGGAAGGCCTCTTTTCGTACCGCTTCGCGCGCATGAACAACCGTCACGTCCTGTGGCTCAATACGCAGCAGAATGTGCGATGAGGTTTTCATCACCGCAGCCTGCACATGGTTCAGGGCATCGGCGAAGGCCCGTGATTTGCTTTCGCCTTTGCCGGCAACCCTCACCGTGGTGGTGAATTGCTCTTTCATACTTATGCGCCGTATTTCTTTTTCCAGGCTTCTACCAGGCGCTCGCCCAGCTCTTCTTTATCCATAAAGCCGAAGCCCAGCACGTTGCAGCCTTCGTTGATGGCGGTGACGCCCTCTTCAACAGAACGCATGCCGTATTTCGCTTTGTAGCCGTATTTGGTCTGGGCGGTGATGGCGCCGGCGCCGCCGCTGCCGCAGAAGGAGATGCCGAAGGTGGCGTTTTCCGCTTTCATCATGTCACCAAGCTTCATGTCGGCAGCAACGCCAGGGACGACCACTGCGCGTGCGCCGGCTTTCTCTGCGCCTGCGGCGACCTTTTGGCCTTTACCCATACGGTCGCCAATAACTACGGTGATTTGTTCCATGTTTTGCTCCTTACAGGTTTTCTTTTGCGACTTCGAAGTGGACGGAGAGCAGCCAGGCCTCTTCATCGGGCAGGTTGCCGAACTGCGCGACCACTTCGCGGGCCAACGTCATTGAATCTGGTGAAATCTCTTCGAACAGGCTGGCATCCACTTCCGGCAGCGGTTCGCCGCTGATTGACCGGTGGGCCATCGCCCGCACGTGGGAAGTCAGCATTTGCTCCTGAACGTCGTTAGGGACGATGCCGTGACGGCTTAACAGGGCAAAAACCTGCTGCAGCATCTTGTCAGCCAGGCGTTCGGTCTGCGCTGCCTGCTCCCCTACGTCGTGTATTACCGCTCCGTTATTCACTTCTGATACCCCGCTGATGTCTCTGGGAATCAAAGTAGCGCCGGGGGATGGGAGTTTGTAGCGAGTTGTTTTCCACTTCGAAGTGGAAAGGGAGACGGCAGGCGTGATCGACACCACATATTCACTGGAAAAATGAAAAAACAGCAATTATGGCGTGAGACGTATCACAACAATGCGCGCGAATGAGCCGCCCGCGGCTGCGGAAAGGCCGGAAAAAGAAAAGGGAAAAATGTGATACAGGTAGGTTTTCAGGCAGGAGACATCGGCTGATGCCTCCCGAAAAGAACAGTTAGCGGTACTTCTTATGGTAGGTGTTGCGGGTGGTTTTAAACTCCTCCGCGGCGGCCTGCGCCTCTTTCACCTTGCCTTCATTCGCCAGCTTCAGCGCGCCGTCGATCTGGCCGATCAGAATATCCAGACCGTGACGGTAATCTTTCATCTCAGCGCTGTCGGCCGCTTTGCCTTCCAGCTTCGGCGGGGTCTCTTTCTGGGCATCAACCGCGGCGGTACGCATCTTATTCAGCGCCGCTTTCAGCTCGCCGGCGTCGGAGGTTTTCTGTACCACTTGCAGGTTTTCTGCCAGAGTGTCCATGTCTTCGCCCAGGTCGGCGAAGGCCGACGCTGAACCGAGCGCAAAAGCAGAGACAGCCAGCATCGCTAACAGTTTTTTACGCATTGCTCACTTCCTTTTTATTATTTAAGCAAACAGGTGTTATTGTCCGGCGATTTTCATCTCCGGCAGCAGCACAGAACCACACTGAATGTTGCTGCGCGTTTCAATATCATCGCCAATGGTCACGATATTACGCCACATTTCTTTCAGATTTCCTGCAATGGTGATCTCACTGACAGGATATTGAATTTCGCCATTTTCTACCCAGAAGCCGGATGCGCCGCGTGAGTAGTCTCCGGTGACGCCACTGACACCCTGCCCCATCAGTTCGGTAACCACAAGACCGGTGCCCATCTCTTTAAGCATCTTTGCAAAACTCAGGCCGCGGCCGTTAATGCGCCAGTTATGGATGCCCCCGGCGTGGCCGGTGCTTTTCATCCCCAGCTTGCGGGCGGAGTAGTTGGTCAGCAGCCACTGGGTCAGTACGCCATCTTTGACGATATCGCGACGCTCGGTGCGCACGCCTTCGCTGTCGAAAGGCGTGGAGGCCAGCCCTTTCAGCAGGTGCGGATGCTCTTCAATGGTCAGCCACTCCGGCAAAATTTGTTTGCCCAGCGAATCGAGCAGGAAGGTGGATTTGCGGTATACCGAACCACCGGCAATCGCTCCGACCAGGTGGCCAAACAGCCCGGTCGCCACTTCGTTGGCGAAAATCACCGGCGCCTTCATGGTCGACAGCTTACGCGGCGCCAGGCGCGACAGGGTGCGGCGGGCGCACTCTTCCCCGACCCATTCCGGGGATTGCAGATCCTCGATTGCCCGGCCAATGGTGTAGGCGTAGTCGCGTTCCATATCGCCGTCATCTTCCGCAATGACGCAGCTGGAGAGCGAATGGCGAGTCGAGCAGTAGCTTTGCAGCATGCCATGGCTGTTGCCGAACACTTTGATGCCATAGTGGCTGTTAAAGCTGCCGCCTTCGGTGTTGGTGATGCGTTTATCGGCCTTCAGCGCCGCTTGCTCCGCGCGGGCGGCCAGTTCAATGGCGTCGTCCGGGGAGACCTCCGCCGGGTGGAACAGGTCCAGATCCGGGGCGTCAAAGGCCAGCAGCTCTTTATCGGCCACGCCGGCAAACGGGTCCGGGGAGGTATAGCGTGCGATATCCAACGCCGCCTGCACGGTACGGGCGATGGCGTCCGGGCTGAGATCGGTGGAAGAGGCGCTGCCCTTGCGGTTCTGGTGGTAAACCGTGATGCCTAACGCCCCATCGCTATTGAATTCTACATTCTCCACTTCGCCATAGCGGGTGCTGACGCCGATGCCTGTCGTTTTGCTGACGGAGACTTCTGCGCCATCGGATTTACCTGCCGCCAGTTCCAGCGCCGTGGTCACGGCCTCTTCCAGCGTCTTACGTTGCTGGGCAACTTGAGAGATCACTTTCATTGCTAATGCCATAATGTAAGAAGGAGTTAACTGAAGTCTAACAGAGAACCGTTTTTCAGTGCGCGCCTTAACTGGTAACATTAGCCTCTTTTTTTAAGGAGCCTGAGATGACAAAGCAGCCCGAAGACTGGCTCGACGACGTTCCCGGTGATGATATCGAGGATGAAGACGATGAAATTATCTGGGTCAGTAAGAGTGAAATTAAGCGCGACGCGGAAGAACTGAAGCGTCTTGGCGCTGAACTCGTTGACCTGGGGAAAAACGCGCTGGATAAAATTCCGCTGGATACTGACCTGCGCGACGCCATCGAACTCGCCCAGCGAATCAAAAAAGAGGGTCGCCGCCGCCAGCTGCAGCTTATCGGTAAGATGCTGCGCAATCGCGATGTCGATCCGATTCGTCAGGCGCTGGATAAGCTAAAAAACCGCCACAACCAGCAGGTTGCGCTGTTCCACAAGCTGGAGCAGATTCGTGACCGACTGATTGACGACGGGGATGACGCCGTAGCTGAAGTGCTGAACCTGTGGCCAGATGCTGACCGTCAGCAGCTGCGTTCCCTGATCCGCAATGCGAAGAAAGAGAAAGAAGGCAACAAACCGCCGAAATCCGCGCGCCTGATCTTCCAGTATCTGCGCGAACTGGCGGAAAACGAAGGCTAATCCCCGCCGCTTTTGCCGCACAAGTCACCCGGATGGCGGCGCGCTGCGCCTTATCCGGGCTACTCCGCTGTTTCCGGCGTTGTGCCGGATGGCGGCTACGCCTTATCCGGCCTACCTTCCCCAGCTACAACGCCAACATCGCGCCAGCAGGGGGTTCCCGCTGCATCTCCTGAGTCCCCCTAATCCGCACAACGATACTTTTGTTTATTGCCTCACCACCGCTGAATCGTTAAAGCTAAAAGCAATGCAGATCACATCTTGTGGTGATAATTAATCATGCCTTAGCACAATAATACGACACTTATCGCATTTAACATCTTCAAAACGGCCACTTTCTCACCAGGTGAGGCGCTTCACATTTTAATCACCCCCATGCCGGTAGATTTCACACGTCAATGACACAATCGATTCAGCAAAAGGGAATAAAAATGAAAAAGACATTGGTTCTGACGGCTATCGCTCTGCTGGTTTCTGGCTCCGCCGCGGCAAAAACATGGGTGCTGACGAGTGCTGAAGAGGGCATGGATAAAGGAAACTGGCAGATCAGCAGCGATCAGCTGAAGGTGAAAGACCATACGTTCAGCATTGAGCAAAAAGTCCTGCACGGCGGCAAGCAGGAAGGCAGCAAAATCCTCACCATTCGCAGTAAAGACGGCCTGACAATCACCCTCAGCCCGACGCGGGGCATGAACTTGCTGCGAGTGGAAGGCTTCGGCAGCCGGATGGGCTGGGATTCGCCGGTCAAAGAGGTTGTTAACCCGGCGTTTATCAACCTGGAGAGCCGCAACGGACTCGGCTGGCTGGAAGGGTTCAACGAGATGATGGTCCGCTGCGGCTATGAGTGGACCGGCCATCCAGTCACCGCGGACGGGCAAATTTATACCCTGCACGGCAAGGCCGGCAACACGCCGGCCTCCCTGGTGGAGGTTGAGGTGGCCGACAGCGCGCCGTATGAAATTCGCGTCCGCGGGCTGGTGAAAGAGAGCACCTTCAAAAAAGCCGATCTGCAGACCATGACCGAGCTGCGCTATATCCCGGGCAGTAACAGCTTCAGCCTGCACGATGTCTTAACCAATCACGCCGACTATCCGCATGATTATCAGATCATCTACCACAGCAACTTCGGTACCCCGATCCTCGAAGAAGGCGCACGTTTCCTCGCCCCGATGTCCAGCATCAGCCCGTTCAATGATTACGCCAAGAGCGGGTTAAAAACCTGGCAAACCTATCAGGGACCGACCAAAGACTTTGACGAGATGGTATTTAATATTCAGCCGCTGGCCGATGAAAATCACCAGACGCTGGCCGCCGTGGTCAACAAGGCTGGCGATAAAGGCGCCTCTATTCAGTTCGACACCCGCCAGCTGCCGGTCCTGACGCTGTGGAAAAACACCGACACCGTCAAACAGGGTTACGTCACCGGTATCGAGCCGGGGACCAGCTACGCCTATCCGGTGACCATTGAACGCGAGCAAAAACGCGTGAAGCAGCTGCAGCCGGGCGCCAGCGCGCAGTTTGATCTGACCTACACCTTGCTGCACGACAGCGCCCAGGTGGCCGCCGTCGAGCAGAAGATCGCGCAGATTCAGGGCGACAATAAAGTGGTGGAGAACGAAACGCCGATCGCCAAAGAGTAAAAATACCCCCAGCCGAACGCCCGGAGCGGTACGCCGCGCCGGGCTACTCCCGCCCCATCACCTCGTGCCCGAGATCCCGGGCAAACTGCTGGTACTGTCGCTCATCGATCGGCTGCGGATAGCTCAGCACCAGCAGCTCATGATCCGCGATGCCCTGATGATAGGTGGGATGACGATGCGCCCAGGGGTTAGCGTGAAATCCCATCGACTGATAAAAGCGCAGCCGTTTATGGGCGATCTCGCTGCTCAGCGGATCGATTTCCAGAATGGTCAGCGGGGCGCGCGTCAGGATCTGCGCCAGCAGCTGTTTACCATAGCCGCGGGAGCGCAGCGTATCGTCGATCGCCAAATGTTCGACATAACCGTAGCCGGCAAACTGCCAGCAGCCGCTGAGGCCGATAAATACGTCCTCATCGAACCACGCCTCAAGCGCGTAGTGCGCGTTGCTGAGCGCCTGACGTTTGGCCTCGCTTTCGCGCTGCTCGTGCCAAGGAAAGGCGCGCGCGTAGAGCGCGTCCAGCATGGCGAAATGGGGCGAGTCGGTAGAAAGAACGCTTTCGCGGGTCAGCATCACACCCTCCCTGTTGGTAAAAACAAAACTGCCCTCACGCGGAGGGCAGTGACCGGAGGCGGGACGTTACTCTGTCGCGGCCGCTTTTTGCGCCAGTTTATCCAGCAGCTTTTGATGAATGCCGCCGAAGCCGCCGTTGCTCATCACCAGGATATGGTCGCCAGGATGGGCGGTTTTGACCACCATCTCCGCCAGGGTATCGACGTCGGCGCTCCAGTGGGCCGGCTGGACGCAGGCTTCCGCCACTTCCGCCACCTGCCACGGGATATGCTGCGGCTGCAGGAGGAACACCTCATCGGCGCGGCCAAGAGACGGCGCCAGATCGTCCTTGCAGACGCCCATTTTCATGGTGTTAGAGCGCGGCTCCAGCACGGCGAGAATGCGCGCGGTGCCGCCCACTTTGCCGCGCAGCGCCTGCAGCGTGGCGAGGATCGCCGTCGGATGATGAGCGAAATCGTCATACACGGTGACGCCGTTGGCTTCGCCGCGCAGCTCCAGGCGACGGCGGGCGTTGATAAAGCTGCCCAGCGCGTTCGCGGCATCCGCCGGCAGTACCCCGACGTGACGCGCCGCGGCAATGGCCATCAGGCCGTTATGCATATTATGTTCGCCGACCAGCGCCCACTTCACCTCGCCGACCTTTTCGCCGTCAAACAGCACTTCCCACTGCGAGGCGTCGGCGTTCAGCTTCTTCGCCTGCCAGTGGCCCTGCTCGCCCACCAGCTCCTGCTCGCTCCAGCAGCCCATCGCCATCACCTGCTTCAGGTTGATGTCGTTCTCCGGCAGGATAATTTTGCCTTTGCCCGGCACGATGCGCACCAGATGGTGGAACTGCTTCTGAATCGCCTTCAGGTCGTCAAAGATATCCGCGTGGTCGAACTCAAGGTTGTTGAGGATCAGCGTCCGCGGGCAGTAGTGAACAAATTTGGAGCGCTTGTCGAAGAAGGCGCAGTCGTATTCATCCGCTTCAATGACGAAGAACGGGCTGTCGCCCAGGCGCGCAGAGACGTCAAAATTGCCCGGAACGCCGCCAATAACGAAGCCCGGCTGGTAACCGCAGGCTTCAAGGATCCAGGTCGCCATGCCGGCGGTGGTGGTTTTGCCGTGGGTCCCGGCGACGGCCAGCACCCAGCGATCGCGCAGCACGAAGTCGTGCAGCCACTGCGGGCCGGACATATAGGGAATATTGTTTTCCAGCACCGCTTCAACGCACGGGTTGCCGCGAGTCATGGCGTTACCGATGATCACCAGGTCCGGCCGGGGCTCCAGCTGGCTGGGGTCATAGCCCTGAATTAAATCAATCCCCTGGTTTTCCAGCAGGGTGCTCATCGGCGGATAGACGTTAGCATCCGACCCCGTTACCTCATGACCGAGGGAGCGCGCCAGCATGGCCAGGCCCCCCATAAACGTGCCACAGATTCCTAAAATATGAATGCGCATTCGTCATTTCCTTCTCTTATCCGGGGCACATTTTACCCATATCCCGGGCCCTGGCGAAATGCATTTCAGGCGAATCTGTATTTTGCTGGCGCGATTCACCAGTGCGCACTTTTTTGATTCTTTGTTAAGATTGTTGCGTTCGTTTTACTCAACATAAAAATGCAGGGAACGAGTTATGAAAACGTTAGGTGAGTTTATTGTTGAAAAGCAGCACGAGTTCTCCCACGCCACCGGTGAGCTGACTGCTTTGTTGTCAGCAATAAAGCTGGGCGCCAAGATCATCCACCGCGATATCAACAAGGCCGGTCTGGTCGATATCCTGGGTGCCAGCGGTGCTGAAAACGTTCAGGGCGAGGTTCAGCAAAAACTCGATCTGTTCGCTAATGAAAAATTAAAAGCCGCACTGCGAGCACGCGATATTGTTGCCGGGATCGCCTCTGAAGAAGAAGATGAGATTGTCGTCTTCGAAGGGTGTGAACACGCCAAATACGTGGTGCTGATGGACCCTCTGGATGGCTCCTCTAACATCGACGTTAACGTCTCTGTCGGTACGATCTTCTCTATCTATCGCCGCGTGACGCCTGTTGGCACGCCGGTGACAGAAGAAGATTTCCTGCAGCCGGGAAACAAGCAGGTGGCAGCGGGCTATGTGGTCTATGGCTCTTCGACAATGCTGGTGTATACCACCGGCTGCGGCGTCCACGCCTTCACCTATGACCCGTCCCTCGGCGTCTTCTGTCTGTGCCAGGAGCGCATGCGCTTCCCGGAGAAGGGCAATACCTACTCCATTAACGAAGGCAACTACATCAAATTCCCGCAGGGCGTGAAGAAGTACATTAAGTACTGCCAGGAAGAAGACAAAGCGACTCAGCGTCCTTATACCTCACGCTATATCGGCTCTCTGGTGGCGGACTTCCACCGCAACCTGCTGAAAGGCGGCATCTACCTCTATCCAAGCACCGCCAGCCACCCGGATGGTAAGCTGCGCCTGCTGTATGAATGCAACCCGATGGCCTTCCTTGCCGAACAGGCGGGCGGTAAGGCCAGCGATGGTAAAGAGCGTATTCTGGATATTGTTCCGGAAAGCCTGCACCAGCGCCGCTCCTTCTTCGTCGGCAACAACCACATGGTGGAAGACGTCGAGAACTTTATTAAGTCGTTCCCGGACGCCTAAACGCCCTGCCCGCTCCTCCCGCGCCTGCGGGAGGAGCCTCTCGCTTAGCGACTCCCCGCCCCGCTCACCCGCGTCACCGCCGCATTCTGCCGGTTTTCCCACAGCACGGTCAGCCCACGCTGCAGCGCGATAAAGATAAACAGCAAAATGCCGATGGCGATTTTCGTCCACCATGAGCTGAGGGTGCCGTCGAAGTTGATGTAGGTCTGAATCAGCCCCTGGATCGCCACCCCGAACAGGGTTCCCAGCACGGTGCCAACGCCGCCGCTGAGCAGCGTACCGCCGATCACCACCGAGGCAATGGCGTCCAGCTCCACGCCGACGCCCGCCAGCGCATAGCCCGCCTGGGTATAAATGGAAAAGACGATCCCGGCCAGCGTCGCCAGCCCGGTGGAGAGCATATAGATACGGATTGTGGCGCTGCGGGTGGAAATCCCCATCAGATTCGCCGACGTCGCGTTGCCGCCGATGGCATACACCTGATTGCCGAAGCGGGTGCGGTGGGCGACAAAAATACCGGCCACCACCACCAGCAGCATCAGCAGCCCCATGGCGCTGAGGCGTCCGCCGCCGGGAATGGTCCATGCCAGCCCGGACAGGGTGTCATACACCGGGTGGTTAATCGGAATCGACTCCTCTGACACCAGATAGCTCACGCCGCGCAGGAAGAACATGCCGGCGAGGGTGATGATAAAGGCCGGGATCTTCAGGGCGTCAATCAGCAGCCCCATAAACGCGCCGAAGGCGCAGCCCATCACCAGCACCAGCGGAAACGCCACCAGCGGTGATATTCCCCAAAAGCCAATCGCTTTGGCGAGAAAGACGCCGGTAAAGGCGATCACCGACCCGACAGACAGATCGATCCCGCCGGAGAGGATCACGAAGGTCATGCCCACGGCGATGATCCCGAGGAAGGCGTTATCCGTCAGGATATTGCAGATCACCCGCGTCGAGGCAAAGCCGGGGAATTGCGTCAGGCAGTAGAGATAGCCCAGCACAAACACCGCGAGGGTGATCATCAACGGTAAATTACGTTTTATCATGGCCGCGTACCCCTTTCAGTAAACCGATAAAGCGCGGCGACTGGACAATCAGTACGCACAGCACCACCACCGCTTTCACCACCTGGTTGAGCTCCGGCGGGAAGCCGGAGAGCAAAATCCCGGTGTTCATGCCCTGGATAATCAGCGCCCCCACCACCGACAGCAGCAGGTTGAATCGCCCGCCCATCAGCGAAGCGCCGCCGATGACCACCGCCAGAATGGCGTCCAGCTCCAGCCATAGCCCGGCGTTATTGGCATCCGCGCCGCGAATGTCCGCCGCCACGATGATCCCGGCGATCGCCGCGCAGACGCCGCTCAGGACATAGGCCAGCATCACCACGATGCGGGTATTAACGCCGGCGTTTTTCGCCGCGCGGATATTGATCCCCACCGCTTCGATAAACATGCCCAGCGCCGTTTTACGGGTAAACAGCCAGAACAGCAGCAGCGTAGCAGCGGCGACGATCACTGGCGTCGGAAACAGCAGAAACGATCCGCTGCCAAGCCACGCCAGCGCAGGGGAATCAAAGGTGACGATCTGCCCGGCGGTGATCAACTGCGCTACCCCGCGTCCGGCCACCATCAGGATCAACGTCGCCACAAAGGGCTGGATCTTAAGGACCGCCACGAGGATGCCGTTCCACAGCCCGGCCAGCGCGCCCGCCGCCAGCGAGGCCAGCAGCACCACCGCCAGGCTGTGTCCGGCGACGGTCATCGAGGCGGCCGTCGCGCCGGCAATCGCCATCACCGCCCCCACCGACAGGTCGATGCCGCCGGTGGCGATCACCAGCGTCATGCCGATGGCCAGCAGCGCCACCGGAGCGGCGCGGTTGAGAATATCGATTGGGCTGCCAAACAGGCGGCCATCCTGGAGCACTACCTGATAAAAATGGGGCGCCACCAGGCTGTCGACCAGCAGAACCAGCAGCAGAGCAATGATCTGCGGGGTGCCCTTCGGCCAGGTGAAGCGTCGCTTCTCCGGGCCGGTTTGCGAAAGAGATCGAGGCATCATGAGTTACTCCTTATGCCGCAATAGCGTTCATGATCGCCGGTACAGAGAGCTCGGCGAGCGGGATCTCGGCCACCTGCCGGCGATCGCGCATGATAATGACCCGATCGGCGTAACCCACTAGCTCCTCCAGTTCAGAGGAGATGACCAGCAGCGCCAGACCATCGGCGCAGAGGGTTTCAATCAGGCGAATAATTTCCGCGTGGGCGCCGACGTCAATGCCGCGGGTCGGTTCATCGAGGATCAGGAACTGCGGTTTGGTCAGCAGCCAGCGGGAAAGTAATACCTTCTGCTGGTTGCCGCCGGAGAGAAACTCGATCGGCTGCTCCGCGCTGGGGGTACGGATCCCCAGCTGGCGAATAAAGCGCTCGGCGATCTCGTTCTGTTCACGCCGGGGTATCGGCCGCAGCCAGCCGCGCTGCGCCTGCAGGGCAAGGACGATATTTTCCCGCACCGAAGCGGCGGCGATAATGCCGTCGGTTTTGCGATCCTCCGGACAGAAGCCGATCCCGAGGCAGGAGGCCTGATGCGGAGAGCGCAGGGTTTGCGGTTTGCCTTTGATCCATGCCTTCCCGCTGTCCGCCGTTTTAATGCCGAAGATCACCTCGGCGGTTTCAGTGCGTCCGGAACCCAACAGGCCGGCGAGGCCGACAATTTCGCCCGGACGGACCTGCAGGTCGAACGGGGCGATGGTGCCTTTCTTGCCGTAGCCTTCGAACGCCGCCACCGGCTTATCGCTCAGCAGGGTTCGGCCCGCCCGCTGCAGGGCGTTGTGGTCCAGTTCGCGGCCCAGCATCATTTTCACCAGCTCAATCTGCGGCAGCTCGCGGGTTTCGCGGCAGCCGACGAAGCTGCCGTTGCGCAGCACGGTAATGCGGTCGCTGACCGCATAGACCTGGTCGAGAAAATGGGTGACGAAGATCAGGCTGACGCCGTTATCCCTGAGCTGGCGCATCAGGGTAAACAGCATCTCCACCTCCTGAGTATCGAGGCTGGCGGTGGGCTCGTCGAGGATCAGCACCTTGGCCGACAGGTCGATAGCCCGACAGATAGCAACGATCTGCTGCATCGCTACTGAAAAGCGGTTCAGCGGCTCGCGCACATCGAGGGAAAAGCCATAGGAGGCCATCAGCGCCGTCGCCCTGGCCTCCATCTCTTTACGCCGCAGCAGGCCAAACCGCCGCGGCTCACGGCCGATAAACAGGTTGTCCGCCACCGACATATTCGGCAGCAGGTTCACTTCCTGATAAACGGTGCCGATCCCCAGCTGCTGGGCATGGGCGGTATTTTTCGGGGAAATGGCCTGGCCTTCCAGCCAGATGGTGCCGCGATCGGCATGGTAAACGCCGGTAAGCGCTTTGATCAGCGTCGATTTTCCGGCGCCGTTTTCGCCCAACAGGGCCATGATTTCGCCGCGCCGCAGGCTAAAGTTGACGTTATCCAGCGCCTTAACGCCGGGGAAGAATTTACTGAGTCCTTCGGTGCGAAGGATCTCCTGGTGTGCCTCGGCGCTCATAATCGATATCACCTTCAAATGATGTCAGGTTGCCCCGGTTCGCGCTCTGCTTGCCGGGGTTACTGGAACGCTGCCTGTTACCCTCTCCGCTTGCGGAGAGGGCCGGGATGAGGGGCTAGCCACTCAGTAGCCCATATTTTTCTTCTTCTCTAACTCTTCTTTCGCCGTATCCGGCAGATACAGCGTCGATTTGGTAATGGTCAGCTTCTCCGGCAGGGTGCCGTCTTTTTTGTATTTCTCCAGCGCATCAAACGCCGGGCCGGCCATATTCGGCGTCAGCTCGACGCTGGCGTTGGCTTCGCCGGCGATCATCGCTTTATAGATATCCGGCACGCCGTCGATGGAGCCGGTCAGAATATCTTTGCCCGGCTTCAGACCGGCTTCTTTAATGGCCTGGATGGCGCCGATGGCCATATCGTCGTTATGAGCGAATACCATGCAGATGTTTTTGCCGTTATTCTCCGCCTTGATAAAGCTCTCCATGACCTCTTTCCCTTTGCTGCGGGTGAAGTCGCCGGACTGAGAGCGGATAATTTTGATATTCGACGCTTTGGCGATAGCGTCGGCGAAGCCTTTCTTACGGTCGATGGCCACGCTGGCCCCGACGGTGCCCTGCAGTTCAACGACGTTACACGGCTTACCGTCGACGGTTTTCACCAGCCAGTCGCCAATCAGCTGGCCTTCCAGCACGTTGTTGGCGGTCACGGTGGTCATGTAGAGATCTTTATCTTTCACATCAATGGAACGGTCGAGGAGGAAGACCGGTATCTTGGCCTCTTTCGCCTCTTTCAGCACCGGCTCCCAGCCGGTGGCCACCACCGGCGCAATGAAGATCGCGTCAACCCCCTGGGCGATAAAGGAGCGCACCGCTTTGATCTGGTTTTCCTGTTTTTGCTGACCATCAGCGATCTTCAGCGTAATACCGCGCTTGGCGGCTTCCTCTTTCGCGACGCTGGTTTCCGCCGCACGCCAGCCGGATTCAGAACCGACCTGCGAAAAACCTACGGTTAGCGGGGCAGCTATCGCCATAGACGACATAGCTGCGGAAACTGCTGTGACAAGAAGTAAGCGCTTCCACATAAGGGTATCCTCGTAGGGTTATTGTTGGTTAAAGTCTCACCTGCGGACAAACTATAGACAATCGGTGATGTAACTGAATGCGTTACATCACACTTCAAAAAAGTAAATGAGATGTTAATTACAGCCCAATAGCCCAGCGGAGAGCGGATAAGGCTTCGCGGGGAGCGCGGCAGCGGCGGTTTGTGACGTTTTTTTAAGCAGTTTGATAAATCAATCACATGCAATGAAAACGGTTACATAAATTTATTCATGATGTGGCTATGTTTATGGATTTTCATGTCATTATGGCGTGCAAAATTCAGAGCACTCCGCGGCGAGATCGGGAAAAAGAAGCGAAGACATTCGATGTGAGTTGGCTATAATACCGAGCACTTGTTTGCCATACATTTTAAAGGAAACAGACATGAGCTTACTCAACGTACCTGCGGGCAAAGATCTGCCGGAAGACATCTACGTCGTGATCGAGATCCCGGCGAACGCAGATCCTATCAAATACGAAGTCGACAAAGAGAGCGGTGCACTGTTCGTTGACCGTTTCATGTCCACAGCGATGTTCTATCCGTGCAACTACGGCTACATCAACCACACCCTCTCCCTGGACGGCGACCCGGTTGACGTGCTGGTCCCGACTCCGTACCCGCTGCAGCCGGGCTCCGTGATCCGCTGCCGTCCGGTTGGCGTTCTGAAGATGACCGACGAATCCGGTGAAGACGCGAAACTGGTTGCCGTACCGCACACCAAGCTGAGCAAAGAATACGATCACATCAATGATGTGAACGACCTGCCGGAACTGCTGAAAGCCCAGATCACTCACTTCTTTGAGCACTACAAAGATCTGGAAAAAGGCAAGTGGGTTAAAGTCGACGGTTGGGACAACGCGGAAGCGGCGAAAGCCGAAATCGTTGCCTCTTTCGAGCGCGCTAAGCAGAAGTAATTCTGTCTCAGGCAGGGTCATCCCCTGCCTGATTGCGGCACGGATTGCCGCGATAACACCATGGAGGGTGTCCCGTGAAAAGCGTTCGCTATTTCACTCTTAACTTTTCTGGCTTCACGACCGCCGTCTCTGAAAAACAGGGGTATCTGCGCCTTATCGCCGGCGAGCATGTCTTTTACACCGATAAACGCTATTTTAACGACCCCGCACTTTTTGACCGTCTGAAGATCAATCAGCCCCTGCATCTTGGCGCCCGCCGCCTGGACAACGGCAGTTACTGGATCCACTGGCTCAGCGATGGCGAAACGCTCCTTGAGCCCAGTCAACACGTAAAGCGCTGGGCCCGGCCACTGCTGTTTATCAGCCTGCTGACGCTCATCATCACCCTTATCCCGCTCATGGTGAGCGCCTCAGAATGGGGAAAGTTCGGCTGCGGCATTATCGCGATACTGGCCTTCATCGCGCTGTTAACCGGGCTCTACGAGCTTCTGTTCCACCCGGCGCTAAAACGGCACCCCGCCATGCGCGATCTGCTGGCGAAGATGGCGCTGGCCCGCCGACGCGACGTCTCCTTTTGCCAGCCGCTACCCGCCACGACGCAAGCCCTCCGCCAGTCGGCAATGCCTTTTACGCAAGCCCTGCCGGAACGCTATGCCGCTCAGGCAGACATCATCATCGACGCCCACTTTAAGAAGTGGTATGCAGGCAATCCAACCCGCGAATATCACGGCCTCGGGATACAATGCGGTTCCCTGCCGCTGGCCTTCTGGTGGCAGGCAGGCTGCGCTAATTTCGCGCTGCATCCGGTGTTTTACCGTTGTCAGCCGCCGTTTCTTGCCACCGGCGATCGCATCCTCGCCGTATACGAGCGCGACAGCCGGGCGATCCATGCGCTATACAATGCCAGCGACGGCGCGGCTTATATAAAAAACCATCCGCTCTATCCTGGACGCCGACAGCTGTCGCTGCTCTATTACCTGTTTTACGGCCTCGCGCTGGTGATGTATCTGTTATTTCTCGGAGTAGAACTCGTCAGCGCCCTTCAGTCAGGCCGGCGCGTCTGGTGGCAGGTTCAGGATTCGCTGGACATGCTGTCCTTATTGTTACTCTGTTTTGGCGGGGTACTGGCGGTGCTGGAGCTGATAGGCCCAACGGCCTGGTTATTGTCACACCGGGTGGCTGACTGGCTGAAGCTGCGATCGGCGATGCGGCGTTACCTGCGGGGGGCTGCCCCTCCTACCACGCTCGAGGAGGTCATGTAATGTTTAGCACCCCAACACGACGATTAGTATTCCTCGCGCTGACGACGCTGGCTTCCACAGCGTGGCTGGCGAAGGATTATCTTCCGCTCTGGTAAGAGGTAGGCGCAGAAAAAAACAACGCCACCCGAAGGTGGCGCTGTCATGGTTAATACTGGTCGCGATCCAACCAGTTGCCGTTCGCTATCAACGTACAACCCTCAACGGAACGTTGATAGACATACATCCATGCGCTGCCGTATGGCGTCTGAATCAGGTGGCGCGCATACTCGCCCCCCTTGGTGCGGAGCGCATCCAGTTCGGCCAGCGTCGATGCATCAATACGATAAACTTCACCATGTACTGTGCCTTCGCCGGGCACCGCGCCTGGATAGTGGCCCAGGCTGTACAGCTGATAATCGTCGACACTATGAGCGCCCAGCCACTGGGCGTTGGTCATCCAGTGGCTGTTGCCTTGTTTGCGTCGTAAACTGCCGTAAACAAATATTCGCATTGCTAAAACTCAAACTGATAGAGCAAATCGAGCGCCTGGTCGATGCCAGACACCGCTTCCACATATAGCTTAGGCATCAGGCGATAACGTAAAGTCAGCGTCGCCAGGGAATCGAAGATACCGACCCCGTATTTTACCTGCAGACCCGGCAGTACATAGCCGCTGACCACCACCTGGGAAGAGTCGCCTACCCCTTCGGTGTCCAACGCCAAATTGCTTACGCCAAACGTCTCGCCGATTTTACCCACAACCTGACCACTTTGTGCAACCCCCATACCAATAAGCATTGAGGTCATCGCGGCGCTATCGCTCTGTCCGCTGCTCAAACCCTGGCCGCGCAGCAGATAAGACAGCGCTTCCTGCTGGGACATAACCGGGTCAGAGAAGATCTCCGCTTTCGGCTGATCGGCGGATCCGGTGACGCGAACGCCGGCGATCACGTCGTCTTCGGTGGCATCCGGGTTACGAATTGCTTCGATATTCAGTAATGGCTGATCCGGCGGACCGGAGAACAGCAGTTCCCCTTTGCGCACAATCAAATCCTGGCCATAGGCGTGGAAGCGGCCGTCCGGAATATTGATCTGCCCGTTGAGTCCCAGCCCCTGCTTGTCCTGCGCCACTTTCAGATCGCCGGTCAGACGCGCTTTCAGACCGAAGGCTTCCAGACGAACGTTGTTGCCGACGTGGATCGTCAGGTTGCTGTTGATCGGGATCCCGGCGCTCTGCTGATTAATCGGCTTGAGGTTTTTGTCGAGCATCACTTCATCAGAAGACACGCCAACCGCGCTCTCCGGCACTTCGTTGACCACGATCCGCGCCCAGGGCACATCCACCTTGCCATCGAGGTTGAACAGGCTTGGCGTGGCGGTAAACACCACGTCCGGCGATACATCGAGACGGACCATCGGCGGCACCGTGATCCGCACCCGGCTGCCTTTCGCCGCAATTTGCGCCCGCCAGTTATCGATCTGCGTCCAGTCGGCGTTGCCGCTGAGGGCGATTTGCCCCTGACGGGTGTTCACCGTCCCCTGCAGGGTCGAGCGCGTGCCGTTGAAGTTCATCGCCAGCTGGCTCGGCTGCATATCAAACGGCATAAAGTTGCCGTCGATATCCACCCCGCTTAACTGCATCTGGCCGAACAGCTGTGGACTTTTCACGTTGCCGCCCAGGCGCAGACGGGCGTTGAGCCTTCCCTCCGCCTTTTCACCGCGGGCGAAAATCGGGTTGATCATCGCCAGCGAGAAGTTGCTGATATTGACGTTGCCGCCGAGGTTACGCCGCCCCTGCGGGTCGGTGACCTGCACCTGCCCATCCAGCTGGCCATTGTTGGTCAGGCGGATAAGCCAGCCCAGCTCCGCGCGATTGTTATGCAGATCGGCGCTGAGGTTCAGCGTATCGAACGCCACCGGCAGCGGGGCGTCATTGACCACCTGGGTCACTTTGACGTTGCGCCCGCTGAGGGTCACTTTGCCCTGCGGCAGCCCCTCCTTGGTGGTGTCCCAGCTGACATCGGCATTACCGGTAAAGACGCCGCTGGCCTGGGTCGCCTCCGGCATAAACGGCTTGAGCATCGCCAGGTCGAAGCGGTTGAGATTCACCCGCGCCCGCCCGCTGGCGCCTGCGTCAATGGTCTCAGGCACGCAGAGCTCGGCGTTCGGGTTGGTCCAGCAGTGTGGCCCGATGCTGATTTTCTGCTCCTGGTTGCGGTAGTCCAGCGCGATACTGCGCGTCAGCGCCACCGGACCCACCGGCGTCTGGAAGCGGGTATCGCTTAGCGCGCCTCTCCAGCGCTCGGCCTGACGATCGAAGCTGCCCGCCAGCGCCAGCTGGCCGGAAACCGGATCGCCTTGCACCCGCAGCCGCAGCTCATGCTGCTTCTCAGTGCCTTTGGCATTGAGCTGCACCAGGCTGATATTCACCCCCGGCTGGCTGATGCGATCCACCCGTACGTCCAGGTTGCCGCCAATCTGATCGGTGGATTTCACATCCCCTTTGACGTTGACCTGGGCGATGGTCAGCTCCTGCCAGCGCAGCGCCCGGGCGGTGATGTCCGCCAGCAGCTGCGGCGCATCGACAGTGCCGCGCACTTTCACCAGCCCCTTCGCCGTCCCGCCGAGCCCCGGCAGCGCATTATCCAGGTGCGGCGCATCGATGGTGGCGTCGAGATTCAGATCCTTCACCCCCAGCTCGCCTTTGATATCGGCGCTGTTCGGGCCTAACGCCAGATGCAGCCCCGGGATTTTCCACTGCAGATAGCTGTTGCCCTGCAGCGAGCCCGAAACATCCACCTTGTTCTGTTTCACGTTGCCGGTAATTTTCAGCTCCGGCACCGACATCTGCCAGCTGCCGCCGTACAGGCTGCCCTGGGTCTTGATCCTACCATTGAGCTTCGATGGCCAGTCCGGCACCTCTTTGGCGGTGTTGATGCCGTCGAGGGTCAGCTCGCCGCGCCAGCTGATCGCCTGCTGCCAGTCGAGGAGCGCTTTCAGCTCGGTTTTCCCTTCCAGGGCATTGACCGTCAGCTTGTCGAGATTGATCTGCCGCTCATTGCCTTTGGCGTTGAGGGCGATTTTCGCCGGCGGCAGCGACTGGCCTTTCACCGCGGTGGAGAAGGCCAGCGCATAGTCGGTCATTTTGCCGCTGAACTTCAGCTGGACGTCGTCGGCCTGGAACTGCTTCTCGCCGCTGAACGGCCAGGCGAGCTGCTTACTTTTCAGCTCCATATTGAGCGGCAGCCCGGCCTCCGCCAGCTGCGCGTCCGCCCGCAGCGTGGCCGCGACCGGCCCGCTTAAGTCCACCCCGACCTTAAGCGTTTTACGTATCTCGCCGCCCACCTTCAGCTGCACCTTCTCCCCTTTCATCGGGTCGACGTTCAGCGTTCCGGCGAGGGTGATGTCTACCGGCCAGTTATCCTGTAGCTGGGCGCTGCCCGAAGCGCTGACCTTGCCCTGATCGGAGTCGATGTCGAGGGCGTCGAGCTTCATCTGCCCGTCGATACTGCTGACTTTCAGCAGCAGGTTGTACACGGTGATATCGGTATCGCCGGTCAGGCGCAGCTGCTCGCCGCGGAACGCCTGAATATTGAGGTTAAGCGGCAGATGGACATCGGTCATCGCCGGCAGCACCGGCTGCGAGAAGAGGTCGGTCATCGTCTCGCCGAGCGGTTTCTCCTGCGGTCGCGGGTTGTCGATTTTCGGCTCAACCACCTGCTCCTGCGCCACTTTCGCCACCTTCGGCAGGGCGATCAGCAGCCCCTGCAGCGAGGTCGGCGTCAGGGTCAGATTTTTCTCCTGCCAGTTCAGGCCGGTGGAAAAATCGCGCACGGAGACCGCGGTATCGTCGATTTTGACGTTGACGTTATGCAGCGCGACGCGGCTGAGGGCGATCGGATAAGGGGTGGAGAGATTCAGCGGCCCGCTGTCCTCTTCCTCGACCGGCGCAGAGGGCGGCATCTTCTTCGTATCGACGGCGACGTAAATATCGCGCAGCGCGATGTCGTTTACGCACAGACTGCTGTCCCACAGACAGCGCAGCCTGACGCTGAGATGAAACTGGCCGGCGGTCACCGCCACGCCGGGCTGCTCATAGCGGACATTATCAAGGGTTAAATCACGCCAGCCGCCGGTCACTTTGCCGATTTCCAGCCCCGGCACCCAGCGTTCCGCCGCTTTGAACACCAGATGCAAGCCGGTGGTGGTGCCCACCAGGAACCCGACGGTGCCCAGCAGGAGAACCAACACGATTAATACGCCGAGGCTTATCTTCTTCCATAAACTCATAATTCAGGCCCCAGACCGATGTAAAACTGTAAACCATGCTCTTCTTTGTCGCCGATTGGCCGGGCGATATCCAGCTTGATCGGCCCCACCGGCGACTGCCAGCGCACGCCTACCCCGGCGCCGGTTTTGAAATCACTCTCGCGAATATCGCTGACCGCTTCGCCGCTATCGACAAACACGGCGCCCCACCACTTGCCACTGACGTTGTACTGATATTCCAGCGAGCCGGTGGCCAGCTTCGAGGCCCCGATCAGCTTGCCGTCATCGTCCTTCGGCGAGATGGATTTGTATTTATAGCCGCGAATACTGCGATCGCCCCCGGCGAAAAAACGCAGGTCCGGCGGCACCTTGTCAAAGTTGTCCGCTTCGATCCAGCCCAGGTTGCCACGCACCACAAAGCGGTGGCGGTCATAGAGGGTACGGATCCAGACGTCCTGAGCCTGCATCACGATAAAGTTGATGTCCGAGCCCCACATGGTGTTGGAGTAGTCCACCGAGTAGCGCTGCGAATCGCCCCAGGTAGGCATCAGGCCGCCGCGGGAGCGAGTGCGGTTCACCGAGACCCCCGGGTAAATCAGCATGGTGGTGTTGGTGACGTTCGCCTGGGTAAAGTGGTCCAGGCTCCAGCGCAGGTTAATCGCCCGCTGCCAGCCGCTCGACATCTCCCAGAAACGCGACAACCCCAAGGTGGTGGAGTCGGCCTGGGTGTCATTGAGATCGGTACGCTTAAAGCCGCCCTGCATCAGATAGTACTGCTCGAGCGGGCTCTTGAGCAGCGGGACTTTATAGGTGAAGTCAAACTGCTGCTCCGGGGCGGAGAGGCTGACGCTGGAGGTCAGGCTGTGGCCATAGGAGTTCATCCACGGTTTTTTCCACGTGGCTTTCACCCGCGGACCGACGTCTGTGGAGTACCCTACCCCGGTTTCCACGGTGTTCTCTTTGCGTGGCGAGACAACGCCCTGCAGAGGCAGCACCTTGGTTTTCCGTGACTTAGCAAAATCAGGCGCCACCACCACCGAACTGAACCACCCGGTCGCCGCCAGGCGGCGGTTTAGCTCGGCCAGGTCCTGCGAGGTGTAGTAGTCGCCCTCTTTAAACGGCACGAGGTTTTGCAGGTATTCATCGCGAATTTGCGATCCGGAGAAGGTGACGTGGCCAAAGCGATAGCGTTCTCCGCTGTCGTAATCGATATCCCAGAACGCCTGATGACGGTCGAGGGAGACCCCAAGCTGGCTTTTATTGAACTCGCTGTCAAAGTAGCCTTTGCGCAGGGCGACACGGGTCAATGAGCTCTTGAAACCGTCGTAATCGCCGTGGTTGAGCACCGTCCCGATGGCCGGGCGGGTTTTCAACAGCGCCAGATAGTCGCTGTCGGTGCGGGCGCCGCCGCGCAGAATCACCTCGGTTCCGCCAATGCGTACCGGCTCACCCGGGGTCACTTTGGCGATCAGCACCTGACGGCCCCTTTTCGGCGGCGGACGCAGATCAAATTCAATCGTCGGCTCGTAATATCCCAGCGCTTTCAGACCTTCGCGAATGGCGTCATCGACGCGCGCGCGAAAGCGACGATCCGGCGTGACCTCATCACTCTGGATGGTGGAAAGCTGGGCGCGAACGTTTTTCTCCAGCTCTCCGGATAATCCCTCAACCTGCAAACGCACATTCGCTGCGCTGGCGACCCCGCTGACCAGCAAAAGGCTGGTGACACATAACTGGCGGATTTTTAGCACATTTTCTCCTGAATATCCCTGTTTCCCCCTACAGGAAACACTGGCGCCGCTCCACGGCTTAACAAAACACTAACAACTTAGGGTTGAAAAAGTGGCAATAACCCAAATAATTCTTATGTATTAATCTAGACGTATTACGCGTATTTATTGTGTTAAAAGACACGCTTCGTTACAACCTTAACGACGATTTCTGTATTGAGAGGCCCACCGTGAGTCTATTTGATAAAACGCATCTTGTCGCCCAGGCGGATGCGCTGCCTGGACGCAATACCCCGATGCCAGTGGCGACGCTCCACGCAGTTAACGGCCACTCGATGACCAACGTCCCGGCGGGGATGGAAGTGGCACTGTTCGCCATGGGCTGCTTCTGGGGAGTTGAACGTCTGTTCTGGCAATTGCCGGGGGTTTACAGCACCGCCGCCGGCTACACTGGCGGCTATACGCCCAATCCGACCTATCGCGAAGTGTGCAGCGGCCAGACCGGTCACGCGGAAGCGGTGCGCGTTGTCTACGATCCACAGGTCATCAGCTATGAGCAGTTATTGCAGGTGTTCTGGGAAAATCACGACCCCGCGCAGGGCATGCGACAGGGTAACGACCTCGGCACCCAGTACCGTTCGGCGATCTATCCGTTGACGCCGGAACAGACGGCAGCGGCAAAGGCCAGCCTCGCGCGCTTCCAGGCGGCGATGAACGACGCGCACGATACCCGTCACATCACCACCGAGATCGCCACCGCCAAACCGTTCTACTATGCCGAGGACGATCACCAGCAGTATCTGTATAAGAACCCGCATGGCTATTGCGGCATTGGCGGCATTGGCGTCTGCCTGCCGCCTCAGGCGTAATTCTGATTTCCGCCTCAACAGCGAGGCGGTTAATGAACGCTCTGGCGGCTTTACATTCCCTTACGCTATACTACCCAGTGTGACAGCCGGTCCAGCGCCTTCGGACCGGTTTTTTATGTATTCCACATTTAAGTTATCAACTTCCCTTCCGAGGATCTGACCTCAACGGTCAGAAAAGATATGTTAAACAGTATTTTAGTAATACTCTGTCTGATAGCCGTCAGTGCGTTTTTTTCGATATCGGAAATCTCACTGGCCGCCTCACGTAAAATCAAACTGAAACTGCTGGCCGATGAAGGCAACGTCAACGCACAGCGGGTGCTGAAGATGCAGGAGAACCCGGGCACCTTCTTTACCGTCGTGCAGATTGGCCTCAACGCCGTCGCCATTCTTGGCGGTATCGTGGGCGACGCGGCTTTCTCACCGGCGTTTCATAGCCTGCTCAGCGGGTATTTGTCACCGGAGCTCTCCGAGCAACTGAGCTTCATCATCTCTTTTACCCTGGTCACCAGCTTGTTCATCCTGTTTGCTGACCTGACTCCGAAACGCATCGGTATGATTGCGCCCGAAACCGTGGCCCTGCGCATCATCAACCCGATGCGCTTCTGCCTGTTAGTCTTCCGCCCGCTGGTGTGGTTGTTTAACGGCATGGCCAACATGATCTTCCGCATCTTCAAACTGCCGATGGTGCGGAAAGACGATATCACCTCCGACGATATCTATGCCGTGGTCGAAGCCGGCGCGCTGGCCGGGGTGCTGCGCAAGCAGGAGCATGAGCTGATTGAGAACGTGTTCGAGCTGGAGTCCCGCACCGTTCCTTCCTCCATGACCCCGCGTGAAAGCGTCATTTGGTTTGATTTGCATGAAGACGAGCAGAGCCTGAAGAATAAAGTGGCCGAACACCCGCACTCGAAGTTCCTCGTCTGTAATGAAGATATCGACCACATTATCGGTTACGTCGATTCCAAAGATCTGCTGAACCGCGTGCTGGCGAACCAGAGCCTGGTGCTGACCGGCGGCGTACAGATCCGCAACACGTTGATCGTCCCGGATACCCTGACCCTGTCCGAAGCGCTGGAAAGCTTCAAAACCGCCGGGGAAGACTTTGCGGTGATCATGAATGAATATGCGCTGGTGGTCGGGATCATCACCCTTAACGACGTGATGACAACTCTGATGGGCGACCTCGTCGGCCAGGGGCTGGAAGAGCAGATCGTCGCCCGCGATGAAAACTCGTGGCTAATCGATGGCGGTACGCCGATTGATGACGTGATGCGCGTGCTGGATATCGACGAGTTTCCGCAGTCCGGGAACTACGAGACCATCGGCGGCTTTATGATGTTTATGCTGCGTAAAATCCCCAAACGCACCGACGCGGTGAAGTTCTCCGGCTATAAGTTCGAGGTCGTGGATATCGATAACTACCGTATCGACCAGTTGCTGGTGACCCGCATCGATAACAAGCCCACGGTGCTGGTGCCCAAGCAGGCGGAAGCGGCGGAAAGCCAGAACGCCTGAGCGTAATCCTTTCTCTCTCTTAAGGGCGGATGATCATCCGCCCTTTTTATTGCCCGAATGTGAAGCGGCTCACGCCCCTCTGCCGATAGCAGATTATTACTGCTCGATAGCGAAACGTTTATGACTCCCCCGTGCGCAAAAAGGTAACGTTGCTCGCGTCTACACGATCATATTCCTGAATAAAGGAAGCGAGGGTTACCATGATAACGTCGAATAAAAATTACTTTATCAGCTGTCTGTTTTTCCTGTTTTTCTTTATAGGCTGGGGATGCTGCTACCCCTATTTATCACTGTGGTTAACGGAAACCATCGGTATTAACTACACGGACGTCGGTCTGGTTTATTCTTTCACCGCCATTGTGGCCGTCTGCGTTCAGCCATTATTCGGTTTTATATCGGATAAGCTGGTGTATCGTAAGAATCTGATGTGGATGCTGGCGATCATTATCACCTTATTCGCTCCATACTGGATCTATGTCTTCGCGCCTCTGTTAAAAATAAATGTGTTCCTTGGCGCGCTGGCTGGCGGCCTCTATATTGGCATGGCCTACGGCGCAGGCTGCGGGATTTGCGAAGCCTACATCGATAAGGTCAGCCGCGCCTCCGGCTTCGAATTTGGTCGGGCGCGGATGTTTGGCGGCATCGGCGCTGCGATCGGCACCTTTGCGGCAGGAAAGCTCTACGGCATCGATCAGAACATGATTTTCTGGCTGGCCAGCGGCGCAGGCGTCTGTCTGCTGGCGATTGTCTGGAAAATGCAGATCAGCACCCATCAAAAGCAAGGGCTGCTGTCCGGCAAAACGTCGCCGGTTACCCTCCGCGATGCCGTCTCGTTGTTAAAAATTAAAAAATTCTGGTTCTTCGCCCTCTATGTCATTGGCGTCGGGGCGGTCTATGAAACCTATGACCAGCAGTTCGCTATCTACTACAGCCATTTCTTTGAGAGTAAAGCCCGGGGTGCAGAAGTCTTCGGTTATTTAACCACGGGTCAGATTTTCCTTGATGCCATCGTGATGTTCTTTGCGCCATGGTTTGTGAATAAAATCGGCCCGAAAAATGCGCTGTTATACTGCGGGCTGATTATGAGCTTGCGCATTATCGGTTCCGCGTGGGCTATTGGCCCGGTATCCATCAGCATGATTAAACTACTCCATGGATTTGAAAGCTCGGTGTTACTCGTCGCGGCGCTTAAATATATTACCGCTAACTTTAACCCCCTGCTTTCCGCGACGGTTTACTTAATTGGCTTCCAGTTTTCAAAAAGCTTTAGCTCTATTTTTCTCTCCACCGGCATCGGCCATATGTACCAGAGCATGGGCTTTACCAGCAGCTATATCGTGCTCGGTAGTATCGCCCTGTGCTTCACGCTCATTTCGTTTATCACGCTGGATAAAGCACGCGTGTTCTCTTCACAACCTGTGCCCGCGAATTAATGTCAGGAGGTAGTCTGCATGTCTCAGTTATTTTATGGCGTGGCGTATTACGATGAATATATGCCGGAAGATCGGCTGGCCAGCGATATCGCCTTAATGCGCGAAACCGGCATTAACGTGGTGCGTATCGCCGAGTCCACATGGAGTACACTGGAGCCCGAAGAGGGCCAGTACAATTTCTACCATATCGACCGGGTGCTCGAGGCGATGCATGAGGCCGGCATTGCGGTCATCGTCGGGACGCCCACCTACGCGGTCCCGGCCTGGCTGGCGGCGAAACATCCCGATATTCTGGTCACCACCGTCGCGGGGCAGCAAAAATATGGTCCGCGGCAGATCATGGATATCGTCAACCCGACCTTTCGCCGCTATGCCGAAAAAATTATCCGCACGCTGATGGCCCATGTGCAACACCATCCGGCGATTATCGGCTGGCAACTGGATAACGAAACCAAGCATTACGACAATATTGGCCGCTATATGCAGGAGGGCTTCGTGCGCAGCCTGCAGGAGAAATATCCAGACCTCCGACAACTGAATCACGATTTCGGTCTGGATTACTGGAGCAACCGCATTGACCGCTGGCAGGATTTTCCGCCGGTGGAAAACACCATCAACGCCAGCCTCGCCTGCGCCTTCTCCCGCTATCAGCGCCAGCAGGTCACCGAGTATCTGGCCTGGCAGGCGGAGATTGTGCGCGAGTACGCCCAACCGCACCAGTTCGTCACCCACAACTTCGATTTTGAATGGCGCGGTTACTCTTACGGCGTGCAGCCGCGGGTCGACCATTTTGCGGCGGCGCAGGCGCTGGATATCGCCGGCGTCGATATCTATCACCCGAGCCAGGCACACCTGACCGGGCGGGAAATCGCCTTTGGCGGCGCCATCACCCGCTCGCTTAAGCCGGGCCAGAACTACTTCGTGCTGGAAACCCAGGCGCAGGGCTTCGCCCAGTGGACTCCCTACCCGGGCCAGCTGCGCCTGCAGGCGTTCAGCCATATCGCCTCCGGCGCCGCCATGGTCTCCTACTGGCACTGGCATTCGATTCATAACGCCTTCGAAACCTACTGGAAGGGGCTGCTCAGCCACGACTTCTCGCGTAACCCGACCTGGCAGGAGGCCACCACTATCGGGGCTGACTTTGCCCGCCTGTCGCCGCAGCTGGCGGAGCTGAAGGCCGAAAACGACGTTGCGCTGCTGATAAGCAATGAGGCAATGGACGCCCTCAATCACTTCCGTCCTGGCGATGCCGAGGGCAACATTTATAACGATATCTTTCGCCGCTTCCACGATGCGCTGTATGACCACAATATCAGCCTCGACATCATCCACGATGTAAACGAGGAAACCTCGCGCTACCGAGTGCTGATCGTTCCCGGCCTGTACGCTGCCGATGATGGCCTGCTGGCGCGGATCAATCACTATATCGCCGAGGGCGGCAGAGCGCTTATCGGCTTTAAATCGGGCTTTAGCGATGAAAACGTCAAGGTACGCCGCAGCGCGCAGCCTGGGATCCTGCGGCAGAGCTGCGGCGTCAGCTACAGCCAGTTCACCCTGCCGGAAGGGACGACGGTAAGCTCTTGCTGTGCAGAGATTGATTGCCGCAATGACAATCAGGCTGAGCTGTGGATGGAATTGCTGACGCCCGATGATGGGACCCGCACCTTGCTGCGCTATCAGCATCCGGCATGGGGCGAATACGCCGCCGCCACCGAAGCGGATTATGGCCGGGGACGAGCGATGTATGTTGGCTTCCTGCCGCAGAAGGGATTGATTAGCCAGCTGTTTGATGTACTAACCGCCGATATCGCATTGCGCTCGCGCACTTCCGCCTATCGCTTCCCATTAGTGGTCAAAAAAATGCGTAATCGCGCCGGGAAAACCATCCACTTCCTGTTCAATTACTCCGGCGAGACGCTGGAATTTGTCAGCGAGACCGCGGGTAGCGCGCTGCTGAGCGGGGAGACAATATACGTCGGCCAGCCGTTGCGCCTCAGGGCCTGGGAATTTACTATCATCGAAAGCTAACGACGCGGCGGCGCTCAGGTGGGAGAGAGAATGGAACTGGATATCAATGAGCTACTCAATTTCTCGCCATTGATGAAGACCTTTACCTTCAATGCCTGGGTCGTCGCAGGCTTCACGCCGATTACCCGCGGCTCCACGCTGGACTACTACATTAACCGCCCGCAGGGGATGAAAGGTTACATCATTAATCTGACCCTGCGCGGCCAGGCGCGGGCGAAGGCGGGCGATGGCTTCCTTCTGTGCCGGGAAAACGATCTGCTGCTGTTTCCTCCCGGGGTGCCCCATCACTACGGCAGGGACGAGCACAGCGAGTATTGGGACCATCTGTGGATCTACTTTATCCCCCGCCCCTACTGGATAGACTGGCTAAAGTGGGACCAAACTACTCACGGTATCGGCAAAACAACCATTAACGATCCCGAACAGCTCCAGCAGCTGCGCGATCTGTTCTACGAAGTGATACGCCATCACTCGGCATCCGCGCCGCTGTCGGAAGCGCTGGCGATGAACGCCCTGGAAAGATTGATCCTTCACTGTTTTCAGCGACAGCCCATCAGCAACCGTCACGCCCACGACCCACGGATTAACGCCGTCTGCGACTACCTCAACGCCCATATTGCGCAGGAGGTAAAAATCGAGACCCTGGCGGCGATGGTATTTATCTCCCCTTCACGTCTGGCGCACCTTTTCAAAAATGAACTGGGGCAAACGGTTTATGCATGGCGGGAAACGCAACGCATCAACCGCGCCAGGTGGCTTATTCAGAGCACCTCGCTCCCGCTTAACAAAATTGCTTTATCGGTAGGCTACAGCGATCCGGTCTATTTCACCCGCTTGTTTCGTAAACATAACGGTATTCCACCGGGCGAATATCGCAAACGCTATGCGGAAATGAAGGGCTAAAAACATCAACGGCTCCCATCGGGAGCCGTCTTTTACCTACTACGTACTGCTACGTTTCAGGTTATGCCATCTCAGTTTGCAGACGCAACACCTGACGATTGACTTCGGACATCACTGACAGATGCAGCTTGTCCTTGACCTTCGGGATAAGGATTTTGCCCTTATCAAATTCAAATGCGCCAACGTCCTTGATGTACAACCGTCCACGAAACAGGATCTTCACGTACTTCGCCACTTGCAGCGGATTGTAGCGTTGGAAAATTTTCATTCTTCTCTCCTGCCAGGGTTACGCTCCTGTGGTGCCACAGTTAGCCCACGTATCGGGAGCGCAAATTTTAATGCCCTAAAACTATAGTCCAGAATCTCAGAGGGACCCAGTATGTATAAGTTTATTTACCCTTTGATGACAATAATTCAGAATTTTCGTTTCAGACATACGATGAAGTAAGTATAAGTCGCCGTTTTTCGACTAATTTGTGCGTCAACACGCAAACTGGCATCCTCATTGCGGGTAATCACCACCAATCGCACTTATGATTAAACGAGACCAAGTGGTCGGATCACCTGCACAAAAAATGATTAAGGAAACCGTATGACCCTACGTAGCATACTGGCCGCCTCGTTACTCCTCGTGCCGCTGCTGGCCTCAGCGCATAACTTTGTCGATGGCCAGCGCGTGGCGCCGGTCGGCGTCGCGGATCGGGGCGAATTAATTCTGGATAATGATAAGTTTAGCTATAAAAACTGGAATAGCTCGCAGCTGGCGGGAAAAGTGCGCGTCGTCCAGCACATCGCCGGACGCTCGTCAGCAAAAGAGAAAAATGCCAATCTGATCGAGGCGATTAAAGCGGCGGGCTTCCCGCACGATCGCTATCAGACCACCACCATCGTCAATACCGACGATGCCATCCCGGGCACCGGTATGTTTGTGCGCAACAGTATCGAAAGCAATAAAAAGCTCTTCCCATGGTCGCAATTTATCGTCGACAGCAATGGATTGGTGCGAAAAGCCTGGCAGCTGGACGAGAAGAGCTCGGCGATTGTGGTGCTGGATAAGAGCGGGCGCATCCAGTGGGCCAAAGACGGCGCGCTCACTCAGCAAGAGGTGCAGCAGGTGATCGACCTGCTGCATAAATTGCTTAATAAATAGAGACCCGGAAGCCGGGATTGAGGAAGGATTCACGCGGCGTGTAGTCGAGGGTTTTGCCCTGCCAGTCGTGAACATGCGCCCCGGCGGCGACCGCGACGGCATGGCCGGCGGCGGTGTCCCAGGTGCTGGTCGGCCCGAAGCGCGGATAGAGCTGGGCCTGGCCTTCCGCCACCAGGCAGAACTTCAGCGAGGAGCCGATGGAAGTGGTCTGGTGCTCGCCCAGTTGCTCAAGGTACTCCTGCAGCTCCGGATCGTTGCCATGGGAGCGGCTGATCACCACCAGCGGTGGACGGGCATCGCGGACCTGGATCTGCTTGCGCACGCCGCACTCTTCTTTCCAGGCTTTGCCTTTCTCCGCGCTGTACATCACCTTCATCACCGGCGCATAGACCACGCCCAGCGTCGGCTTGCCGTTTTCAATCAGCGCGATATTAACGGTGAACTCGCCGTTACGCTTAATAAATTCTTTGGTGCCGTCCAGCGGGTCGACCAGCCAGTAGCGCTGCCAGTGCTGGCGCACTTCCCAGGCCGGCGGGTCCTCTTCCGACAGAATGGGAATGGTGGCATCCAGCGCCTGCAGGCCGCTGACAATGACTTTATGCGCCGCGAGATCCGCCGCCGTGACCGGAGAATCATCTTTCTTGCTGGCGACGTTGATCGGCTGGTTTCCATCGTAAACTTCCATGATGGCATCGCCCGCGTTCCGTGCAAGCTGACATACTTGTTCTAACATTCTCCACCTCGTCTGGTTACAGTGGCGTTAACTTGTTGTTTTATTTATATCGCATCACCGCAAGTTCCGCTATCTGTGATAACGATGGCGGTTTCTCTGCCCGCTTTTCTGGCAAGATTCACATTTCTGTAAGCAACAGAATATAAATACATTTTCTTCTGTGCTATCGCTCATAAAAAAGGACGCCTCTGATGATTAAGTTTAGCGCAACGCTCCTGGCCACGCTGATCGCCGCCAGCGTCAACGCCGCAACGGTCGACCTGCGGATCATGGAAACCACCGATCTGCACAGCAATATGATGGACTTTGACTATTACAAAGATGCCGCCACGGAGAAATTCGGCCTGGTGCGTACCGCCACCCTGATTGAACAGGCGCGGGCAGAAGCGAAAAACAGCGTACTGGTGGATAACGGGGATGTCATCCAGGGGAGCCCGCTGGGCGACTACATGGCCGCCAAGGGACTGAAAGAGGGCGATGTTCATCCGGTGTATAAGGCGATGAATACCCTGAATTATGCCGTCGGCAACCTGGGCAACCATGAATTCAACTACGGCCTCGACTTCCTGCACAAGGCGCTAGCCGGGGCGAAATTCCCCTACGTGAACGCCAATATCATCGATGCCAAAACCGGCAAACCGCTGTTCACCCCGTACCTGATCAAGGATACCCCGGTTCAGGACAGCGAAGGTCAATCCCACACCCTGCGCATCGGCTATATCGGCTTTGTGCCGCCGCAGATCATGACCTGGGATAAAGCCAATCTTAGCGGCAAAGTGACGGTCAACGACATTACCGAAACCGCGCGCAAATATATCCCGGAGATGCGGGCGAAAGGGGCTGATGTGGTGGTAGTGGTCGCTCACTCCGGCCTCTCCGCCGACCCGTATCAGGCGATGGCCGAGAACTCAGTCTACTACTTAAGCCAGGTGCCCGGCGTTGACGCCATCATGTTCGGCCACGCCCACGCGGTATTCCCAGGCAAAGACTTCGCCAACATTAAAGGCGCGGATATCGCCAGAGGGACGCTGAACGGCGTACCGGCGGTGATGCCGGGAATGTGGGGCGATCATCTCGGGGTGGTCGATCTGGTGCTGAACAACGACAGCGGCAAATGGCAGGTGACTCAGAGTAAAGCGGAAGCACGGCCAATCTACGACGCGGTGGCGAAGAAATCGCTGGCGGACGAAGACGGTAAGCTGGTGGCGGTGCTGAAAGCCGATCACGACGCTACTCGCGAGTTCGTCAGTAAGCCGATCGGCAAGTCCGCCGACAACATGTACAGCTATCTGGCGCTGGTGCAGGACGACCCGACGGTGCAGGTGGTCAACATGGCGCAGAAAGCCTACGTTGAACACTACATTCAGGGCGACCCGGATCTGGCGAAACTACCGGTACTCTCCGCTGCCGCGCCGTTTAAAGTCGGCGGGCGTAAAAACGATCCGGCGAGCTTCGTGGAAGTGGAAAAAGGCCAGCTTACCTTCCGCAACGCCGCCGACCTCTATCTCTACCCGAACACCCTGGTGGTGATGAAGGTCAGCGGGAAGGAGGTCAAGGAGTGGCTGGAGTGCTCCGCCGGGCAGTTTAACCAGATCGATCCCGCCAGCAGCAAGCCGCAGTCGCTGATCAACTGGGACGGCTTCCGCACCTATAACTTCGACGTGATTGACGGGGTGAACTACCAGATCGACGTCACTCAGCCGGCCCGCTACGACGGCGAATGTCAGATGATCCATCCGCAGGCAGAGCGTATTAAGCACCTGACCTTCAACGGCAAACCGGTCGATCCGCAGGCCACTTTCCTGGTCGCCACCAATAACTATCGCGCGTACGGCGGTAAATTCGCTGGCACCGGCGAAAGCCATATCGCCTTCGCCTCACCGGATGAAAACCGTTCAGTGCTGGCGGCGTGGATTGGCGCGCAATCGAAGAAGGATGGCGCGATCCATCCGGCGGCGGATAACAACTGGCGTCTGGCGCCGATCCACAGTAAGACGCCGCTGGATATCCGTTTTGAGACCTCGCCTGGCGACAAAGCCGCGGCGTTTATCAAAGAGAAAGCCCAGTATCCGATGCGTCAGGTGGCCACCGATGATATCGGCTTCGCCATTTATCAGCTGGATTTGAGTCAGTAATCCCTGTTCCCCGGTGGCGCTGCGCTTACCGGGGCTACAAACCGGAGCTGACGGGTAGCCCGGATAAGGCGCCAGCCGCTATCCGGGAACATATCCCCGGCGGCGCTGCGCTTACCGGGGCTACAAACCGGAGCTGACGGGTAGCCCGGATAAGGC